>NZ_BAAJCL010000004.1:0-229156 GCF_057535655.1 Anaerostipes stercorihominis | reverse complement strand
TAAGAGGAATTTCTCATACTCGATTTGTAATATTAGGAAAGTTTTGACGTGCCTATATTATAAAACACTGTGCTTTGTTCTGATCGTGCTGAGCCAAAGTACGGGCTTGCCTGAGACCCTGACAGACGTACTGCAGCAGATGTGGTAAGAAAGAATTTATAGAATTTTATAGAATGTTTATATTTGACCAATGTTGAGCAAAAGAAATGCACATCACAGGAATGAGCAATGGGTGACGCATTTTTTGGACCTAATTTGGATTGTAGGTAGAAAAGTGATCAAATATAATAAAAGTATCAACAGGAACAGAAAAAACAGCAAATGCTGCAGTGATCCTGAACAAAGAGAAAAGGAGAGTGATAAGAAGTGGCAAATCGCGACACAATTTACAAAGAGCTGATTCAGTTAGACTGGGAAGTCGCAGATCAGACAGAATTTTTTGACAAGATGACAGCAAAACTTATTGATCTTGGATATGCAAAAGAAACTTTTACTGAAGCGATTAAGACTCGTGAAGCAAAGTTTCCTACAGCACTTCCGGTAGAACCGTATCCGGTCGCAATTCCTCACGCAGATCCAGAGCACATCATAAAACCATTTATCGCATGTACCAGATTGAAACGTCCAATCAAATGGTGCGAGATGGCAAATAATGATGTGGAGCATGACGTAAAGTTTATTTTCATGCTTGGCTTCCTGGGAGGTCACGGAGATGAGAGTGGTTCCAATGAGCATGTAGAGCTTTTACAGGTTCTTGTAACCAATTTCCAAAATCCTGAAATTATGGACAAGCTGGTGAATGCAGAAACAGAAGACGAATATATGGAAGCGGTGCTTTCCATGGAAGGTCTTTAAACTTTTAAGATTCATTTTCATACAAAGAAAGGAAGGTTTTTAAAATGAAACAGATCGTCGTAGCATGCGGAAGCGGAGTGGCAACATCACAGACAGTGGCAAGTAAGGTAAACCGTCTTTTAAAGGAAAATAATATTCCGGCAGAAGTTCTTGCGGTGGATATTAAGTCTGTAGACCGTTACATTGCCGGAAGTGTTGCTTATATTGCAATTACAAAAGTTGATAAGGAATATCCGATTCCTGTCATCAATGGTATCGCATTTTTAACAGGAGTAGGTCAGGATGCAGAATTTAAGAAATTAGTTGATGCAGTCAATGCATAGATGAATTCATTGCAGCTGATTTTTTAAAAGAGAGAAAAGGAGAATTATATGAGTGTTTTAGGAGACGTTATTAATTGGATTTTGGGCTTAGGTGCGGCCATCTTTGTACCGATCATTATTATTATTGCCGGATTAATCGTAGGAATGAAATTGAAGGATGCGATTTCCGCAGGTATTACGCTTGGTGTAGCTTTTACCGGTATGTCAATGTTGATTAGCTTTATGTCAGGTGCGATTGGACCGGCAGCAGAAGCAATGTTAAAGAGTACGGGAATTAACTTACCGATTGTAGACGGTGGTTGGACAACTCTTTCTGCAATCGCCTGGTCATGGCCATATGCATTTTTAATGTTCCCATTGATGATTGGTATCAACATTGTAATGTTAATCATCAACAAGACCAAAACATTCAATGCCGATCTTTGGAATGTTTGGGGTAAAATCTTTACCGGTGTTGCAGTGGCAGCTGTTTGCAAACCATATTTCGGAACAGCGGCATCTATCGCAATTGCTTTTGTAATGGCTGGAATTCAGATCATCTTCGAGTTAAAGATGGCAGATATGTATCAGTATCGTATTGAAAAATTGTCTGGAATTCCTGGTGTAACATGTACACATAAAATGGGATTCACAAGTATTTTCATGTTCCCGATCGACTGTGTATTAAAGAAAATTCCTGCATTAAACAAACGTTTTGATGCAGCGGCATTAAAAGATAAAATTGGTATCTTTGCGGAATCTCATGTATTAGGATTTATTCTTGGTGTGATTTTCGGTATTTTAGCAAGATATGATGTGGCAAAAACATTGACTTTAGGTATTCAGGCAGCAGCATCTTTGACATTGTTCCCTGTAATTTCTAAATATTTCATGATGGCATTGGAGCCGATTTCTTCTGCAATTAGTGCATTTATGAATAAGAAATTTGATGACAGAACTTTAGTTGTTGGTCTTGACTGGCCGTTTATGGGCGGCGCCAATGAGATCTGGCTGGCAGTATTCTGGGCAATTCCTGTAACTTTATTGTTCTCTATGTTCCTGCCTGGAAATGAAATTCTTCCGTTTGCAGGTATCATCAACAACGCAATTGCAGTGGCAGCGTTCCTTGTAACAGGCGGAAACATTATCCGTATGTTAATTTTGGTAACCCTGTTTGCACCGGCTTACCTTTGGGTTGGAACTGTAATGGCACCATTTATCTCTGATCTGGCTCGCTCTACAGGAGCTGTCAGCTTAAAAGCCGGAGAATTAATCTCCTGCTCATCCATTGATGGTCCGATCCAGACTTATGCATTCTCTCATGTATTTAAGATTATGGACGGAAACTTCCTGCCATTAGTTCTGTGCGTTATCTTTGTTGTATGTTTTGTAGCACTGTACAAATATCTTGGAAAAGAAGAAAAAGAAGGAAGAGAAATCAACTAGAGTTATTTCTTTGAACATAGTTTACATAAACGATTGACATTTAAAAGAAATGAGGTTTTCGTATGCAGAGATTTGTGAATGATCCGGATTACATTGTAGAGGATATGGTAAAGGGTTTTGTGAAAGCTCACAGAGATTTGATTAAACGTTCTGAAACAAATGATCGGGTTGTGCAGTATGTGGATGCACCGGTGGAAGGCAAGGTGGGTCTTGTGACCGGAGGCGGAAGCGGACATGAACCTGCGTTTCTTGGCTATGTCGGAAAGAATATGATGGATGCGGTAGCAGTAGGTGAGGTTTTTTCCTCACCTTCTGCTCAAGCATTCTACGATGCATTTATGGCAGCAGATTCCGGAAAAGGTGTTGCATGTTTATTTGGGAATTATGCTGGTGATAATATGAATGTAAAGATGGCAGTCCGCAAAGCGAAGAAGCAAGGTGTAACTGTAAAATTTGTAACAGCCAATGATGATGTAGCGTCTTCTCCAAAGGAGACAAAAGAGAAACGCCATGGAATTGCCGGCGGTGTGTTTATGTGGAAGATCGGAGGTGCGAAAGCAGCTCTTGGCGGAACTCTGGATGAAGTAATTGAGGCAGCGCAAAAGGCAGTGGATCATACGAGAAGTATTTGCGTAGGGCTGGAACCTTGTGCAATTCCGGCGGTGGGACATTCCAATTTCCAAATTGCAGAGGGCAATATGGAATTTGGAATCGGTCATCATGGAGAGCCTGGGATCAATGTGCAGAAATTAAAACCAGCCAAGGAGATCGCCGTCGATATGGCAAAAAGCGTCATTGATGATCTGGAACCGGAAAAAGGAGCCGAAGTCGCAGTTCTGCTTTCAGGACTTGGGGCAACACCATTGATGGAGCTTTATGTTCTTTATGATGAAGTAGAAGCGTATCTGAAAGAGCAGGGATTAAATGTTTATAAAGTCCTGATTGGAGATTATGTGACATCTCTGGATATGAACGGAGCGGCTCTGACTGTGATGGAGCTGGACGATGAATTAAAAGAGCTGTTGGATTATGAAGCCAAATCACCAGGAATCGAAATATAAGAATCTTTGAAAGAGGTGTACCATTGTATTTAGATGAAAGAGGTTATACTGTTCTTAAAACAATTGTGAATAATCCAGCGATCACGGGAAAAGAAGTAGAAGCGTCTTTACAGCTATCCAGAAAGCAGCTAAGCTATACGATTGAGAAAATCAACGATTATCTGCAGGACAATGGGATGCCGAAAATCGAACGTCTTAGAACAGGAAAATTTATCATACCGATTGCAGTATTAGAGCAGTATCAGACAGAGGAAATCGGCGGTGGAACAACCTATATTTATGCTGATAAGGAACGGGGCTTTTTAATTTTTCTTATGCTTTTGTGCATACGGGAAGAGCTGTCCATATATCATTTCACATCAGAACTGGAAATCAGCAAAAATACATTTTTAACAGACCTTAAGAAGCTGGAGCAAAAGCTTGAGGAATATCATCTGGAAGTATCCTACAGCCGTCAGGAGGGATATCATCTTGTGGGAAGTGAGTTTTCCAAGCGAGAGATGATGATTACTTCGGTTCGGGGGATTTTAAAGATTCCAAAAGGAAAAGAAACCATTATGGATATTTGCAGAATCAGTCAGGATATGATGGACCAGATGGAAAAACATATTATGATCATTGAAGAACGTCTGCAGGTCCGGTTTACAGACGAGCGGTTGAAAGAGCTGCCATTAATTTTATGTCTTATTATTCTTCGCACGCAGAAAGATCGAATTATTCGAGAGCTCCCGGAAACATTCCAGCATATTGCAGGAACAAAGGAGTATTCTGTAATGCTGGAATTTGCAAAGGAGTACGATATTACATGGCAGACAGAGAAGTTGTTTTTGACGGCACAGATTCAGATTTCAAATTTTCATGGTCTGCAAATTACAGATTCCTCGCAGGAAGAAGAATTGATGAAAGCATCCGAAGAGGTGATTGTCAATTTTGAAAATTTGATCTGTGTTACCATCAATGAGCGGGACATGCTGTTGGAGGCATTGTTCCAGCATATTAAGCCGGCTTATTATCGAATGAAGTATCATTATCATATAGAACAGAGCATCCTTGATATGGTTCTTCCGCAGTATGAAGCTCTTCACGCAGTTGTTCGTAAGTCCATAGGACCTTTTGAAAAATTGATCGGAGCCCAAATGCCGGATGAAGAGTTGGTTTATATTACGGCACTCTTCGGAGCGTGGCTTCGGAGAGAAGGAATTTTGGAACTTTCAGAGACAAAGAAGAGAGCGGTGGTTGTCTGCGCCAATGGAATCTCAGTTTCTAATTTTCTCTATTTTACGTTAAAAGAACTGTTCCCCGAAATTGATTTCATTACTTGCCTGTCAATGCGGGATTTTGCAGATTACGATGAAACAAAGTTTGACATTGTATTTACGATGGTGAGACTTGAGACAACGAAGAAACAGTTTGTTGTGAAACCTTTCCTGGATGAGACCTCCAAGATGAAGTTTCGGGAAAACGTGATGGGAGAGCTGGTCGGAGTGATTCCTCATAAGCTGGATGTGATCACCTTACTGAATATTGTGAGAAAATATGCGGACATTACGGATGAAGAAGGCTTAAAGAGAGAATTTGCCAATGCATTGAATCCTGAATTGGAGACGGAGCGAATGAGAGATCTCAGTACGCGGCTTCAGATCGGGTTAAAAGATGTCTTGGTTGGAGAAACCATTCAGGTATCCAAAGAAATTCTTCCGTGGGAGGAAGCCATTCGTCAGGTGGCGCAACCGTTGATTCAGCGTGGGGATATAACAGAAAAATATGTCCAAAAAGCCATTTCCAATATTAAAAGTGATAAGCCTTTTATTATGATTGCAGATGGAGTGATTATTGCTCATGCAGGAGTGGATGACGGTGCAAAAAGGGTGTGCTTATCTCTTCTTACAATGCCGGGGCGCACAGACGTGGCAGGATATATGCAGGCGGATGTGATTATTATGATCGGCACGCCGGATCCCACAAAGCATCTGGAGGTTTTAGAACAGCTGAACTATATTTTAGAAGATAAGAAGATTTTGCGGCAGTTAAAGAAAGCGAAAGAGCCGCAGGAGATTTTAGACCTAATTCAAAAAGAAGAAAAGGAGAAGTAAAATGTTAGAATCATTAAAAAAAGATGTTGTTGCTATGGCAAAACGTGCACAGACAGAAGGATTATGCAAACATTTATCTGGAAACTTAAGTGCCAGAGATCCTGAAACAGGATATGTAGTGATTACACCGACTCAAGTGGACAGAGAGTTGTTAACAGCAAGAGATATGGTTGTTTTGGATTTAGATGCAAATGTGATTGAAAATCAATCAGGGCTTCGTCCGACAAGTGAATCCTTAATGCATCTTCAGATTTATAAAACCAGACCGGATGTGAACTCTATTTGTCATACGCATTCTATGTATGCAACAACTTTTGCAGTATTGAACAAACCAATTCCTGCAGTCGTATATGAAATTGCCAACTTAGGCGTTACAAAATCAAGAATTCCGGTAGCTCCTTACGGACGTCCGGGAACAACAGATTTATCTGACAGTGTAATTGAGCCTGTTCAGGAAGCAGATGTTTTCTTATTACAGGGGCATGGAGCAGTTGCGGTATCTCAGGGAGATATCTATGACGCATATTTAAGAGCTGCTTATATTGAAGAATTGGCACAACTTTATTTCAATGCACTTTGTGCAGGTCAGGGTGAAGAACCTTATTTCTTCCCGCCGGAAGAATTACAGAAATGGGAATATCCATCTCAAATCAAATTTCCAGAGAAATAGTACATCATAAGAAGGAGAAATGCGATGAAAAAGATTATCAATCAGCCGGATAACTATATCAAAGAAATGTTAGAAGGAATTTACATTGCACATAAAGAGGATCTTGAATGTGTAGATGGAGATTTACAGGTTCTCGTTACCAAACATAAAAAAGAAGGAAAAGTCGGAATTGTCACAGGCGGCGGCTCCGGACATCTTCCATTGTTCCTTGGATATGTGGGAAAAGGAATGATCGACGGATGTGCAGTTGGAGACGTTTTCCAGTCTCCAAGTGTAGATCAGGCAGTTGCACTTACAAGAGATGCGGATCAGGGTGCAGGAGTTCTCTATATTTATGGAAACTATAATGGAGATATTTTTACATTCCGTCCGGCAGCCGATGAAGTTGAAATGGAAGACGATATTGAAACAGCGGAAGTTCTCGGAGCCGATGATGTGGCATCAGCAGGACCGTCTGCACCGGGAGAAAAAAGTACTCGCCGTGGCGTTGCAGGAATCTTCTTCGTCTACAAATGTGCGGGAGCAGCGGCAGATAAAATGCTCTCTTTGGAAGAAGTAAAGCGTGTTGCAGATAAAGCAAACAATAATGTTCGTACAATGGGAGTTGCATTAACTCCATGTACTGTTCCGAGAGTTGGAAAACCAAGTTTTGAGATCGCAGACGATGAAATGGAAATCGGAATGGGAATTCACGGAGAACCGGGAATCCGCCGCGGAAAGTTGGAACCGGCAGATCAGATTGTCGATGAAATGTTAGAAAAAATTGTAGCAGATCTTCCATATGAAAATGGAGATGAAGTGGCAGTTCTGGTCAATGGATTGGGAGCTACTCCGCTGGATGAACAGTATATTGTGACTCGTCGTATTAACCAGGTTCTGGAGGAAAAAGGAATCAGTGTTTACAAATATTATGTGGGCGAATATGCAACTGCAATTGAGATGGCAGGCTTCTCTATTTCCCTGCTGAAATTAGATGAGGAATTGAAAGAATATATTGATCATCCGGTTGACACACCGTTCTTCAAACAGGTTTAGGAGGCATGAAATATGGAGACTTCTTATTTAATTAAACTGTTAAAAGAAATCAGCGATATTATGGCTGAGAATAAAGAAAAGCTGATTGAGATGGATGGAATTGTAGGAGACGGAGATTTAGGACTTACAATGACAGACGGATTTAAGGCAGCCTATGATGCTGTTTGTGATGGAGCGATCAGCGATGCAGGAAAATTATTATTTGCAGCCGGTAAGGCAATGGCAAATAAAGTTCCTTCTACGATGGGATCTTTGATGGCAACTGGTTTAAAACAGGCAGGAAAAGATCTAAAAGGAAAAGAAACGTTAGAAGATGCGGACATCGTTCAGATTTTTGAATCATATGAGGCAGGAGTAGCCAAGCTTGGAGGTGCAAAAGTAGGAGATAAAACATTCCTTGACGGAATTCATCCGGCAGTGGAGAGCCTGAAAACATCTCTGGCTGAGGGTGCATCTCTGGCAGAGATGGCTTCAAAGGCTGCCAAAGCTGCGGAGGAAGGGTTCAAGGCAACGACTACCATGTTGGCTGTTCATGGACGCGCGGCAACCAGAGGAGAGGCTTCCAGAAGTCTTGAAGATCCAGGCGCAAAAGTGGCATCTTTGATGATTCAGGCATTTGAAAAAAGTGTACAGTAAAATATGACCTATGAATTCCCTGTAAGACGGCTTTTGCACTGAATTTGTGCAGTTGCTTTTACAGGGAATTTCTTTGTGATGTAGAAATGTTTTCATGTTCCTATATCACGAACCACTTTGCACATAAAAGATATAACTGTGTGAAAATGTGAATAAATGTGTAATAATATGTACTTTTGAAGTGTTTTGTGTTATGATAGAATCATAAAATTAGAATTGGAGGTTTTTTCATGTTAAATTTTCAGTATTTTACCCCGACGAAAGTGGTGTTTGGAAAAGATGCAGAGCTGAAAACGGGAGCTCTTGTAAAAAAAGAAGGATGTAAAAAAGTGCTGGTACATTATGGAGGACAGAGCGCTAAGAAATCAGGGCTTTTAGACAGAGTGTGCAGTGCTTTAGAAGATTATGATGTGCAGTATGTTACACTGGGAGGAGTTGTGCCAAACCCAAGGATTTCCAAGGTATATGAAGGGATCGAGCTCTGCAGAAAAGAAGAGGTTGATTTTATTTTAGCAGTTGGCGGAGGAAGCGTCATCGACTCGGCAAAGGCAATCGGGTATGGACTTGGCAATCCTGAAGTTGATGTATGGGATTTATTTACGGGAAAAGCCAGACCAAAAGCATGTTATCCAATCGGAACCATTCTTACCATTGCAGCAGCAGGCAGTGAAATGAGTAATTCCTGCGTTATTACCAATGAGGACGGATGGTATAAGAAAGCGCTGGATACAGACCTTGCGAGATGTAAGTTTGCTGTTATGAATCCCGAGATCACTTACACTCTTCCGGATTATCAGACACAGTGCGGCTGTGCGGATATTATGATGCATACCATGGAACGCTATTTTGTATTGGAAGATACCATGGAGATTACCGATGCTATTGCAGAAGATGTAATGAAGAAGGTAATGAAGTATGCGAAAATCTTATGCGAGGATCCGAAAAATTATGAAGCGAGAGCTGAAATTATGTGGTGCGGCTCTTTGTCCCATAATGGATTAACCGGATGCGGAACCAACGGAGGAGACTGGGCAACCCATTTAATCGAGCATGAAATCGGAGGTATGTTTGACGTGGCTCATGGAGCAGGGTTAGCGGCAGTCTGGGGAAGCTGGGCAAGGTATGTGATGGATGAAAAACCGGAACGCTTTGAACAGTTTGCTAAAAATGTGATGGGTGTCAGTGATCGGGGAGATGCTCGGAAAACTGCCATTGCTGGTATCGAGGCAGTGGAGAATTTTTACCGGGAGATACATATGCCGACGAATATGAGAGAATTGGGAGTTGAGCCATCGGACGAACAGATTCGGGAAATGGCAGAAAAAGCGACTAATCATGATACTGCGCCATTGGGAGCATTTAAAAAATTAACAGCGGAAGATCTGGTAAAAATATATACTGCGGCAAAATAATGAACAATGCCCTTTTTACTTGGAACACAAGTAAAAAGGGCATTTTTTTGTTCCAAAAACTCATCAAGATATGAAAATGATTTTTTCTATATTTCCGAATATGTGGAAGAAATTTGGAATAGCACGGGAGAAATGAATGTGCTAGACTGTAACATGATTTAGTAACGGAAGATAGGGAGAAGGAGCTTTATTTTGCTGAGTAATAGACAAATTCAAATATTAAAAACATTAAGTGATAATACAGAGTATATGACGACAAAGGAATTGGCAAAAAAGTTTCAGGTAAGCAGCAGATCGATTCGCAATGATCTGGATATGATTCAGTATTTTATGAAAGATCAGCCAATCGAGATGATAAGAAAACCGCATTATGGAATCAAACTCATAAATAATCAAAATATAAATATTGATAGATTGATGAAAGATCATAGTTTGAAGGTATATTCAAAAGAAGAGCGTGGAACTATGATTATTGTTTTGTTAAGTGTCTATGGGAAAATTACAATAGAAGTAGCGGCAGAAAAATTAGAAGTAAGCAAGAATACCATTGTACAAGATTTGAAAGAGGTAGAAGAGATTTTGCAGTATTATGGAATTCGTTTAATTCGGCAAGCCTATTATGGCCTGACTCTGGAAGGCAACGAAGAGGTGATTCGTAATGCGATATTTAATATATACATTAGAATGCTAAAAGAGAGTGAAGTAGACATCTTGGGTTTTGTGGAAAAGAATTCTATTTATCATAGGAACTCCATCAGAAAAATTATAAATAAAGTGGAACAGAGGATGGAACTGAAATTCGCGGATGATTCTCTTCATGAACTAGAAGGGATGTTGATGATTTCACTATGCAGATGTGCGAAAGGATTTCATATTCAGTGCGGAAAAGAATGTGTTGAGTTGGATGACTATTTGTGCGTGAAGAGCATCTTGGAAGAAACTACAGAGGTGAAAGTGACAGAAGGGGATTTATATTATTTTCTTATTTTATTGAAAAGCACGAAGATTGTATCCTATGATTTTCAGGGAAAGACAAAAGAAGATCGAAGAGTAAAATTAGTAACAAAAAGTCTGATCAAAGATTTCTGTAATTATTTAGAGATAGAGATTCCATTGGAAGATGATTTAATCACACAAATTATATTGCATTTGAAGGTTGCAGTCTTCCGGTTACAAAATCATATTAAAATTGAAAATCCTTTTTTGAAAGATATACAATATTCGCATGCGTTTATGTATGAGATTACAGAGAAAATTATCAAAAAAAATGAGAAGATGTTAGGAGTGGAATTTCCGGATGAAGAGATAGCATATACAACGATGTATTTTGAAGTACTGTTTCAAGAGAATCTCGGACGAAACTTATTTCCGAAAGCGGCATTGGTCTGCAATGGAGGAACAGCAACATCAGTGCTTTTGAGGCAAAAAATTAATGAAGCGTTTCCGAGTATACAAATTGAAAGAATTTATAGAGCCAATGACATCATCAAAGGCAATCTGGAAAGTCAGGTAGATCTTGTCATTAGTACCGTACCCATCGAAGTCAAAGGCTGCAGGGTGATTTTGGTAAACCCGCTATTAAGGGCTTCGGATATTGAACGAATGAAAAAAGTTATTTCTGCATCAATTTATAACAAAAAGAACGAATATTTAGCAGCTCAAATTCAGCAGCCGATGATTACGGATATGTGTCGATTGTTGGACGAGAAGTTCTGCCAATTTAATTTAGAAATAGAAAATTGGGAGGAAGCAATAGCAGCTGCAGCAAAACCACTGGTGGAAGCGGGTTTTATAAAAGAAGAATATGTAGACGATATGATTCAGACTGTTTATACAATGGGGAATTATATGGTGTTTGTACCGGAAATAGCATTTGTTCATGGAAAAAGAGAGCTGGTCAGAAAAGATTGTATTAGTTTTTTAAAGTTAGGTAATACAATTGAATTTGGCAGCAAATCCAAAGTTGATGTAAAGGTTATTATTGTTTTGGGAAATACGGCAGAAAGCGAAAATTTAGTGAATTTGGTTCGGATATTAACAAGTGGAGATAACATTGAAAAAATGAAAAATGTAAATTCATATAAAGATTTTATGGAGATCACATTAAATGAAAATCAGAAATAGCGAATCGATTTATGTTGTTACATTAGATACGGTTCCAAATTATGAAGCGGCAATTCGTACAACCTGTAAAGTATTATTAAAACAAAAAATTGTCACAGAACGCTACTATCAGGCAATTATAAATAATATTAAGGTTTATGGAGGGTATTTTTATCTTGGAGAAGGAGTCTGCATGCCCCATGCAAGGACGGAAGACGGAGCATTGGAAACCGGACTATGCATTTTAAAATTAAATAATTCGGTAGATTTTAAGGGCAATAAGGTAAATCTTTTTTTTACATTGGCTGCAAGAAATAAAAATGATCATTTTGAATTGATGAAAAAAATTGCAGCAGTATGTTCACGGAATGATATTTTATGGAAAATACATATGGCAAAAAGTGGGAAAGACATTATAAAAATAATGGAGTTAGAAAATGAAGAAAAAGATTATGACAGTATGTAGTACTGGTTTGGGATCCAGTTTTTTAGTGGAGATGAACATTCAAGAGATATTATTTAAGCTTGGATGGGAGGATGAATTTGAAACATGTCACTGCGCAGTTTATGAGATGAACGAAATGGATGCGGACTATTTTGTGATTCCAAAAGATTTGAGGGACAGTATCCCGCCAGTAAAAAACCTCGTGATTTTAGATTCTCTCATTGATTTGAAAGAGCTGGAGGAAAAGCTGGTTGAGGAGCTTATAAATCACATATAAGATACGGAAAGTGTGCGGTGGTGATAATATGTTAAAGATGCTAAAGGATTTCATGCTGGAACCGGCGGTGATTGTCGGAATGATTGTTTTTGCAGGGCTGCTTCTTCAAAAAAAGGATTTTGACAGCATAATCAAAGGAACTGTAAAGTCTATGATCGGGTTTATGATTATTAGCATAGGCGGAAACATTATTGCAGATTGTGTGGATGGATTTGGGAAAATGTTTCAATACGGGTTCCATGTATCCGGGACAATTTTAAGTGTAGAGGGAGTGACAGGGATTGCCATTGATCAATACGGAATGCAGATTGCGATTATTATGTTTATAGGGATGTTTGTGAATTTAATATTAGCAAGAATTACAAAATTTCGCTATGTTTTTGTCACGGGACAGGAAATTTTATATATGGCGGCCCTGATCACAGTGATATTAAAAGGGGCAAAAGTCTCCGATGGAGTTTTTTTAGTCATAGGGTCTTTAACGCTGGGAATTTCCATGGTACTTTCGCCGGCGGTATTGCAGCCATATACAAGAAAAATCTGCAAAAATGATTCCATTGCCATTGGTCATTTTGGAAGTTTAACATATTTGATCGCTGCATGGTTAGGAAAAATATATGGAGGAAATTCAAAATCTACGGAAGAGATGACAATTTCCAAAAAATTGAGCTTTTTGCGGGACTCGTCCATTACAGTATTTATTACAATGCTGCTGATTTATGTTTTAGTAGCCATAGTTTGCGGAAAAAATTATATAGAACAAAATTTGTCAGCGGGAAAACATTTCCTTGTGTTTGCCGGTATGGAAGCGTTGACATTTACGGTAGGGTTTACCGTAGTGATCACCGGAATTCGCTGGTTTATCAATGAAATCGTGCCGGCAGTGAAAGGAATTGCAGACAACTGGATTCCCAATGCCAAGGCAGCTGTGGATTGTCCAATTTTGTTTACATATGCTCCCAATGCTCTGATTTTGGGCTTCATTACTTCATTTATGGCAGGCGTATTGTCCATGGGTATTATGCTGGCATGTGATTTGCCGGTAATTATTCCGGGAGTGATTCCACATTTCTTTTGCGGAGCTACGGCAGCAGTGTATGGAAATTCAACGGGAGGAAGAAGAGGAGCGGTCTTGGGGAGTTTTTCCAATGGGATTTTGATGTCTTTTCTTCCTGTTATTTTTTTAAATTATTTAGGGGATTTTTCAGATTATTCTGTGACATTTTCTGAACCGGATATGGGATTTGTTGCGGGATTAGTTGGAGATTGGCTAAATCGACTGGGAAGTGTGGAAACGTTAATTATTCTAATCGGCATTGTAATTATTATGATTTTGCTTCCGGAGATGGTCGATGATATGGAGAAGAATGATAGATGGTATGATTTTGATACAGATGAAGTTTTAAAGGAATCCAAAATTATATCAGATCCCGAAAAGGAGAAATAGGAGGAAAGAAGGATGCTGTACTGCGGCATCCTTCTTTCCTATATTACAAAAATACTCCGCGGTATCACACCATGTGCAGAGGAAAGCTGCTTTCGCAGCCGCACATCAGCGCGCAAAGCGGAGCAAGGTCTGCTTTGTTCTTTTGATATGATTTATAAACGTGCAATCACTTTTCCCTTTTTCAAGTTTTTTTGAGATGCCAATTCTTCGGGAATCTGAGACAGAGGAAGCTCGGCGCTGATGAAAAGATCTGCAGGAAGCACACCGGAATCCAGAAGGGCAATGGCTCGCTGCATGGTTCCAAAATTAAGATAGGATGCTTTTATGGTAAGTTCTTTTTGGAACGTTTCATACAAAGGCAATTTCGCATAACTATTTTTTGCGCCAACGCCGAACAGTACAATGACAGCGCCTTTTCCGGCAATATGAAATGCCATTTCGGCTGTGCTTTGAAGACCAACACATTCGATAACTCTGTCAATATGAGGGAGAGACTGAGTGTTTAAATTTGGCAGTACAGGGATGAAGGCAGTGGCGCCCAATTGTTTGGCCAAAGCTTCTTTGGAAGGATCAGAGTCAAAAACAAGGACTTTAGAAGATGTAAGTCTGGAAAGCAAGACGGTCATAATACTTCCGATGGAGCCAAGACCAATGACTGCTGCAGTTTCTCCGATCTGCGCATCCAGTAAATCAAGCCCATGCAGACAGCAGGAAACGGGTTCTGAAAGAGCAGCATCTCTTAATGATAATGTATCAGGAATAGAGTATACATTTTCTTCAGGAGGGCAAATAAATTCAGCAAATCCTTTCACGACTCCCTGACTGTGACTGCACAGATTTGGCGCTCCTTTTTGACAAAAATCGCAGCATTTACAAAACCAATTGGGATCGGCAGTTACACGGTCCCCTTTTTTAAACCTTGTTACCTTTTCTCCAACCTCTTCCACAATTCCAGAAATTTCATGTCCAAGGACAACCGGCGGAACGACAGGACGAGAGCCGCCGTTTCCTCCGTATTTGTGCAAATCGGTTCCGCAAAGTCCACAATATTTCACGCGGATTTTAACACCATGATCTTCTAATGGCGGCTCTGGAAAATCTGTGACATCTACTTGATGTTTTCCGAAATAGACAACTGCTTTCATAATAAAAACCTCCTGCAAATAAGATAAAATCTTCTTTCATGATATCCTATAAAATAGAAAAATGGTTGATCTGAATATGTTCCACATATATGGAAAACAACTGGTATGGCAGCTGAAAATTGGATTGATTACAATGGAAGTAACTTAAAAATGTTGAAACGAAAAGGAGGAATTATATGTTAATTTCAGCAATTTTAGTAGCACTGATCGCAATTGGCAGCCAATGGTGGTTTAGTCATGCAATTACTCGAACATGGTTATACCCAATCTGGTCCGGTTTCCTGGTAGCAGTTGTTATGGGAGAACCAATCACAGGAATGCAGGCGGCGGCCTATATTCAGCTGACATATCTTGGATGGATTACTGCCGGAGGAACCATGCCGGGAAATCTGATGGTTGCGGGAATCTTTGGTACAGCGTTGACTATTATTTCCGGAGCATCTCCGAATCTTGCGCCAACGTTTGCCGTTCCATTTAGTCTGCTGGGAATTTTAATTAATCAGGCTTATATGACCATCAATAGTTTTTGGGTACATAAGGCGGATAAATATTTGGAAGAAGGAAATATCAGAGGAGTTCGTCTTATGAACTATGTACCATCCGGACTTACCTCTGCCGTACTTTACGGTATTCCGGCATTTGTATTAGTTTATTTCGGAGGAGATTTTGCAACAAAGGCGCTGGAAGCGATTCCGCAGCCGATGATTGACGCATTAAATGTTGTTGGTGCTTTAATGCCTGCATTGGGAATTGCAATGTTGTTAAGTTTCCTGGGGAAAAAGAAAATTATGGCGTTTTTCTTTATCGGATACTTTTTAACAATTTATGCAAAAATTGATACGATGGCAATTACAGTGTTTGCAGCCTTGGTAGCAATCTTAATGTATATCTATACAAATGCAAAAGAAGATTCACAGGAGGCAGAAGAAATTGTTGCAGAAGATGTTCAGGCGGAAAAACCAAGAGGAGAAAGGCAGCTGACGAAAAAAGAATTAGTGAAGCACTTTTTATTGGGGTATTCCAGTGAAACCTGTTATAACTATGAACGTCTTCAGGCATTGGGAACAACAAATGCAATGATTCCGATTGTCAGAAAATTGTACGATACAAAAGAGGAACAGGCAAAAGCTTTAAAGAAATATATGGTATTTTTCAATACAGAACCATCCTGGATCGGAACTGTAATTCATGGAGTTGCAGCTTCCATGGAGGAAGAATGTGCAAATGGAGCAGATATTGATGCAGAAGATATCAATGCAGTAAGAACCGGACTTATGGGTCCGATGGCAGGAATTGGAGATACGGTTTCTCAGGGAATTTTCTATCCGATTCTAGCCGGTATAGCTTGTAGTCTGGCATTGGCAGGAAATATTGCAGGTCCGATTTTATTTGAGGTTGCGTATAAAGTATTAATGCTTGGAATGGGATACGCAATGTATATGATGGGATATAAGCAAGGGAAAAATGCAATTGTAAAAATACTGAGCGCAGGAACATTAAACAAGATTACAGAGGCATTTAGTATTGTTGGTTTAATGGTTGTTGGAAATATGGCTGCAACACGTGTGAACATTAAGACTCCAATTGCATTTAAAGTCGGGGAAGTTGCAATTAATCTGCAAAATATTTTAAATTCCTTGCTTCCTGGAATGCTTCCGTTAGTGGCAACTTTATTAGTTTGGAAGTTATTAAATAAGAAAGTGAAAGCAACGCATATTATTGTTATTATATTTGTTGTTGGTGTAATTACTTCCTTAATCGGAGCTTTGGCAGTAGCATCATAATCGTTTGGAGGGAAAGATATGATTGGAGTGGCAGTGATTAGTCACGGAACACTTTGTGACGGAATTGTAGACAGTGTATCCATGGTAGCCGGTAAGGCGGAACAGTTAGAAACTGTTTCGCTGAAACCGGGCCAAAGTCCGCAAACGTTTCAAGATCAATTAAAGAAAAGTCTGGAGAGGTTGGATACAGGGATGGGTGTTCTGGTATTAGTGGATTTATTAGGTGGGACACCGTTTAATACCATCGGAGCTCTTAGTAAAGATTATTCTGTGGGGATTGTAACCGGAATGAATATGGCGATGTTAATTTCTGTTGTTTTACAAAGAGAGGAAGAAACCACCTTAGAACAAATGATGGAAATTGCAGAAAAATCTGCCTATGACGGAATTACAACCTTAAAAAGATAAGGAAGGAAAAAGAATGGAAAGAGAATTTTCAGTATCTTTAATGTGTATGGATTTTCTTCATATTGAAGATCAACTTAAGATTTTAAATCATAACGTCGATATGCTGCATGTTGATATCATGGATGGACACTATTGCAAAAATATTACTCTTTCACCGGATTTGGTAAAGGCGTTTCATAAGGTATCAAAAATTCCAATGGATGTCCATTTGATGACAACTAATCCGGAAGACTGGATTAAAAATGTAGCAGAGGCAGGCGCGGATACGATTTCATTACATGCGGAAACAATCAACGGGCAGGCATTTCGCCTGTACAATCAGATTGAGGATCTGGGATGTAAATGTGGAGTTGTATTAAATCCGGCCACGTCGCTGGATGAAATAAAATATTATTTAAATCGAATTGATTTATTAACCATTATGACGGTTGATGTGGGATTTGCGGGACAGCCGTTTATTGAAGAAATGATTCAGAAAATTGAGGAAGCAAAACGACTCCGGGAAGAGAAAGGGTATCATTATAAAATACAGATTGATGGTTCCTGTAAGAAAGAGACATTTAAAATCTTAGCAGATGCCGGAGCAGATATCTATATTCTTGGAAGTTCAGGTTTATTTGGTTTGGATCCAGATTTAAAGAAAGCATGTGAAAAAATGCGGGATCATTATAATAGCGCAATGGAGGGATGATCAGATGCGTTATCAAAGTTATAAAGAAATAATTTTGGATGAACTGGATCAAAGTCTGGGCGCTGTGACGGATGAACAGGTACAGCAACTGGTAGATGCAATATGCCATGCAGAGCGAGTTTTTGTCGTAGGGGTCGGACGGGTTCTTATGATGCTGCAGGCATTTGTGAAGCGTTTAAATCATATTGGGATTCATGCCACCTATGTAGGAGCTGTAGATGAACCTGCGATTACAGAAAATGATCTGCTGATTGCAGGCTCCGGCTCCGGAGAAAGTATTTTTCCGTTAGAGATCATGAAAAAAGCAAAAGGATTCGGTGCAACGATTGCACATATTGGATCAAATGAGGAAAGTTCGATGGCAGAGTACGAAGATATCTTTGTAAGAATTCCATGCGGAACAAAGCTTCAGAGAGAAGATGAGATTGAATCCTGCCAGATTATGAGCAGTTTGTTTGAACAAAGCCTGCTCTTACTGGAAGACACCATGTCACTGATGATTATGAATCAGAGAGATATGACAGATCTTCAATCTTTATGGAGAAAACATGCCAATTTAGAATAGGAGGAAAAAATGGAAGGTGTTATGAGAGCGGCGGTACTGCATAATCCGGGAGAACTGACGGTTGAAAACGTAAAAATTCCAACACCGGGAGAAAATGATGTACTTGTAAAAGTAAAAGCCTGCGGCGTATGTGGCTCCGATGTACCAAGAATTTTAGAAACAGGAACATATCATTTTCCTACGATTCCGGGACATGAATTTGGTGGGGTCGTGGTTGAGACAGGTACGAATCTGTCAGAAAATCTTCTTGGGAAAAGGGTGGCAGTCATTCCGTTAATTCCCTGCAAAACATGTAAATTATGTCAAGTGGGGCAATATGCACAATGTGAACATTATGATTTTTTAGGGTCCAGAAGCGACGGAGGATTTGCGGAATATGTAAAAGTTCCGGCAGACAACTTAGTGGTAATTCCCGACAATGTCGATGATGATGCTGCTGCATTTTTAGAGCCGATGAGTGTAGCTTTACATGTGGTGAAAAATACAGACATCCGTTATGGAGACAACGTGGCTGTCTTTGGTCTGGGCGCCATTGGGATGTTTATTGCACAATGGGCAAAAGCTTTTGGGGCGGCACATGTATTTGCAATGGACATTGATGAGAAAAAGGTACAGCTCGCCAGAGAAATCGGTTTGAAAGACGCAATTTGCACTAAAAATGATACAAAGATGGAAGAATTAGAAGTGGATGCAGCTTTTGAGGCGTCTGGATCTTCTGCTGCTTTCGAGCAGGCAATTTGTATGCTGAGAACCGGCGGAAGAATGGGACTGGTGGGGAGACCGGTAAAATCGCTGGAAATTAGACCGGAGATCTTTGAGAAAATCTTGCGAAGTCAGCTGACCATCAAAGGAAGCTGGAGTTTTGAGTTTACTGATTTTCCGCATCACGCATGGAGTCAAAGCCTTGAGGCGCTGAGTCATGGGATTATAAAAACAGAGCCGTTAATTACCCATCGCTTGCCGCTGCAACAAACATTGGATGCCGTGAAAATTATGAAAAATAAAACAGAATATTTTAATAAAATTCTAGTGAAACCAGAGCTATAGGAAAGAGGTAGATTGTTATGGAAAATTTATTATTGGCAAGGGTAGATGACCGTCTCATTCATGGTCAGGTTATGACTGCCTGGATGAAATTGTTACCGGCAAAAGAAATTATGATTGTGGATGATAAAGTTGCAAAAGATACGTTTATGATCCAGGTTCTGACGATGGCAGCGCCGTCCGGGGTAAAGGTGAAGGTTTTTTCTGTGAAAGATGCAGCGCAGATTTTAAAAGAGGGCTTAAAGGTTCCTTCGATTATGTTGGCCAAAACACCGCTGACATATCAGGCATTGGTAAATTGCGGAGTTGCATTGGATGAAGTGAATATTGGCGGAATGGGAATTTCCGGAGAAAGAAAAACACTGTATAAGAACATTGCCGCAGATTCTGCGGAGCGGGACGCACTTGGGGAGTTTATAGAAAAGGGAATTACAGTCAAAATACAGGTAATTCCACAGGACAAAGCGATTGACGTGGCAACGGTGTTATAGGGGGATGTAAAAAATGAAGGCAATGCGTTTACATGCTGTAAATGAGTTTATACTGGAAAAAGTAGAGAAGCCGGTACCAAAAGGAGATGAGATTTTGATTAGGGTCGATGCCTGTGGTATTTGCGGTTCTGACATTCCAAGAGTATATGAATTAGGAACAAAAGTTTATCCTGTTACCTTAGGGCATGAATATTGTGGGACGATTGTAGAAGTAGGAAATGAAAAAGATCAGGAACTCATTGGGAAAAAAACGGCTGTTTATCCGGTAATCCCATGTGGAGAATGTCCAAGCTGTAAAATCGGGCAATATGCGCAATGTAGCAATTATGGATATTTAGGTTCCAGAAATGACGGAGGTTTTGCGCAATATTGTCTTTTGCCGTCAAAATGGCATTTGGTAATACCGGATCAACAAGAGATCGAGATAGAGAACCTGGCGCTGACAGAGCCTGCAACGGTTGCTCTCCATGCGATTCGTAAAGGACAGATTCATGGAGGAGATGTGGTAGTTATTCTAGGCGCGGGACCGATTGGAATCTTAATGGCAAGATGGTGTCAGAAATTTGGGGCGGAACCGATTTTAGTAGATATTGCAGACCCAAAGGTGAAATTTGCTCAGGATCGGGGATTTGAAGTACTGAATTCTATGACGCAGGATTGTGAAAAGTATATTTATGATATGACCAAAGGAAAGATGGCAGATGTTATCATCGAAGGCACCGGAACGGGAGCCGGGCTGAATCAGGCAATTGTCTGCTGCAGGACATTTGGAACAATCGTGATGCTTGGAAATCCTCATCGAGATACAACCATTGAATTAAACAACCACAGCAGTATTTTGAGAAAAGAATTAAATCTTATAGGAGTGTGGAATAACTTTTACAATGAACTTCCATTGAATGAATGGAAATATACGGTAGATCAGATTGCAAAAAAAGAGTTGGAGGTTGCAGATTTAATTACCCATAGGGCAGATTTAGAGCATTTGAAGGAACTGTTTGATAAAATTTACCATAAAGAAATTTCAATATGCAAAGCTATTTACTCTAACAATAAAAATGCAGCAGAAGAATAAAATGGCATAAAAAATAAAAACTATAGTCCTCGCATCCCCATTGGGAAATATCTTGGGAACTATAGTTTTCTTTTTTTTGATAGCAATGGGCCAAAGTCTGGAACTGCCCGAGACCTTGGCGACCGCTTACAATCCCGGAATGTGCTGTCTGGCGCTTCCGTTGATTTTAATATTCGGCCATTTCTTCAACTGCTTGTTTTTGGATAATTGTTTTTAGATGTTCATTAAATAAAGCTTTCGTTGCATAAGTATTCGGCAGACGTCTGCAATATTCTGAAAGAATATCATGAATTTCATCCATCACATCGGTTTTCGGAGACTCATCCAAAGAAGTCAGAGATAGGTAATAGCAGCGATTCTCAGTATCTTTATATAAAGCGCTCCGAACTGCATAATTTTTCAGAAGCTTTGCGGCATCTGAAACGTCTTCCAGTGAATGAAAACAATAAATACCGACAGAAGTATCTGTCAATGCATGTTTCATATGTTCTTCAAGTTCTGGCGATTGGGATTTCCCGAGATCGCTCAAAAGATCTGTAAATTCTGAAAGATCACTGTCCCCGGAAAGCGAGAGGTGTTCCAGAGGCAGGTTTTTGGATAATTTTTTATAGTGTTCATGGAAATCTTCTGGATTGTCAACTCGGGTAATTACAAGAATCAAACAATCTTTGGATACCGGAATTGCTTCCACCATTAAAGGGATATCATTGGTTTCAAAGCCCAATTCGGCGGATGCCTTTTTCATCAGTTCCCGAAAGAGTCCTTTTGCCTTATCAGACCCAAAGGCTAATTCGTTCAAAAGAGTTTCTTTTCCTGCAAGATCTTCTTTATTTAAAGTACATCGGATTTGATTATCACTGATACGTTCAATTTTCATAATCATCACTCCTTGCTTTGATGTTATTATAGTATTACTTTTGCAAAGTGTAAAGCATTTCTTCAAAATTTACAAATTTCTCCAAATTTATATTGAAAAAATTTCCAATTATAGGTATAATTAGAATATGTCGCGGCAAATCTTACATTTTGGTACCAGAAAAGAATTCATATACCACGAAAAATCCAAATGATGTAAGACACAAAGGAACACCTAGATTGGAGGTATGTATGACGAATCATGATGAATTATCTTATTATTTATCCCAGGGATTGGCGGTCCATGTGGATGGCATTACAGTAGGTAATGATAATCTTGAACATGTAACTCTCGTACTCAATGAAGATGATTCTTACATGAAAGAGTTCATTCAGAATCAGAAAGGAGAAATCTGCGCCATAAATTATCAAAAAATCAGAGAATAACTGCAAAGAGTTTTGTAAGCCGGGAATTAATGCTCCCGGCTTAAATAATTCTTTAGTCCCTGATAGATACACTTTGCAGCTTTTTCCTGATAGGAGGTTTTTTGCAGCTGTTCCAGTTCCTGAGGGTTGGATAAGAAACCACATTCGACGATGACGGTAGGATATGGATTATCCCGGAGCAGATAATAGTCTGCGTTGGATTTAGACTGTCGATGATTTTCAGGATCTAATCCTTCGATCAGTGCAGATTGGATAGAATCTGCCAGATCTTTTCCCTTTTGGGAGCCATGGTAATAAAAAACCTGTGCGCCGTGAACGTCTCCGCTGGGATAGCTGTTTTGATGTATACTGATGACCGCGGCAGGCTCTTTATCAAAAATTTGCTGTTTTCGATTTTTTAAATCGGATATTTTCTGATTGGATGTGGAGGTCGCAAGATTATAATCCCCATCTCGTGTCAGATATACTTTAAATTTTTTCTTTTCCAGAATTTTTTTTAATTTCAGTGAGAGAGATAAATTAATATCTTTTTCCAATACGTTCCCCGCGCCTACTTTTCCGGGATCAGAACCGCCGTGACCGGGGTCGATATAAATAATATTCTGATTTTTTACAGTCTGACTTACAAAGATTGGAAATGTAATAGAGGAGAGGGACAGCAGAACCATGATGGCCAGACAGCCCCAGAAGAACATGATTTTTTGCTTTTTCATTGAACATCAAATTTCCTTTAGGTTTTGTATATAGTATATGTTGGCTGAGAGAAAAGTATTTATAGAGAATGAAGGCGTTTGTTCTCCCATAATCCAGACTTTCTTTTTCATACAGTTAATGGTATACTAAGAAAGAATGATTAGGAGAAAATATGAGAACAAAGCTGATAAGAATAAATAAAATAGAGGATTCCTTGGAAGAGATCACCGAAGCGGCCCGACTGATTCAAAGCGGTGAAGTTGTGGCGTTTCCTACGGAAACGGTCTACGGTCTTGGGGGCAATGGTCTGCTTTTGGAATCTGTCCGAAAAATATATAAGGCTAAGGGCAGACCTTCGGACAATCCCTTGATTCTTCATGTCTGCGATCTTTCTATGGCAGAAAAACTGGTCCGTGAAATCCCAGATCATGCACGGCGGGCAATGGAACATTTTTGGCCCGGTCCGATGACTGTGATTCTTCCGAAGAAGGATGAGGTTCCACACTGTGTCACGGGAGGTCTTGATACAGTGGCAATTCGTATGCCCGATCACAGGATTGCATTGGAGCTGATTCGCAGAGCTCAGGTTCCGATTGCTGCGCCAAGTGCCAATACCTCCGGACGTCCAAGTCCGACAAAAGCGGAACATGTGATGGAAGATTTAAATGAAAAGATTCCGATGATTCTTGACGGCGGCGCTGTGAGCGTTGGCGTTGAGTCGACAATTATTGATTTTACAGAGCCGGTTCCGGTGATATTAAGGCCGGGGAAAATTACGAAAGCAGAGTTGGAGGAGTTCTTAGGGACTCCTGTATTTATGAATACGTCATTCAAAGAGAGTGATTCAGGAATTCCAAAGGCGCCTGGGATGAAGTATAAGCATTATGCTCCCAGGGTTCCGATGATTCTTGTATTAGGAGATGATCCTAAGGCTGTAACAGCAAAGATCAACGAATTGACATGTCAGCAAAAGAAACTGGGAAAACGAGTGGGGGTTCTTGCAACGGAAGAGACAAAAGATCAATATCAGTCTGATGTCACGGTTTCGGTTGGAAGAAGAGATTGTCTGGAGACAGTGACCGCAAATTTATATGATGTTCTCAGAGGATTTGACCATAAGGATGTAGATATTATCTATTCAGAGGGGTTTGAAGGAGAGCCGCTTGGAGAAGCGGTGATGAATCGATTAGTGAAAGCAGCAGGACATGAGATCCTTCGGGTCTGAAAAAGGAGAATGTTTTGAAAAAAATTATTATTGTAAGTACCAATAATACTTGTCGTAGCTTTCTTGCAGAGTCAATTTTACGGCAGTATTTGCGAGATGCCCATCAATGGGATGTGGAAGTGATTTCCAGAGGACTGGTAGTGTTATTTCCGGAACCCGTTCACGCCAAAGCAGCAGATATGGTAAGGAAAAGCGGGATTGAGATTGTAGATTTTCAATCTGCCCAGCTTTTGCAGGAGGAAGTGGAGCAGAGTGATTTAATACTCACCATGACGGAGGAGCAGAAAGAAAAGGTCATGGAAGAATATCATGGGTATAAGGAAGTCGCTACCATGAATGAATATGCCAGAGTGGAAGGAGCGGTGCTGGACCCTTATGGCATGGAAGATGATGACTATGAACGGTGCTTTCATCAGATTGCCCGTTTGGTGAAAAAAATATGGGAAGAAAGATTAGGAGGAAATGAAATGATAGGTATTGGAAGTGATCATGGTGGATATGCACTGAAACAGACAGTGATCAAACATTTGGAGGAGAAAGGATATGCAGTGAAGGATTACGGCTGCTATTCGGAAGAATCCTGTGATTATCCGGTGTATGCTAAGGCAGTGGCAAATGCAGTGAAAAGCGGAGAAGTAAAGGAAGGAATTCTAATCTGCGGAACCGGAATCGGCATTTCAATTACAGCCAATAAGATTCCGGGAATCCGGGCAGCGCTTTGCAGCGATACCTTCAGCGCCAGAGCAACCAGAGAACATAACGATGCCAATATTTTGGCCATGGGAGCCAGAGTGATCGGAGAAGGGCTGGCGCTGGACATTGTGGATGCATTTTTGGAAACAAAGTTTTCCAATGATGAGAGACATATTCGTCGGATTCAAATGATCGAAGACTGAGAAAAAAGCAGCGGAAGAGGTTTTTGAAACCTTCTTCCGCTGCTTTTTGTGATAGCGATGAGCCAAAGTCCGGGCTTGCCCGAGACCCTGGCGCTCGCTTACAATCCCGGAATGTGTCTTTTGGCACTTCCGGTAATTTGGCAAATTGCACAAATGGATTTATGCAAATCATACAAAAACAAACGGAATCTTAACGGAAAAAGAATTGACAAAATAAAACCAGAGGAATAAAATAACGACAAACAAGGGCCGTTTACCATTTGAGTAGGTGCTCTTTTGTTTTGCCGCTGTATTTTCTGTAAACACAACGGTGTATAATTTAAAGTAAAGAAGGTGAGAAGATGGGTTCATTGGCAGATTACCTGATGGAAGAGCTTTCTTTGAAGACCAGCTTTGTGATTCCCCTTGGCGGTGGAATTCCGGTTCCGCAGTCCGCGGTGACAACCTGGGCGATTATGGCAATTGTGATTGTACTTTGCATCATATTTGTAAGGAACTTAAAAATTGTACCGGAGGGACCGCAGGTCTATGTGGAAGCAATTGTTGGATTCATTTACAATTTCATTGGAGATCTGGTAGGCAAAAAAGGAAAGCGATATATTCCTTTTCTTGGAACAATCCTGATTTATCTGGCGTGTTCCAACATTTCAGGCTTTTTCAGAGCGGCTCCGCCTACGAAAGATCTGAACGTCACAGCAGGACTGGCATTGATCAGTATATTTCTGATCGTGTATTCCGGATTTCGTGAAAGGGGTCTGAAAGGCTATCTGCATAGTTATGTGGAGCCGATGCCGATGATGGTGCCGATTAAAATATTGGAACTTTTCACGAGACCATTGTCACTTTGCATGCGGCTTTTCGGTAATATGCTGGGGGGATTTGTTCTGATGGAGCTGATTACCTATGCGGCGCCGGCGATTGTGCCCCTGCCGTTTAGCTGTTATTTTGATTTTTTTGACGGACTGTTGCAGGCATACATTTTTGTTTTATTAACATCACTGTTTATCAGTGAATCAATTGAGTAGAGGAAAAGTAAAGGAGATTAGAGTTATGGGATTAGCAGCGATTGGAGCAGGAATTGCAGTATTAACAGGAATTGGAGCAGGAATCGGTATCGGAGTTGCAACCAACGGAGCATTGGGAGCGATTGCAAGACAGCCGGAAGAAGCGGGGGAAATTAATAAAACATTGCTTCTGGGGTGTGCTTTGGCAGAAGCAACAGCAATTTACGGGCTGGTCATTGCAATTTTATTGATCGTATTAAAATAAATAGGAGGCGGAAGAGATGTTTCTGAAATTAGATTGGGGCATTATCTGGCCGATTGTCAATATTGTTGTATTTTATCTGCTGCTTCGTAAATTCTTGTTCGGACCGGTTCAGGAGATTATGAACAAACGGAAAGATATGATTGCACAGGACTTAAAAGATGCGGCAGATGCAAAAACAGAAGCGGAAGGAATGAAAGAGGAATATCAGGAATCTCTGGCACAGGCAAAGGAAGAAGCTTCTCTGATTATTTCCGATGCGCGAAAGCGGGCAAAAACGGAATATCAGGCAAAAGTAAATCAGGCGGATGAGCAGATTGCAGTGATGAAAGAAAATGCCGAGAAAGAGATTGAAGTTCAAAAGACGCAGGCGCTTGCAGGACTTCAGACAGAGATTGCCGGAATTGCACTTATGGCAGCTTCCAAGGTTGTGGAAAAAGAAACAAACAATGAGGGCAATGAAAAACTGTTGGATGATTTCTTAAAAGAGGCAGGTGTCTAAGATATGAAAACAATTTCCATGACATATGGGCAGGTGCTGTTTGATTTACATATACAGGAAAAAAATATCGAGGATGCAGAAGCCATCATCATAGAAAATCCAGAAGTAAGAAGAGCGCTGGAGAGTCCGGTAGTTGCAAAAAATGAGAAAGAGGCTGTGATTGACAGTCTGTTTGCAGCAGAACTGGGGAATTTTTTTAAAATTGCCTGTGCCAATAGGGATATAGACTGTCTTCTGGAAGCATTTGAGTTTTATCGGCAGTTAAAACGCAGATACAGCAATACGATCAGGGCAGAATTTTACTATGTAACAAAACCAAACCAAGAACAGATTGAGCGTATCAAAGAATATCTGAGAAAAAAATATCAGGCAGAACAAACTGAGCTTATATTGACCGAGGATCCATTGCTGATCGGCGGATTTGTTTTAAAGGTTGGGGACAATGTATTTGATAACAGCTTAAAAGGGAAAATGACAAAATTGCAGCAAAGTCTTACATGGAGGTGAGAATCAGGTGAGTAGTATCAATCCAGAAACAGTTGTTTCTGTATTAAAGGATCAGATTACAAACTATGATCAGAAAGTTGAAATAAAAGAAGAAGGACATATTATTCAGATTGCAGACGGAATTGCCACAGTTTATGGAATGGATCAGGCAATGTACGGGGAACTGGTAATTTTTGAAACCGGTGTCCGCGGTCTTGTGTTAAATGTGGAGAAGAATTGTATCGGATGCGTTTTGCTTGGGTCCGATCATGGGCTGATGGAAGGTTCTAAAGTGGCAAGAACCGGGGTGCAGGCAGATATTCCGGTTGGAAATGCGATGATCGGACGGGTGGTCAATGCCATTGGAGAGCCGATTGACGGAAAAGGTGAAATTCAGACCGATGAGAGAAGACCCATTGAACATGAAGCAGCCGGGGTGATTGATCGAAAATCTGTAGACCAGCCGCTGCAGACAGGAATTTTGGCAATTGACTCTATGTTCCCGATTGGAAGAGGTCAGAGAGAGTTAATTATCGGAGACCGTCAGACCGGGAAAACATCCATCGCAGTGGATACCATTTTAAATCAGAAGGGAAAAGATGTAATTTGCATTTATGTGGCAATCGGTCAGAAGGCTTCTACAGTATCACAGATTGTGACAACGCTGTCAAAGAACGGCGCGATGGATTACTCCATTGTGGTTTCTGCTTCGGCAAGCGATCTTGCATCTCTGCAGTATATTGCTCCATATGCAGGAACTGCCATTGCAGAACATTTTATGCATCAGGGAAAAGATGTTTTGATTGTCTATGACGATCTGTCCAAGCATGCCGTTGCATACCGTGCAATTTCTCTGCTTCTGGAGAGACCGCCTGGACGTGAAGCGTATCCGGGGGACGTATTTTATCTTCATTCCAGACTTCTGGAGCGTTCCTGTCGTCTGGATGATGCTCATGGCGGCGGTTCCATTACAGCGCTTCCGATTATCGAAACTCAGGCAGGGGACGTATCTGCATATATACCGACCAACGTGATCTCTATTACAGACGGACAGATTTTCTTAGAGAGTGAGTTGTTCTTTGCAGGCGTCAGACCGGCAGTGAATGTAGGTCTTTCCGTGTCCCGCGTCGGCGGCGCGGCGCAGACAAAGATTATGAAAAAAGTTGCAGGCAATTTGAGAATTGATTTGGCACAGTATCGTGAACTGGAGGTGTTTACACAGTTTAGTTCCGATTTAGATGAGGGAACCAAGGCAACGTTAAATCACGGAGCACATTTGATCGAACTGCTGAAACAACCGTTATATCATCCGATGGCATTGCATAAACAAATCTTGTTATTGTTTGCTGCTTCCCACAGAATGCTCAATGATATATCCTTAAAGGAGTTAAAGGCAGAAACAGAAGAGATGACAGCATTCTTTGAACAAAAATACCCGGAAACCGTGCGTCAGATCGACGAGGAGAAGGTATTCACCGATGAAATAGCTGAGAAGCTTGAAGAGGCAGTGAAGGCCTATGTAAAGTAGGTGATGCTCTATGGCAAATATCAGAGAAATTAAAACAAGGATGAAGAGTATCGAAGATACCATGAAGATTACCAATGCAATGTATCTGATCTCTTCTTCCAGATTAAAAAAAGCAAGAAAACAATTGGACGCAACGACTCCTTATTTTGAGATGCTTCAGGCAACGCTGCTTGATATCATCGCCCATTCTCCGAATCTTAAGTATCGGTTTTTGGATCACCGGGAAAATAAAACAAAGAAGAAAAAGGGATACTTGATTATGACGGCAGATCGTGGTCTTGCCGGGGCTTATAATCATAATATTATTAAGATGGCAGAAGAACAGATGAAAGATGAGAAGGATGCAAAGCTGTTTGTCATCGGATATATGGGAAGAAACTATTTTGGAAGGCGCAATGCGGCGCAGATGGATCCGGATTTCTTTTATACAACACAGGATCCGACCATTTACCGGGCGAGAAGAATTGCGGAGAAGTTAATTGACGAATTCTTAAAAGAAGAACTGGATGAAGTTTATGTAATTTATACAAAAATGATTTCATCTATGGCGTCTGAACCGAAAAAGATTCGTGTGCTTCCGCTGGACCCGGATGATTATGAAATGGCAGGGAAGAGAAAGGGCGGACGTATGACAGAATTTCAGCCTTCCGTTGGAGCTGTTATGGACCGTCTGGTCCCAAACTATGTAAAGGGCTTAATATACGGGGCTATGGTGGAATCTTTTTCCAGCGAGTTAAATGCCAGAATGATGGCGATGGAAGGAGCCAGCAAAAGCGCAAAAGATATGATTCGTTCGCTGGGGCTTTTGTATAACCGGGCGCGTCAGGCTGCAATTACTCAGGAAATTACGGAGGTCTGCGCCGGAGCCAAGTCATTAAAGAAGAAATAACCGTGGAGGAAGGGAAGAAACATGGAAAAAGGAAAAATTGTACAGATTCTGGGTCCGGTCATTGACGTAGAATTTGAAACAGAGCAACTCCCTTTGATTCAAGATGCTTTGACAGTTGTAAATAAAGGAAAAGAAGTTGTAATGGAGGTAGCTCAGCATATGGGAAACCGTACAGTCCGCTGTATTTTGCTGGCTGCCAGCGAGGGCCTTCATAAGGGCATGGAAGTAACAGCTACCGGGGGACCGATTAAGGTTCCGGTGGGAAAAAAGACTCTCGGAAGAATGTTTAATGTTTTGGGAGAAACCATTGATAATGGAGAACCAATTGAGACAGAAGAGAAATGGGCGATTCACCGGGAACCGCCAAAATTTGAGGATCAGAGTCCTGTGGTAGAAATGCTGGAAACGGGAATTAAGGTCATTGACCTTTTGGCTCCATATGCAAAGGGCGGCAAGATTGGTCTGTTTGGAGGCGCCGGAGTCGGAAAAACTGTATTAATTCAGGAATTAATTCATAATGTTGCCACAGAGCACGGCGGATATTCGATTTTTACCGGAGTTGGAGAGCGTTCCAGAGAAGGAAATGACCTCTGGGGGGAGATGACAGAGTCCGGCGTTATCAAAAATACAGCCTTAGTATTCGGACAGATGAATGAGCCGCCGGGATCTCGTATGAGGGTTGCGCAGACCGGACTTACCATGGCAGAGTATTTCCGGGATCAGGAGAAACAAAATGTGCTGCTGTTTATTGATAATATTTTCCGTTATGTGCAGGCAGGTTCCGAGGTATCTGCGCTGCTTGGACGTATGCCGTCTGCCGTAGGTTACCAGCCGACCCTGGCAAATGAAGTGGGTGCACTGCAGGAGCGTATTACATCCACCAAAAACGGTTCTATTACATCGGTGCAGGCAGTCTATGTACCTGCCGACGACTTGACAGACCCGGCACCGGCGACAACCTTTGCTCATTTGGATGCGACTACGGTATTATCCAGAGCGATTTCCGAACAGGGAATTTATCCGGCAGTAGATCCTTTAGAATCAAGCTCTCGTATTCTGGAACCGGATATTGTAGGGGAAGAGCATTATGAGGTTGCCAGACGCGTGGAGGAAGCTCTGCAGAGATATAAAGAACTGCAGGATATTATTGCAATCCTCGGTATGGAAGAATTGGATGAGGAAGATAAGATTACGGTATTCCGTGCAAGAAAGATTCAGAAATTTTTGTCTCAGCCATTCCATGTAGCAGAAAACTTTACAGGAATTCAGGGTGTCTATGTTCCGGTAGCAGAAACCATCAAAGGCTTTAAAGCAATTCTTGACGGAGAGATGGATGACTATCCGGAATCTGCATTCCTGATGGCAGGAACCATTGAGGATGTAAAGGCAAAAGCAAAAGAGGTGATGTAAATGGCAGAAACCTTTTATTTTGAGATCATTGCCAGTGATAAAAAGTTCTACAGCGGGGCTTGCGAGCATGTAATATTTCCGGCAGTCGACGGACTTTACGGTGTTCTTTTGAATCATGAGGATACGGTAACGGCGGTCGTCTCCGGAGAGCTTAGGTTTAAAGTAAACGGAGAGTGGCAGGCTGCGATTGTGGGAGAAGGTTTTGCAGATATTACCAGAAACTTTGTCATTATTGTGGTGGATACGGTGGAGCGCCCCGAGGACATTGATATTGTTCGTGCGAGGGAGGCAAAAGCAAGAGCCGAAGAACGGCTGAAACAGAAGCAGAGCCGGATGCAGTATTATCATACACAGGCGGCGCTGTCCCGCGCTATGGCAAGATTGAAAGTCACATCAAAATATGTGAAAAAATAATAGAATTCAGAAGATCAACTATCCCTCTAGTGGAGAGTTGGTCTTTTTTTGATAGGAAAGACTGGATAAAAGAATCGGATTCTATCTTGACTCTTCAGCAAAAGGATGGATTATAGTACAACTATAGAGAACAGGATGAACAAGTTCAGAAAGGATGGAATCTATGAATTTTGAATTAACACCGCAGCAGTTGGCAATTCAGCAGTCTGTAAGAGAGTTTGCCCAAAATGTATTAAAAGAAACCGTGTTGGAAGATGATGAAGCCGGAAGATTCCCAGAGGATGCGTATCGGCAGATGGGAGAGATGGGACTCATTGGACTGCCTTTCTCCACAGAATATGGAGGACAGGGCGGAGATTATCTGTCTTATGTACTGGCATTGGAAGAAATTTCAAAAGTAAATGCGTCCATGGGAATCGCGTATTCCGTGTGTACTTCCTTATTCTCCGGAGGATTGATTAATTCAGCCAGTGAAGAGCAGAAGAAGAAATATTTGCCGGATATTTTATCAGGAAAGAAAATGGGATCTTTTTGTCTGACAGAACCGGAAGCCGGGTCTGATGCAGCGGGATGCCGCACCACAGCCATTTGGAATGGAAAAGAGTACATTTTAAACGGATTAAAATGTTTTATTACCAATGGACCATTGGCAGATTATTATCTGGTGGTTGCATTGACGGCGCCGGAGCTTAAGACAAAGGGATTGTCTGCATTTATTGTTGAGCGGGAATGGGACGGAGTTTCCATTGGAAAAATAGAAAATAAATGTGGAATTCGCTCCGCGCAGGTATCAGAAATTATTTTTGAAAATGTCAGAGTGCCGAAAGAGAATTTAATTGGGGCAGAAGGAAAAGGTTTTGCCATTGCAATGAAAGACTTGGATGGAGGGCGAATCGGAGTTGCGGCACAGGGACTTGGAATTGCCAAAGGGGCTTATGAAATTGCGTTTAATTACTTAAAAGAAAGAGAACAGTTTGGAAAGCCGCTTTATCGAAATCAATATTTGGCGTTTAAAATGGTAGAATTAGAAACAGAGATCGAACAGGCACAGTATCTGCTCTATAAAGCTGCGATTGATAAGCAGGAAGGCAGAAGCTATGGTATATCTGCAGCAAAAGCCAAGATGGTATGTACGGATGCGGCAATGCGTGTATCAGAAGAGGCTGTGCAGATGCTGGGCGGAAACGGATATATGAAAGAGTATCATGTAGAGCGAATGATGAGAGATGCCAAAATTACACAGATTTATGAGGGAACCAACGAAATTCAAAAACTGGTAATCAGCGGAAGTATGTTCCGATAAATCGTCTTGGGGGTGGGGAGAAAGAGCGGAAAGTCATCCCCAGGGGTAGAGTTTGAAAAATGGAGGTGTGTGATGAAAAAGGCATTGGAAGGGTTAAAGGTGGTGGATCTCACCTCGGCGCTGAGCGGACCGTTTTGCACGATGATGCTGGCGGATTTTGGAGCGGACGTACAGAAAATCGAGCCATTGCATGGGGATCAATGCAGAACCTGGGGACCGATTGACGAAAAGAGCGGAGAGAGCGGATTTTATTGCTATGTCAATCGTAATAAAAAAGGCGCCACATTAAATTTAAAATCAGAAAAAGGGAAACAGATGTTTTATGATCTGGTAAAAGATGCAGATATTCTGGTAGAAAATTATCGAGGCGGAGTAACAAAGAAATTAGGAATCGACTATGAAACAATCAAACAAATCAATCCAACGATTATCTATGCATCCTGTTCCGGATTCGGGCAGTACGGTCCTCTGACACACAGAGCCTGCTATGATGTGGTAGCGCAGGCAATGGGCGGCATGATTAATTTGACTGGATTTAAAGACACGGATCCGGTCAAAGTGGGACCATCTGTGGCAGACCATGTATCGGGAATTTATCTTACCGTTGGCGTTTTGGCAGCTCTTTATCACAGGGAGAAGACCGGAGAAGGGCAGCAGGTGGATGTGTCTATGTTTGATACAATTTTCAGTCTGTTGGAGAACGCTTTGGTGAATTATACAATGGATGGCGTCATAGCAGAGAGAAACGGAAATGTAGATCCGTCCATAGCACCGTTTGATGTATTTCCGTGTAAAGATGGATTTGCAGCCTTGGGTGTGGGAAATGACAGGTTATTTGATACCTTTTGCCGCACCATTGGCCATGAGGAGTTGTTAAGTGATCCGAGATATGAGACCAATGATTTAAGATGCAAAAATTATTTGCCGGAGTTACAAGATTTGATTCGAGACTGGTGCAAAGACTATACGAAAAAAGAAATCGAAGCAATTATGGATGAGGCGGGGATTCCTTGTGGCCCGGTATTAAATGTAAAAGAAGCCATTGAGCACCCTCATACGCAGGCGAGAGATATGATGGTGCACTGTGAGCATCCGACAGCCGGAGATTTATATTTTCAGGGGTGTGTTATGAAGATGTCAGAGACACCGGGAACCGTTGAAACTCCTTCTCCGCTTCTTGGAGAACATAATTGTGAGATTTTCGGAATTACCAAGGAGGAAGAGGCTCAATTAAAAGAAGAAGGGGTCTTATAGACGATCGGTATGAAAGGAGAAAGAATATGAGGAAAGTATCTTACTTAAGTTATAATATGACAACTGCGGATGCCAATAATCCCGATGGAATTGTTCCGGTGGGACGCCAGTTTGATTTTATTGGCGATGTGGAAACCGAGGAGATGATTCTGGTGGACGGAGATGAATCTCTATGTCTTGGATATGAGGATGTAAAAGTACATCATGATGTTTATATCGGGGATATGATGGAATACAAAGCAACATTAACTCATATAGGAAATACATCCAGAGACTGCAGAATTGAAGTGTTCAAGCTTGCGACACCGGCACAGCGCGCAGGAAAAGAAAACTGCAGACCTGGGGATATGGTGTGGTTTGACGAACCTCTGTTATGTACGGAAGGAAATGTACGGCTGGTGGTCAAGAAGCATCTGCAAAGAGGAGAGCAACCGGATGGGGCAGTGAGAGAACCTTGGCGTGATTTGGATGATTTTCCGGCAGAAGGAGAACTAAAAGATACCGTTACTTACCGCTATCGGATGTCAGATCGGGATGTATTTTACGGGGGAGGCGTTGTCAACGGTGCCAGAAGCATAACGCTGATGGAAGATGCAGCAAAACGTATGATGGCAAAAGCATTTGAAAACACAGGACGCTGTGTGGAAGTAGAGAAGGTTCGTCTGTATGCGCCTTGTTTTGCAGGGGATTATATGGAATATATTGCAGGAATCCGGAAAATCGAAGGAAATAAGGTATTTATCGAGGTTCGTTCCTTTAAAATCATTGAAGTGCCGGAGAATCCTCCGTATCCAAGCTCCATTGATGTATTGGAAGATCCTCCGCTTTCTACAGTCGTACGGTTTGTATATGAAATAGAAAGATAAGTATCAGAACTAAAAAATCCAAAAAAACATAAACGAAAAAAGATCACATAACCGATGTTCTTGTCTGTTGTGTGATCTTTTCTTTTTTGTGATTCTAGAAAAAAATTCTTTATAGTAGAAAAAGTGAAAATAAAATTACCCATTCATCCACAAAAAATCGGAAATGTGTTATAATAAAAAAAGATAGTAATGACCGGATGATCTGGAGGTGAGTCTTGTTGAATGAGAAGACATATTATTCTATTGGAGAAGTGGCTGCAATTTGCAATACATCGGTGAAGACACTGCGCTATTATGATGAAATTAAGCTTGTCATCCCAAAGGTACGGAAGGAAGAGAGCAAATATCGGTATTATACCAAAGAGCAGATGGTAACCATTTTAATTATACGGAAGCTGAGAATGTTAGGTTTTGCCTTAAAAGAGATTAAGGAAATAGTGTATGAGAATGGCAGTCAAGTTCATGTTTTGGAGAATCAGATACAAAAGAAGCTTACCTGCATTCAGAGAGAGATCGAAAATCTTCAGAAGAAATCTGCGGAGGGGGAGGCTTTTTTGCACCGTCTGCAGGAAGGAACAGAGGCTATCAGACTCTGTGAGGAGGTAGAGAATTTTCAAAAAGGCCGTTTAGATCAGATTGTCATACAGAATATTCCGCAAATTCATTTATATCATTCCAGAAAGATGATGGAGATGTATCACAATGAAGAGGTTTCCATTGATCGCTGGATTGAAATTAATGAAGAAGTGGAAAAACGTGGAATGAAGGCCTGCGGTCCGGTCATTGTTACATATTATACAGAGCTGTTAGACCAGTTTTTGTCCAAAGACTGCGATATTGAATTTGGAATTCAGGTCGAAGACTGTGATTCTGATAAGGTCAGAGAATTTGGAGGTTTTCAGGCTGCCACGGCATTTCATGTGGGACCTTATCGAGAAGTGATTAAGACACATATTAAAGTATTGCAATGGGTAAATCAGAATAACTATAAAATAGCAGGACCAGTATCAGAAGAATTTATCATTTCCCCTGTGGATGTACAAAATGAAAAAGAACATGTAACAAAGATTGTTGTTCCGGTAGCGTAACGGTATGGAGATTATTTCGTCAGGAGTATGCTATGGCAGGAAAATAAAGATTTTTAGGAGTCGCAGAGGGCGGCTCCTAAAAATTTTCTTTTTTAATAGGGAGAATAATTTTTGTGACTCGTCGGGTTTCATCGTTCACATCAAGAGGAGATAAAATAAATTCTTCCGTTGCCGGTCCTGTAACGGCGTAATGGTTTTGGCGAATCCATTTCATCATCTGAATGTAAGAATTTGGAATATCTTCATAATTTCCGATATGAATCATTGTTGCCGCATCGAATCCGCCAAAGGTTCGGATTTCTTCCGAAGGCTCTGCGTCTTCAATATGTACCCCAAACTCAATGAGGGAATCTTGAGATAAAAATTTGTTTAAAATATTTTTATCATAAAAGGTGACGTAAACGGGTCCGATCATTTTATGAGAGGATTCCTCGGCCTGACGCAGAATGGAAATCCATCGGTCCAGAGAAATCTCGGAATAATCATAGTCTTTCATAATTTGCTGGTTGAACATTAAACTGATCGGCGGAATATATTCAACGGAAACTTTCAAATCTTCGGATGGGATAGAGGAAGAGGTTTCGAGAATACCGATTCCGTTTTGTATTTTTTTCAGCAGATAACAGCATTCTGTGTAACGGTCAATTTCTTTCATAATGTTGTTTTTCATTGCGTTTAGCTGTTTGAGCATTTTTTTTTCGAGAGATTTGGCTTCGTTGTCATGGATAATTTCTTTGATTTCTTTTAGAGAAAAGCCCATTTGCTTTAGATTTTTGATAATTAGAAGATCTATGATTTGTTCTTTCGAGTAGTAGCGGTAGTGTGTATCATGATTGCGGTAATCTGGAGTAAACAGGCTGATTTCATCATAGTAACGCAAGGTTTTCTGTGGAACATCACAAATTGCAGATAATTCACCGATGCTGTAGTAAGGTTTGTTTGTAAACATAAGAAAGTACCTCCAGGGTGACAAATCAAGTTCAGAAAATAAAATTTCGCTTCATAATATATTATAGCAAATTATTTCTGTTTGAACAGTGGAGGAAGGATTTTTTGGCGAAAGATTTCCCAAGCACAAAAATCAGCGCTTGGGAAATCTAAGAATTTTATTTTTCATCACATTTCAGTACGGCATTTAAGAGAACGGAGGCGCCCATGGTACATTGTTCCGGAGAAGTGTATTCTGGTTCACAGTGAGAGTGACCGTCTTTGGACGGAACAAAAATCATGGTAGTCGGCATCATATAAGCTGCAAACTGAGCATCATGCCCTGCTCCGGAATTGATTCTCTGATTTGAGTAACCCAGTTCGTTTACTGCCTCCTGAACGTATCCTACCAGTTCTTTGTCGTAGTAAACTGTATCGCGGGTCCAGGCAACCTCACAATCTGTTGTGCATTTTACAATATCTTTTGGAATGCTTTCAATGACTTTTACAACCTGTTCAATAACTTCCGGTTTTTCATGTCTGGCATCCAGCGAAAATTCTACAAAGTCTGGAATTACGGTATGTACATTTGGATGACATACGATTTCTCCTGTTGTGTAAACCAATTCAGGATCCAGCTGATCTAACTGGTCATGGAGATATTGGAGAACTTTTGCTGCTCCGTAGAGAGCATCCTGACGATATTTCATAGGAGTTGTGCCTGCATGATCGGATTGACCAAAGACTTTAATTCTGTAATTAACCATTCCCAGAACGCAGGTAACAACACCGATATCATTTCCGGCAGCCTCAAGAATCGGACCCTGTTCAATATGAAGCTCAAACATTGCTTTATAATCTTTGTTGTTTAGGCGATTTGCTTTTTCGCCTTTATATCCAGATGCATCCAAAGCCTCCCCAAAAGTTTTGGAAGGATCTAAAACAGATTTTGAAGCAAGCATATCAGCGTGACGGAAGTTCTTTCCGATATCTTCAGGCAGGAAATCGTTGCAGATGACGCCGGATGACATCATCGCCGGAGGATAGAGAGAGCCTTCCTCATTGGTCCAAATCATGGCAGTTAAGTTGTGTTTATGAGGAATGTTCTGGTCTGCCACAGTCTCTAAAACTTCCATAGCTCCCATAACACCAAGAATTCCGTCATAGTTTCCGCCGTTTCTTACGGAATCACAGTGGGATGCCATAACAATTCCCGGAAGCTCAGGTTCGGAACCTGGGAGAGTGGCATATAAATTTGCCATATCGTCAGTTTTAATTTCTGCGCCGATGGCTTTCATACGACGTACAAATTCACCTCTTGCCTGCAATGCTTCCGGAGAGAGGGAGTAACGGGTAATTCCGCCGTGTCCGGCATCTCCAAATTTACTCATTGTTGTAATTTTGTCTGTCATACGTTCTAAACTGCACTCATACATAATGATACCTCCTAAAGTTTATTTCTTTAATAAATTAAATTTGATCACATTCCAGCAGACCATAGCGGTGATGATTCCAGATGCGATAGCACCTCCGGTGATCAGGGATTCCAGCCCCCGATCCGCAGAGATCTGAAAATTCTTAAGAACTGCATTCTGCATCATATAGTAGAGTGCGGCTCCGGGAATCAGCGGGATCATACCCACTGCCAGATACAAGGTGGAAGGTGATTTTGTTTTACGTGCCATAATTTCGGAATAAATTCCGAGGAAAAATGCTGCTGCAAAATACTGCCATTCATAATGAGCGATAAACAGCCCGATCAACAGGTATACACACCAGGAAAGACAGCCGCCCAGAGCTGTAAAAAACAGCCAGAGACCTCGGAGATTGAATAACATCGCAAAGCCAAGAGATCCGAAAAAAGCGGCAGCGATTTGAAGATACGGATTCATATAAAATCTCCTTACAGCAGATAATATGCGATGGCAAAACCAATGGCAATGGAAGATGAGATGAGCAGAGCTTCCAGAAGTCTGGTAATGCCGGATATCATGTTTTCTGAGATCATTTCCCGGATGCAGTTGGTAAACATCAGGCCGGGAATAAAGATCATAATATTGCCAATGCTGATTTTGTCCAGCGAAAGTCCTAGATCTGCATAGACACTGGCGGCAGCCATACATCCTGCACTTGTGGACAGAAGGACAACAAGCAGAAAACGGTTTAACGGCAGCGGCTGAAGGAGGAGCTCAAGACACCGGATTCCAATGCCGATGATACCGGAAGCCAGTGCATCGCGGAAACCGCCGCCGAAGAATATGGTAAAAGAAACAGAGATGAGTGCGTAAACCAGCATGGAAGGTATAAGACCATACTTGGGCAGCTGATCAATTTTTCTTAATTCCATATCCACCGTTTTCATGTCCGGGAGAACTTTACAGATCCTCCGGGACAGGGCATTTAAATATAACAATTCATACAAATTTAAAGAAAGATTGTGAACCCGTCGGGAGAGGGTAATAGTTCCGAACGATTTTGAAGAGATTGTAGCTACAATCATATAGCTGATGGAAAAAACCTCTGTTTTTTCAGAACCGTAAGCAGTACAAATTCGTAGGATCGAATTTTCTACCCGCTGAATCTCAGCGCCGGAAATCAGCATTCTGCTCCCAATTTCCAAAGCATTAGAAAGCATATGTTCCGCTTGTTTTGGAGTGAGTCCTTTCTTTTTTTTCATAAGTTCCTCTTTGTATTTTTATACAATGCTTATTTTTTCGGGGTTCGTTTTACATACTGTCCAAGACCCGGTGTGCCGACAAAATTTCCGTCGTCATACACTACGTTGCCGCGCAGATATGTGCGGATCGGATATCCGTGAAGCTGTTTTCCTTCCCAGATGGTATGGTCATAGGCAGAATGCATATTGCTGACACTGATCGTAAAGTCTTTTTCTTTGTCGTAAATTACGATGTCAGCATCCTTGCCGATTCCGATGGCGCCTTTATGTTCGCATCCGAAAATTCTGGCAGGATTTGTTGAGCAAAGTTCCACGACGCGCTCAAAAGAAATTTTGCCTTGATTTGCCGCATCCAGCATATATGGATAAAGATTTTCAACACCGGCACAGCCGTTTGGAATTTTTGTAAAGTCGTCTTTTCCCCAATCCTTTTCATAGCTTTGGAATGGGCAGTGGTCGGTTGCGACGGTATCAATCATTCCGTTTTTGATGGCGGTCCAAAGTGCGTCCTGACTTTCCTGCCCCTTCATTGGAGGAGAGCAGACAAAGTTTCTTCCGTCTTCTCTTTTATAGACATCACAGGTGAATTCAAGATACTGCGGGCAGGTTTCAATATAGACATCAGCACCCTCTTCTTTTGCCTGAATGCATGCCTCCAGACCTTCCTTATCAGCCATATGCACCAGATATAGCGGCGCATCCAAATGTTTTGCCCAGTGCACAGCACGTTTATCTGCTTCGGCTTCTACGAATTCCGGACGGCTCATGTAATGATACCATGCGCTGGTTTTTCCTTCTTTTAGGAACTGCTCCGTATACATATCAATCAGATCCGGATTTTCTGCATGAATGTTAATCATTGCACCCAGCTCTTTGGCACGAAGCATCAGACGTGCCAGCATTCCGTCATCGACCATCATTCCTTCTTTTTTATATACAAGGAAACATTTAAAGCTTGTAATTCCTTCGTTGACAGCTTTTTCCATCTCTTCCAGAATTTCTCCGTCGTTTAAATCTGTAATGCAGCAGTGCATTGCATAGTCAACACAAGCTTCCTTTTCCAGAATTTCTTTTTTTGAATTAACCAATCCGCGGATCGTCTCGCCTTTGTGTTGAACCGGATAATCAAAGATGGTTGTAACGCCTCCGCAGGCAGCTGCACGGGTTCCCGTCAGGTAACTGTCTGCCGATACGGTTCCGCCAAACGGCATTGCAAGGTGTGTATGTACATCCAGAGCGCCAGGCAGAACTAATTTTTTAGAGGCATCATAAACTTCTTTGGCATCTGCCTCAATGTTTTGTGCCATAGCAGCGATTTTACCATCTTTAATGGCAACATCACATAAAAAACTTTCAGTAGAGGTGACTACGGTTCCGTTTTTAATGATCAAATCGAATTCTTTCATAAGCTAAGACCTCCTTCATCGATTGATTATTCATATTTGGTTTTCATCTTAATTTCATGCTCTTTTTCCCCAGGTTTTATAATGACTTTGCCAGGAGTAATGCAGTCCATAACCGGACAGACATTCAAACATAGATGACAGCCCACACATTTGTCTTCGTTCAGGGTTGGTTTTCTTGTTTCTTCATCCCAGTCGATTGCCTGATGACCGCCGTCGAAACAAGATACATAACATCTGCCGCATCCGACACATGCGTCGTTATCAAATTTAGGAAGGAGCTTAAAGCTTCGGTCAATATCCTCTGCAGGGATAATATTCGGAAGAGCGATTCCAACCAGATCAGAGAGCTTCTCAATTCCATTATCTTCCATAAAATGGGACATCCCGCTGATCATATCTTCGACAATACGGTATCCATACTGCATAACAGAGGTTGTGACCTGAATGTTGGAAGAACCTACCAGAAGAAATTCTAAAGCGTCTCTCCATGTTTCAATTCCTCCGATTCCGGTGATCGGTACATTTGCCAGTTCCGGATGCTGCTTCATTTGAGTAATAAAACGAAGTGCAATTGGTTTGACCGCGGCTCCGGAATATCCGGAAATAGAGGATTTTCCGTTAACAACAGGCATTGCTGTCATGTTTTCGATATCAATGTTTGTAATAGCTTTGACTGTATTAATAGCCGCAATACCGGAAGCCCCGCCCTGCATAGCTGCAATCGCTGGAATTTCCATATTTCCAATATTCGGAGTCATTTTTGCAATAACCGGAAGGTTGGTTGCACTGGTCACAGCTTCGCAATAGGATTTCACCAACTCAGGATTTTGACCTACGTCAGATCCCATGGCAGAAGAGGTCATCTGCGGACAGGAGAAATTACATTCAATCATATCAACACCGGCTTCAGTAACTGCCTTGGCAAGTGTTTTCCACTCTTCTTCATTACTTCCCATAATGCTGGCAACAATCACCTTGTTTGGATAATCTTGTTTTAAGCGGCGCATATATTCCAGGTTGACTTCCAATGGTTTATCGGAAATTTGCTCCATGTTTTTAAAACCGATCCAAGGAGTTCCTTCTTTGGCAGTGATATCGAAACGAGGAGAGCACTCATTCGGAATAAAAATACCGATGGTTTTATAATAAATTCCACCCCATCCTGCTTCCAGGGCCTTTGCGCACATTTCATAGTTACTTCCTACCGGGGAAGAAGAGAGGAAGAACGGGTTTTCACATTTTACTCCTAAAAAGTCAATGGATAAATCTTTTTTTAATGACATAATCAATGCCTCCTTTCTATTTGTTCAGGTATGCGGCAATATTTTCAGCGGCGTCTTTTCCTTCAGCAACAGCCTGGACCACAGTCTGACCGCCATTTGTCATATCGCCTCCGGTAAATACATTTTCGCCGGCTTTGATATCTTTGGTACTGTCGTCTGCAGTCTGACCAATAGCGAACACCACCTGATCTGCTTTCATGGTAAGAGATGATTCGTTATCGCGTCCATGAAATTTCATTGCAGTTACATGACCGTTTTCACCGAGAATTTCAGCAGGAGCGAATTCCTGAATGATTGGGATTCCCATACTCTGTACAGAGCTTACTTCGTCAATGTCTGCCGGAGCTTCCTCAATGGTTCTGCGATAAACAATGGTTGCTTTGGCGCCCAGCTGTTTTGCGGTTGTAACACAGTCCATTGCAACATCTCCGCCTCCGATTACAAGGACAGTATCACCCAGAGTCATCTGTTCCCGGTTGAGCCGAGCGTCTTTCAGGAAATCAATAGCGCTTGTGACACCGTCCAAGTCTTTGCCAGGAATGTCGATGATCTTAGATTGCCAAAGTCCTGTTCCGACAAATACAGCATCATATTCAGATTTTAAAGTTTCAAGTCTTGCAGCATCAATTTTTTCATTAAATTTAAACGTAACACCTAATTTTTCAATGGTTTGAATATCAAAATCTACCACTTCCTGAGGAAGTCTGGAAGGCAGGATTCCATAAGTGAGAACTCCGCCTGCTTTTTCAAAAGCTTCAAATATTGTAACCTGGAATCCTAAGAGAGCCAGCTGTCTGGCACAAGCAAGAGAAGCAGGTCCTGCACCGACGCATGCAATCTTTTCAGGACGGCTTTCTTCCGCATGGAGAAATTCCATATTTTGTTTTCTTTCTTCCTCCACAAGGAATTTCTGGATTTTTCCGATTTCGATTGGTTTGTCGATTCCGGTACGGCTGCATGCCTGTTCACACAGCTGACCGTATGGACAGACTTCTGCGCAGCATCCGCCCAGAGGATTATTTTCGCGGATGGTTTCAGCAGCGCCCTTTACATTGCGGAAACGCAGAGAACGGATAAATTTTGCAGGATCTGTTTTTGCGGGGCAGCTTTTACTGCACGGTGCATCATGACATAGAAGGCATCGGGATGCTTCTTCGGTGGCTGTTCTTAAATTATAGCCCTGTTTCATTTCTTCTGCATAAGCTTTTTTAATTACTTTACTCATGTTTGTTTCACACTCCTTTTTCAAAGATTTGTTTAATAGGTTGCAGACCTTGAAAGTCATGCATCGGCTTTGCCAAATTTGTCTGCTAAGAATCTTCCGGAATAGTCACAGCATACACCGAGAATATTTCCTAAAATAAGGCAGATGCAAAGCATTTTCCAGTTTCCACCGCTGGCAAAGGCGGAAAAGCCTCCCATGAAAGTGTTTGGAACTAATGACAAAAGATCAATCTTAGATTGATAGCAGATTACCCAGGAAAAGAAACCGGTCACCACAGCGCTGAACAGAAGGCTGCCATTGATATTGCCGGAAAGAATAATACACATTCCCCACAAGACGCCTACATAGTTGCTGCAAATGGATTTAAGAAACCCGGTTTTGCCGCCTCCGGCAGAAAAGTAGGAAGTGCAGCCGACGAATCCCATCCAGGTAACCAGGCCCAGAATTGTTCCAAGACCTTGCCAGATTCCGCAGAAAATACCGGTACCCAGTGCATTTGCCATAATTACGCTCATATGAAACTCCTTTCTGTGTTTTCTCACGTTTGACTATAATTGTATTTTAAGGGATACATGCGATGGAATGTAAAGGTGTAATTTTCTGAAAACGTTAAAAATTATGTGAAAAAAAGAAAACATGCTACCAGTTATATATTGTGTTTAATTCTAAAAATTGGAAATTGATTGATAAACTATAGACAATTTATGGTTAAAATGACGATAAAGAGCATGAATTGACGTCTAAAACTATAAAAAATAACGAAAACAAACCTTCCACCAAATGGAAAGTTTGCGGATGGAAAAAAAGTTATGGAATCATATATTCCATATAATAGAATAAAATAATAAAAAATAGAAAATTTCAAAAAATGTATTGACAAAAATACAATGCGGTGATACGATCACAATACAAAGCAACCATATAGAAATTGATTCTGAATAACAGAACAAAATTATGATGATCAAGGAGGATAATACTATGATCGGAGAAAAAGTTACATTGAGAGTTCGGATGTCTGCAGGAGAAGCACATTACGCAGGAGACCTGGTGAATGGATCCCATATTTTAGACTTTTGGGGAGATGTAGGAACAGAGCTGGCAATTCGTCTTCACGGAGATGAGAGTTTATTTGTAGGATATAAAGATGTGGAATTCACAGCGCCGGTATATTCCGGAGACTTTATGGAGTACACTGGATGGATTGAGAAGGCAGGCAATACTTCTTTAACCTGCAAATTTGAAGCATATAAATATATTACACTTCCTAGGGATCCGAAATTAGCAGAATCAGCTGCGGACGTTCTCAAAGAGCCAGTTTTATGTGGCCGTGCAACTGGAACTTTGGTTGTTAAGAAGGAATTCCAGAGAGGATGCCAGGACCCTAAATTTGAACGTTAAATTGTTGTCATAATACTCCTAAGAAATACCCGGTTCTCCTGTTGGAAATCGGGTATTTTTAGTTTGCGCGCCATGGGCGCGCTCTAATGGGTGTAAGTCCCGAACATACTCAGGTAGTGGGAAATGTATAGCCGAACAGCAAGGGTATCCACTGTGAGGTGGAATATGAAGGACGCTATGTGCCACGCTTGACAGTAATATAAGATTTCGATTACGCATGTGTATATGGAAACACTGAAAACTCCACAGAATCGTGCGAAGAATTTAATAAAGCTAGGAGTATACAAGAAGTTAGCATACTCAACGGCTTATAATGGTGTGAGAAGTCGAAAATTTCTCAGCCAGAGAAATTTTCTCCTACTCGATTCTCCTGACATATTAGGAAACTTTCACTTTCCTGGTACATTCAATGATACCGATGAAGCAACAGGTCTGCACATGGTTTTTGAGAATAGTTTTAAAGGGTTCGTTTTAGGTAAGAAAAATGTTATAATATTAAAATTAAGAAAATAATAGAATCAGATGAAAGGAGAGAGAATATGCCGCAGGAACCGAAATATCCGGTGCAGACTCTTATGAAGGCATTGGAATTGTTAAATTATCTTGCCAAACATACCGGAAATCTGGGAGCCGGCATCAGTGAGTTAAGTGAGGCTTCCGGCTTGGGAAAAAGTACAGTCCATCGTCTGCTGGATACTTTGCAGTATTATGGATACATTGAAAAAAGTTCTGAGACAAATCGGTATCGGCTTGGATGGGAGCTGTATAAGATTGGTCAGGCGGTCCCAGCACAAAATCAGTTATTTAATATTGACCGCACGCATCTTCTGGAACTTGGGAAAAAGGTCAATGAGACAATTGATTATGGCACAATCAAAGGGAAGGAGACGATTATTATTTCCAAGATGGAGCATACCAACAGTGGGATGAATACTTATATCGGACCTGGAGAATATGAGTCCATTCATGCAACTGCCCTTGGAAAAGTGATGATCAGTGAATACTCTTCAGAAGAGATCTATGCTCTGTTTGATGAAAAAGAAAAGCTTCCCACCTATACGCCCCATACGATTACGACAGTCAGTGAATTAATTCATGAGACTGAAATTGTGCGAAATCAAGGTTATGGTGTAAACAATGAGGAATATTGGATTGGGATGTACTGTTTAGCGCGGCCAATACGCAATTATACGGGACAGATTGTTGCTGCAGTCAGCGCCAGTATTCCGACGTTTCGGATGAACGATCAAAAAAGGAAATTTGTATTGGCAGAATTGGAAGAAACCGCACTGAAGATATCAAAAGAATTGGGATATGAAGCATAAAAGAACAATACTCTTTGGGAGGACGTACACGATCAGGGTGCCCCAAAACGATACCCTCTGGGGCACTATCTGCGGCGCGAAAAGTGAAGCAAGGTCTGCATTTTATTCCTTTTCTTCGGTATTCGGATGGAGGACGACTTTGATGGCTTCCCCGGATTTTGTCAGTTGGATTGCCTGATGAATCTGATCTAAGGGAAGGACATGGGTAATGAATTTGTCAGCTTCAAATTCATCGGAAATTGCCAGTTCAAAAGCTTTTTGAACCTGCATGCTGTTTGCCCCGAAATGTCCGTAAATCCAAAGTCCGTTATAGTGAATGTAATTGGTATCCAGTTCCGTCAGGGTGCCTTTGGCAACACCGCCGAAAAATACGACGATACCAGTTTTTTTTGCCATGAAAATAGATTGAGACTGTGCTTTTGTAGATGGGTTTGCAGAGATTACCTTATCAGCCCCTTTGCCGTTTGTCAGTTCCATGACTGCTTGTACAGGATCAGTGTCTGTACTGTTGATTGTATGGTCGACTCCAAATTGTTTTGCCATTTCCAGACGTCTATCGTTAATTTCAATCATAATGACCTGCTTTGCGCCCCGCAGTTTTGCCAGCTTTGCGTGAAAGCATCCGATGGGACCGGCGCCGATAATCACAACGGTATCTCCGAATCCCAGATGAATATTTTCTTGGCAGGCATATACCGAAGACAATGGTTCTCCAAGGGAAGCCCGATCGAAAGGAATCGTGTCGGGAATTCGATAAATGGAATCCCTCTGGATCTGACGGGGAACAACGGCATAGTAATCTGCAAAGCCGCCGGGGTGATTTAAATTGTCACCGGGATTTTCGCACATTTCACTATGGCCGGTTCTGCACGGTTCACATTCCATGCAGTGGTCTGCGGGATAAATATAAAGGCGGTCCCCGATCTTATACTGCAGACAGGTTTCTGAGACTTCCTCAACAATTCCGGTAATTTCATGACCATAAATATGAGGGTAGTTTCCTGATTTGGAGTCTGTAGTGAGATTACGGATATCAGAACCGCACAGACCGACAGCCATCACCTTTAAAAGGAAGCCTCCTTCCGGGCATTTTGGTTTGTCAATTTCTTCGACCCGAATATCATTTGGGCCATACATAAGCGCTGCTTTCATAGTACGATGCTCCTTTCTTTTTGAAAACGATTCCTTCTGCTTCCGGGATGATTTGTATATAAATTCTCCAGATCTGCATTCGAGATGTTTTTTACCTCTCCAATATCTTTGGTCAAGTGATAAATTTTCAGAACCTCTTCTGCCGCTTCTATGATTTTAACGGCATCTTCTAAAGTCTTTCCAACAGCGATACACCCATGGTTCCCAAGGAGGATCAAATCATGCTCTTTGATTGCCTCCTCAATGCCATCGGCAATATGAATGGTTCCGGGCATGCCGTACGGCAAACAGGGAATTTCTTCAAAAACGAGAGAAAAGGTAGTAGAACATTGAAGTTTAATCTCTTTGCCGCAGTAAGCATAGGCAGTCAAATACGGAGCATGAATATGGGCAGCGGCATTGCAGTCCGGACGAGCTTTTAACGCTGCCTGATGAAGCAGAATTTCACTGGAGGCTTTTTTGTTTCCTTCGATTTGTTTTCCGTTTTTTACAACAGCAATATTTTCTTCCGTTAAAAACAGTTTTCTGGTTCCGGAGGGGGTAATATACATTGTCTGGGATTGACGATCCAAAATCGAGAGATTTCCTTCCAATGTATTTACAAGACCTTTCTGGTCTAAGAGTTTTCCGTAAAATACAATTTCTTTTTTTCGTTCATCATTCTTTTCCGGCATTTTTAGCTTCCTTTCAATTTATGATTTTCATGTGATATCAGCTGATATTTGTAGTGTACAAGAAAAAGAACATAATGTATAATACTATTTATGAGAGTAAAACAAAGGTTTTACCTATGAATAGGAGGCGTTATGACATTATTACAGTTAACATATTTTGTACGGGTAGCGGAAAGGGGGCATTTGACGCAGGCAGCAAAGGAGCTTTTGATTGCGCAGCCCAGTCTTTCGCAGGCAATTCGGAAGCTGGAAGATGAACTGGGATTTTCACTTTTTGAGAAAAAGGGAAGGGTACTGATGTTGACAAAGGAAGGGAAAGAATTTTTGCCCTATGCAAAGGAAGTAGTTGAAACATCACAAAAGGCAGAACGTTCTGTACATCATATTTACATGCGATATAAAGGAAACATTAAGTTCGCTTATACAAGACCGTTGCCCCAGGGTTATATTCCCAATTTGATTCAAAGCTTTTTTGAAAGAAACCGGGAACGAAACATTAATATTGAAGCTTATTCTGTGTCTACTGCAGGAATTCTCAGAGATTTGAAAGAGGAAAAAATAGATTTTGGCTTTTGTTCCGAGAGTGATAAGAAGGACGAATCTATTCAGATGATTCCGTTGATGGAACATCCGGTGGGCTTGATTGCAGGAGCCAATGATCCTCTGTTTGGATTAGATCATGTGGAACCGGAAGATCTGCTGATGGAACCGGGAATTTCTTATACAGAAGGGTCTTCTATGGATCGAAAAATTTTAGGATTCTTCCGGGATTACGAAATTTATCCGGATATTCGATATCGTACATCTTCAGAGGAAATGCAGAATTTTGTATCCTGTGGTCTTGGGTGGGCGTTTATTGCAAAAAATGATACTCCGCTGGAAGAAGGAGTCCGTTTTTTGAATATGCCGAAGATGAAGCTAAAAAGATCCACTTATCTTGCAATGCGGAAGAATCGGGTGTTAGGAGAAGCAGCGGAGGAATTTTTTAATTATATACTGGAATACAATCAGATATTTTCGCTGAGCAAAGAGAAATCGGAGGTATTTTAAAATGAACCAACGCAGTACAAAAATTGTACAGTTGTTAAGTAAAGAGAAGGATGAAATTACAGTTTCAGGGTTTGCAGAATATTTTCAGGTTTCTCAGAAAACGATTCGGAATGATTTAAAGGAGATTAACGGAGTCTTAAAGGAGAACAAGAAAAAAGAAATTGTAATAAAAAGTGGAGGGAAAATAAAAATACCGGAAAATTTCGAGAACTCTCTTTCGGTATTGATTGAAGGTAATTTAAATACTTACAAATTGTCAAAAGAAGAACGAAAACAAATTGCGGCGGCTATGATTGTAAATTCCACAGGATATATCACGTTAGCAACGATTGCGGATTGTCTGTTGGTCAGCAGAGCGACGATAATCAATGATTTAAAGAAGATTAAAGAATTTATCCGTCAGGGAAATTTAGACGTCTCTTCCCATGCAAACAAAGGGCTGTTAATTGAGGGAGCAGAAAGTGATAAGAGAAAATTTCTGTTTCGCCTCTTAAGCCCGTCTATTTGCACGTATGAAAATCAGAAGAGTGTGGTGGCAGAATATGTCAATGTACAGGCCGGAGACCAAAATATCATACAGAAGATCTTATCGGAACAGGAGGAAAGATATAAAAAGCATTTATCAGATCAGTCCTTTCGGGAAATTACTCTATTTTTAAGAATTATGATAAACCGTAATCAGCAGGGCGAATTTCTAGAATCACAAACAGATAAGGACAGTGAAAATTATATGTTTGCGCTGGATATTCTGAAATATATATCGCAATACTGCAACATCACAATCAGTGAAGATGATATCAGAAGTCTTAGTGGTTTTTTAGATCGGATGCGCTACATAAAAAGTGAATCCTTTCATAAAAACACGGTAGTGATTCAAATGGTGACAAGAGAATATATTTCCGGTGTTTCCGGAGAACTTGGAGTGAATCTGAATATGGATTATGATTTTTTTGAAAATTTGTCCAACCATTTGGAATCGATCTTTTCGGCTCCGCCCATGGAATATCAGGAGGCAGATTTCATAGAGGAGGTACTGGAGGATAATCAGGAGGTGCTGGATGTTGTTGTGGATCAGATGCCGGTTATTTATAAATTTACTAATCGAAAATTAACAGATATAGAGATTAAATACATTGCCATTCATGTATGTGCGGCATTGGAAAGAAAAAGAAACAAAGAGATTTCCTTTCGTGTGATTGTTGCCTGTCATGCAGGAATCGGAACCTCAATGTTGTTGTTGGAGAAATTAAAAAATCATTTTCAATTTCAGATTGTTGATGTGATCTCGGCTCATCAGGCGATGAATCTGAAACCGGATTCCGCGGATTTCGTCATTTCCACAGTGCCGTTGGAAAGCTGTGCGCTGGAGTATATCGTAGTATCGGCTGCGTTTAACGATACAGATTACATTCGAGTCGGAAATCGGGTGGAGACGTTGAGAAACAGTAAAAATCTTTTGGACGGAACAGAAGAGGAACATTTAAATGCAAGGGGATTGATTGATAAGATTGATCCGATTGTTTATGAAATGGTAACGCCGCATGAGCAGGCAAAGATCGTGATGAAAGAACTTCGAGGTGTGATTCGTAATTATTTTAAGCAGTCGGTGGAAAATGATGCCAATATTATATCTCCGTATCTGCATCATCTTCTGAGGGAGGAAAACATTCAGGTGGATGTGGAATGTGAAGGCTGGAAGGAGGCAGTGAGAAAGTCAGGAGAGATTCTGGAGGAAAAGGGATATATTGAACAAAGATATGTCGATGCTATGATCAACAGTATTCTAGAACATGGACCTTATGTCGTATTGTCTCAAGGCTTTGCTATGCCTCATGCAAAGGTAGAAGAGGGCGGAATTCGTCTGGGAATGTCGCTGATCCGTTTGAAGAATCCGGTGCCGTTTGGAATTGAAGAACTGGATCCTATCGAGTTTGTATGCTGTCTGAGTGTTGTGGATCATAAAAGCTATTTAAAGGCATTTTTTCATCTGGTTAATATGCTAAAAAATGAGGATTACAGGGTGCTTCTTCGAGAAGCAAAAAGTGCTGAAGAGATTGCAAAAATTATTACAAAATATGAATACAGCATTGTTTAGAAAAAAGAAAGATCAGTCAAATCTATTTCCGATTTGGGAAATGAATTTGACTGATTTATTTTATTTCCTTTTACAGAAACAGATTCAATTAAGCAAAATCATTTCCCAAAACAAGAAAGACCTTTCACTGTTTTTTGTAAAGTTCGTATGCTACCATAAGAGATGTAAAGAGGAGATACATAGGACTAGTCAGTGATCTCGGCAGCGTAAAGATAAAATCAAAGCAGAAAGTTGAGGTAAATATGGAAATTTTATTGAAATTCTTTCAGGGGTTTGTAAACATGGGAGCCAGTGTTTTACTGCCGTTTGTTATTGCAATTTTGGGCATCTTTTTCGGAATGAAAATCGGCAGAGCGATTAAAGCGGGTTTGCTAGTAGGAATTGGTTTTCAAGGACTTGTTTTAGCCGTTAATTTGCTTATTGAATCTGTAACACCTGCAATGCAATATTATGAAAAACTGGGTTCTGGTTATGATACATTGGAAATTGGATTTGCGGCATTGGGAGCTGCATCATGGACAACACCTTTTGCAGTATTGGTTATTCCGGCAATTATTTTAATTAACCTGCTTCTGGTTCGGTTAAAAATTACAAAAGTTCTTAATGTTGATATTTGGAATTTTATGCATTTTCTTGTGCCTGGAGCTCTTGCCTATGCGTTATCAGGAAATGCTGTGGTCGGGTTCTTTGTAGCGTTGGCATGCGGCATTGTGGTTCTGTTTTGCGGACAGTGGGTGGCAAAATCATGGGAAGAATTCTTCGGTCTGGAAGGAACCACATGTACGTGTCTTTGCTTTGTGGCATGGGCTTATCCGATCGCCTGGTTGCTGAATAAAATCGTTGATAAAATTCCGGGGTTGAATAAATTAGATGTTGATATGAGTAAGCTGGGAGAGAAGCTGGGAATTTTTGGAGATCCGGCCGTGATTGGAATTTTTGCGGGAGTGTTCCTGGGATTGCTTACAAAACAGGCTCCGTCAGAAATTCTTACGATGGCGATGGGAATTGCGGCGGCAATGGTATTAATCCCAAGAATGGTATCCATTATGATGGAAGGACTTTCTCCTTTAGGGCAGTCAGCAAACGATTATATGCATAAGAAAGTTGGAGATGATGCGGATATTTACATTGGTATGGATATTGCATTGGGATTGGGAGATCCGGCATGTATTACATGTACTGCGATTATGATTCCGGTTACAATTCTTCTGGTATTTCTTGTGCCGGGAATGAGATTTTTCCCGTTAAGTCTTCTGGCGGAGATTTGTTATCTGACACCAATGGTTGTGTTAGCCAGCAAAGGGAATTTGGTAAGATCTCTGATTGGTATGGTAGTTTTAATGTATCTTACCTTATTCTTTGCCAATATGTTTATTCCGGAGGCAACACAAATGATGGCTGTCACAAATGTGAATTTTGAAGGAACGGTAACAGCATCTCATTTTGGATGGAATCCAGGGAATTTGCTTGTATCATTTATTCATAAAATTATGATGATGATCGGATAAAAAGGAGGTATTGCATGAAAACAAAATATTTGGTGATTCGAGGGAAAGCCGCAAATAGTGAAGAGGCAATCCGATTATGCGGAAAAGCTCTGTATGAAGCCGGTGTTGTCGGGAAAGAATTTGCAGAGTGCTGTGTGGAACGTGAAAAAGATTTTCCTACAGGTCTTCCCACAGAGATTCCGACAGCAATTCCTCATGCAAAATCAGATGGTATTGTGCAAAATGCCATATGTTTTTTGAAATTGGACGATCCGGTTACCTTTCGAAGACTGGATGACGATACAGAAGAAGTACAAACGGATATGATTTTTAACTTAGCAATTAAAGACCCAAATGAACACTTGGGTGTGCTTCAGAAAATGATGGAATTCTTGAATGATGCAGAGATTTTGTTGAAATGCAGAAATCTTTCAGAGGAAGAAACAATTGCTTATCTGGAGGAACAGTTGGGGTAAAAATATATCTTTATGGCACAGGCAAATGTCCTGTGCCACCTGATAAGGTTTCATTTTGTTTGGAAAAAAGAAAAGGAGAAAAAAATGGCAAAGGAAGTAAAAGTATTGGTAGCATGCGGAAGCGGCGTGGCAACATCAACGATCGCACAGGAAGAGATTAAAGCAGTTGCAGAGAGTGCGGGAGTAAAAATCAGACTGATGAAAGGAACGATCTCAGAAGTTCCTTTAAAGCAAAAAGATGTGGATGTGGTATTTACCACTGCGAACTATCGAAATCCTTTGGAAAAACCGCATTTAAGTGTTTTCGGACTGGTTTCCGGAATCAACAAGGAAGGAACCAAAAAGAAAGTTGCAGAATTATTGAAAAAAATTGCAGAAAAGTAAAACAGAGGAAAGAAAGGATTGGGTGTTCACAGATGAAGGCAGCAGTTTTACAAGGGAAAGAAACTATACAATATGAGGAAGTGCAAACTCCGATTCCAAAAGCAGGAGAAGTCCTGGTGAAAGTGAAATATTCCGGAATATGTGGCTCAGATGTACCAAGAGTCAATGGTGACGGAGCGCATTTTTACCCAATTATCCTTGGACATGAGTTCTCCGGTACTGTGGAAATGGTGGGCGAGGGAGTGACGAAGGTCAGGAAAGGGCAGCGCGTTGCCGGCGCACCCCTGATTCCATGCATGAAATGCGAAGACTGTATGAAGGGTAACTACGCACTTTGTAAAAATTACAGTTTTATCGGAACCAGACAGTCAGGGAGTTTTGCAGAATATATTTGTGTTCCGGAGCAAAATGTCGTTCCTTTTGAAAATAGCGTATCCTTTGAGCAGGGGGCGCTGTTTGAGCCTGCCGCAGTGGCGCTTCATGGTCTGGAATGTCTGCCTTATGAAGGCGGAAAAACGGTAGCCATTCTGGGAGGAGGAACCATCGGACTTCTGGTGATGCAGTGGGCAAATATTTTTGGAGCGGCCAAAACAATCGTGTTTGATATTGACGATGATAAAATTGAACTGGCAAAGAAGATGGGTGCGGCGGATGGCGTGAATACCTTGAAAGAAGGTTTTATGCAAAAAGCAATGGAATTGACAGATGGAAAAGGATATGACTATATTTACGAGACAGCAGGAAGCACAATTACCATGAAAATGGCATTTGAATTGGCGGCAAACAAAGCGGGAATTTGTTACATCGGAAAGCCGACCAGGGAGCTTGTCTTTTCTGTAGAAGAATGGGAGAACATGAATCGTAAAGAATTTACTCTGACCGGATCATGGCTATCTTACTCTGCTCCGTTTCCGGGACATGAGTGGGACTGTGTAGCACATTATTTTGCTACGGGACAGTTAAAAGGGGAAGATGCATTGATTGATAAGAAACTCCCTCTTTCTGAAATTGCAGAAGGATTTGAACTGTTTAAAACCCGCGGAGCAGTCAAAGGCAAGATTTTGATTGACAGTGAAGCATAGAAGAATTGAAGCATGGGAAAGAGGTAAATTATGAGAGAAATGAAGCTGGCTCCATCTGTTTTTGGCGCCGATATTGGAAATTTAAGGGAACAATTACGAATCTTAGAAGAAAACAACGCAGAGATGCTCCATGTAGATGTGATGGATGGACATTTTGTAGAGAAAATGGCATTCGGACCGGATCATGTTCGGATGTTGAAGAGGATAACGAAATTGCCACTGGATGTGCATTTAATGGTGGAAAAACCAGAAAGAATTTTGGATGCAGTGATGGATGCGGGAGCGGATATTATTACCATTCATCAGGAGTCTACGGCGAGACTTTACAGTTGTATTGAAAGAATTAAGAGCCGCGGGTTAAAGGCCGGTGTTGTATTAAGTCCCGCGACCTGTGAAGAGTCTCTGAAATATGTTTTAGATAAAATCGACATGATCTTATTGATGACCATTCATCCGGGAGAAGCAGGACCGGGATTCCATGAAGATCTTCTGGAGAAAATTAAAAATGTTCGAGAGATGATTGGAAATCGCTCGATTGATCTGGAAGTGGATGGCGGAATTGACAATACGAATATTGCGGCATGTAAAAAGGCAGGAGCCAATGTGTTTGTATCCGGCGGATATGTATTTAAAGGAAATATTACAGAGAAGATTGCTTTGTTAAGAGCGGAATTATAGAGGAGATAAGAAAATGGGAAAATTTGATGGAAAAGTAGTGCTGGTAACAGGAGCCGGACATGGAATCGGAAAGCAGATTGCTCTTCAGTTTGCGCAGCAGGGTGCCAATACGGTAATTGTTGATTACAATGCAGAGACGGGACAGAAAACAGCGGACGAGTTTAGAAAAGAATATTCAAAATCCTTATTTGTGCAGGCAGATGTTTCCGATGCACAGGCAATGCTGACTGTAAGAGAAAAGGTGTTTGAAGTGTTTGGAAGAATTGACACTCTTGTATTAAATGCAGGCGTTGCTTTCAAAAACAAGGTTGCGGATATTACGATGGATGAATGGAATAAAACACTGAGTATCAATCTGACAGGTCTTTTTACAACAGTAAAGGCATTTTACAATGACTTTCTTACCAATCAGGGTTCGATTGTCTATGTAAGTTCCGGATCAGCATTAAGCGGAACCGGCGGAGGCGTGTCCTATCCTGCATCGAAAGCTGGAGGGGAAGGTTTAATCCGAGGTCTTGCGAAAGAACTTGGTCCGAAAGGTGTGAATGTTAATGCCATTGCACCAAGGCTTATTGATACAGGAGAAATGATGAGAGTAAATTATCCAACACAGGAGGCATTGGATGCGGTATTGGAAAAAATTCCGGTTCGCCGCTTCGGAACAGTTCAGGATGTTGCGAATCTTGCAGTCTTTCTTGCGGATCCCGAAAATTCTTATATTCAGGGCCAGACTATTTTGTTGGATGGAGGAAGGACCATCGCTTAATAGAAGCAGCAAAGGATGAACGATAACTATATAAGATCGAAGGGAGATAGAAAATGCAGGCTCTGACAATTATAAGGGAATTGGAAACTTCCGTAAAAGCAATAGAAGAACAGAAAATTACAGATATGATTCAGCAAATCAAAGCTCACAGAAGAATTTTTGTCTATGGAACCGGTCGCTCCGGTTTAATGCTGAAAGCTTTGGCGATGCGTTTGATGCAGATTGGATTGGAGTCTTATGTTGTTGGAGAAACAACGACTCCATCAGTGGGAAAAGGAGATCTTTTGATTGTAGCTTCTGCTTCCGGAGAAACAGGAAGCGTTGTAATGACAGCGGGATCAGCAGTCAGACAGGGAGTGGATCTGGTTGTGATTTCATCCGACCCGGAATCCAGCTTGGGAAGGATTCAGACACCGGATATTGTGATTGAATCTGCAACAAAGTTTTCCAATTCAGAAGCGAGCATACAGCCGCTGGGAAGTTTATTTGAACAGATGCTCTTGATTGTTTTTGATACGGTAATTTTGGAGATGAGCCAGGAACAGGAAGGAAGCAATGATGATATGGCACACCGCCATGCAAGTCTGGAATAAACAAGGAAGATATATAAAAGGAGAGAATATTATGCGGAATCATATCGGATTACAAACAGCTTATTGGAGTGGAACGATGCCTGAACTGGATATTTATCAGATGGTAGATCTTACAAAAAAGGCAAAGATGGATACCATTGAATTAAAGGCAGGGGATTTTGTTTCACTAACAGAAGAAGAGCGAAGAAAACTTCGGAAATATATTGAGGATGCAGGATTGACGATTACAATTAACGGAACCGGACTGAGACTGGAAAGAGATGTTTCCAGTCCAAACAAAAAGTCTCAGGAGGCCGGTGTGAAACATTTGTGTCACATGCTGGATCTTTGTGTAGAAATGGGTGCAAAATATTTCTCAGGGATTCCGTATGGATTGTGGAATACACGACCGGATGGAGACAATATTGCAGAGATCAAGAGAATACGGACTGCCAATGCAATTTCCGGATTGAAAAAAGTAGCAAAGCATGCCGAGAAAGTCGGAGTGATTCTTTGCCTGGAGATTGTAAATCGTTTTGAACAGTATACAGCCAATACGGCGGCAGAGGGCATTGCCATCTGTGAGGCCATTAGCAATAATTTTTGCAAATTATTGCTGGATACATTTCATATGAATATTGAAGAAGATTATATTCCGGATGCAATTCGTACAGCGTATGAAAAAGGATATTTAGGATATCTGCATATTGGGGAAAGCAATCGCAAAATTCCAAATGGAGAGAAAAGGACGAACATTGATTGGGAAGCTATTGCAAAGACAATTCATGAAATCGGTTATGATGGACCGCTGGTTATGGAACCGTTTGTTTTGGATACCTCTGCAAGTGCCAAAAGTGTTTCTCTCTGGAGAACCATGAAAGATGGAACAGATATCGAGGGATTAACGCAAGACGCTGCTGCAGGGGCGGCATATTTCAAAAGACTGTAAAATGGGAGGATAAAACGTGATTACAACAGTAACATTAAATGCTTCCATTGACAAGGCTTATCATATGACACAGAAAATTGAAAATGGTACGGTGATGCGTGTGGCGAAAACCTGCAACAGTGCCGGAGGAAAAGGATTAAATGTGGCAAGAGCCGCAAGAATCTGTGGGTCAAAGGTAAAAGCCACCGGTCTTGTAGGCGGATATAATGGGAAATATTTAGAAGCACTGCTTCATGAGGATGGCATTCCTTATGAGTTTAAACACATTAGCGGAGAAACAAGAAGCTGCATTAATATTTTGGATCCGGGATACGGTTCTACGGAATATCTGGAGGAAGGTTGTGAAGTCACAGAATCGGAGGAAATATCTTTTTTAAAAAGCTTTCCGGAGATGATCAAAGAAAGTGATGTCGTGACGATTTCAGGGAGTGTTCCGGTTGGAATGAGCAAAGATGTTTATCAAAGGATGATTCATATTATAAAGGAACAGGGAAAGCAAGTAATTTTGGACACCAGTGGAGAATGTCTGGAGCATGGGGTGAAAGCCTTGCCTACGATGGTAAAACCAAATCAAGATGAGATTGAGCTGCTTTTTCATACTCAAATCCATCATCGCAGAGAAGTCATAGATTATGCCAAAAAAATTTATCAAAAAGGAATTCCATATGTTGTGATTTCGCTTGGAGGCGACGGCGCATTGCTGGTCTGCGAAAAAGGAATTTATCAGGGAAAACCTCCGAAGATGGAAGTTGTGAACACCGTAGGGTGCGGAGATTCCATGGTAGGAGCTTTTGCGGCAGCTTTTGAACGAAAAATGGAGCCGGAAGAAGCCTTAGAGTATGCAGTTGCTGTTGCATCCGCCAATGCACTTTCACCAAACACAGGAAATTTTGAGGCAGAAAAGATAGAAGAAATCAGAAAAAAGGTTGAAATTATCAAGTTATAAAACGAGGAAAGGACAAAGCCATGTTGGTAACATCAAAAGAGATCTTAATGAAGGCACAGGCAGGGGGATATGCTGTTGGTGCATTTAATGTAGAAAATATGGAAATGGTACAGGCAGTAGTAGAGGCGGCTGAGGAATTACAGTCGCCGGTGATTATGCAGACCACGCCATCGACAGTAAAATACGCAGGATTGGATTACTATCTGGCGAATGTAAAAGCAGCAGCCGAGAGAGTTTCTGTTCCGGTGGTAATGCATTTGGACCATGGAAACAGTTTTGAATTGGCAATGCAGGCATTTCGAGTCGGTTATACTTCGATTATGATTGACGGTTCTCATGAATCGTTTGAAAATAATATTGCGGTCAGTAAGGCAGTAGCAGATGCCTGCCGCCCGGCAAAAGTTCCTGTGGAAGCAGAACTTGGAAAGGTCGGTGGAAAAGAAGATGATTTAGATGGCGGTGAAAATAATCCTTACACAGATCCGCAGGAAGCAAAAGAATTTGTAGAAAGAACAGGAATTGATTCTCTTGCGGTAGGTATCGGAACGGCACACGGAATATATAAAGGAGAACCGAAGCTTCAATACGACGTGTTAAGAAAAATTCGGGAAGCTGTGGATATTCCTCTGGTGTTGCACGGAACCAGCGGGGTTGCAGATGAAGCAGTCATAGAATGTATCAAACGGGGGATTTGTAAAGTAAATTATGCCACAGATCTTCGGATTGCATTTACAAAGGGTGTGAATCAGACGCTGTCTGATCATCCTACAGTTATTGATCCGAAAAAATACAGTGCGTCAGGAAGAGATGAAGTAAAACGCTATGTAATGGGTAAAATAAAAGTCTGCGGAAGCGTTGGGAAAGCTTAGTTAAGTGTTGTGGGATATTACGCACGAAGCAGGTCGAGAGTCTTAAGATAGATTCTCGATCTGTTTCTTTTATGAAAATAATGATAAAAAGCAAAATTCAGTGGTGGTTATTCAGAAATAATGATATAATAGGCGTGAAGATTTTGTAAGGACGGAGGATGTTAGGATGCATAAGTACGGTCCGGTAGTTCGGATGTTGTCTCTGATTACTCAGATTGGGATAACGATGCTGACTTCAACTTTTTTATGTATGTTTCTAGGATTGTGGATAGATAAAACATTTTCCACAAATCTGGTTCTTCCATTCTTGATTTTAGGAATTTTAGGTGGAATCAGAGGTGTTTATACACTGGTAAAACATATGATGAAGAATGATGACCCGGAGGAATAAGATGAGAGAAAAATTAAGACAGCTGGATGAGACGTATTTGGATTTGGTAATCGGAATTCTTCTGTGTGGAGTGATATCTGCAATTTTGGGTATGATAATTACAAGGGGAAGTTTTTGGTATCTGGCAGGAGCGATTTTTGGAACTTTTCTTGGGATTTTGACCATATCTATGATGTTTGTCAATATTAAGAAAGCGGTAGAGATGAATTCAAATCATGCCAGCCGTTATATGGTAAAATTTGCACTGATCCGATATTTTGCATTGCTGATCATTTTATTTGTTACGATAAAGCTAAGTTTTACAGCGTTTATTGCAACATTGATTGGCGTACTGAGCAGTAAGTTTTCTGCATTTCTTCAGAAGCCGATTCACAGCTGCATTACCAGCAGAATCTTAAAAAAATCATAGAGAGGAGGTTATGCCATGGAATGTTATAAGGCGCCGATGATACTGGCCGCATCCGGAAATGATGTGGATTTCATGGTGCATGGATTGATACCGCTGAAGTTTTTCGGACATGAGGTGTGGATCACAACGACGCATGTGACAACGCTCATCGTTATGGTATTTATTCTGATCTTGGCGTTGATTGCCAGACATGCGGTTCTTCATGGGAGCGAGAAACCTAAGGGGCTGCAAAATTTTGTGGAAATGATTGTAGAAGCTTTGGATCATCTGGTTCAGGGAAATATGGGAAGGCACTGGAGACCTTTTGTAAATTACATCGGAACCATTATGGTGTTCATCTTTTTTGCAAATACTTCCGGGCTGTTTGGGTTGCGCCCACCGACAGCAGATTACGGAACCACGCTTGCACTTGCGCTGATAACGTTTGTTTTGATTCAGTACAGTGCGTTCAAAACAAGCAAGCTTCAGGTATTTACAGATTTATTTAAGCCGATTCCGATTTTATTTCCAATCAATGTCATCGGGGAATTCGCAACACCGTTGTCGATGTCATTGCGTTTGTTTGGAAATATTATGGCAGGAACGATTATGATGGCATTGTGGTATGGATTGCTGCCGCTGTTTGCGAAGCTGGGAATTCCGGCGTTTTTGCATATTTATTTTGATTTGTTCTCAGGAGCAATTCAGACGTTTGTGTTTGCGATGCTGACGATGACATTTATTACCGATAAGAGGGAAGCATAGGAAACAGATTTAAGGAACTTTTCATAACATATTGTGTTTTATAATTCAGGAGGAAGATATGATGAATATTTCAAGTGAGGCATTTGTTTTAGGTTGCTCTGCCATTGGAGCAGGATTGGCATTGATTGCCGGTATCGGACCGGGTGTCGGACAAGGTTATGCGGCAGGACAGGGAGCTGCTGCTGTAGGACGCAATCCGGGTGCAAAGGGAGATATTACATCTACCATGCTGCTTGGTCAGGCAGTTGCAGAGACAACGGGTCTTTACGGATTGGTTATTGGTTTGATTCTGTTATATGCAAATCCATTGTTTGCAAAACTTTAAAGAAACAAGCCGAAGGGAGGCCAAGGCGTGGACGGAAGAATATTTGGATTGGATATTCAGCTTGGCTTTGACGTGCTTATGCAGGGGATTGCAGTGTTTCTTATGTTTGCATTGCTTTCTTATATTCTGTTTGAACCGGTGCGTAAGATATTGGAAGAACGCAGGAACAGAATTGCAAAGGAGCTTGAGCAAGCTGCTTCCGATCAGGAGCAGGCTGCAAAGTTAAAGACTGAATATGATCAAAAATTAAAAAATGTGGAAAAAGAAGCAGATGCGGTTTTGACGCAGGCAAGAAAGAAGGCTCTTAAGAGAGAAGAAGATATTGTGGCAAAAGCAAAGGAAGAAGCTGCAAGAATTATTTTGAATGCACAGCGTGAGGCAGAGCTTCAGAAAGCAAAAGCGAAGGATCAGATGAAGCAGGAGATGATCGAAATGGCGGTTTTAATGGCCGGGAAATTTGTTTCAAAAGAAATAGATGCAGATCAGCAAAATGCTTTTGTGGATCAGACCTTACAGGAAATGGGTGATAAGATATGGCTTCAAGAGTAAGTAAAATCTATGGAGATGCATATGTTTCCGTAAAGGCAGAGGAGTGTCGCCTCCGTGAAGCTTTAAAGGAGGTGAGGGTATTACAAAGTATATTGGATTCAGATCAGGAATTGATCGAATTTCTTTGTCATCCCCGGATCACCAGAGATGAGAAAATAAAAACCGTGGAAAGAATTTTAAAAGGTCGGGTTTCCGACGATCTGACAGGTTTTTTAATGATTATCATTAAAAAGGGACGCAGCAATGAGTTAAAGGGAATTTTTGATTATGCAGCTCATAAATTAAAAAAACTTTTGAAAATCGGGGATCTTTTGGTGATCTCGGCGCTTCCTTTAAATGAAGAGCAAAAAGAAAAAATTCAAAAAAAAGTACTCGAATCTTCAGATTATGAAGTGTTAGAGGTTACTTATGAGATAGATGAAAAGATGATTGGCGGATTAATTTTAAGAATGGATGACCGGGTTGTGGATGATTCTATACGAACAAAGCTTTCTGCCATGGGCAAACATCTGTCACAAATTCAATTATAAGAACAGGAGGGAGATAAGCCCCATGAATTTAAGACCAGAAGAGATCAGTTCTGTGATCAAAGAACAGATCAAACAATATTCAACAAAGCTTGAAACCTCTGATATTGGAACCGTGATACAGGTCGCAGACGGAATTGCCAGAATTCATGGTCTGGAGAAAGCAATGCAGGGAGAACTGCTGGAATTTCCGGGAGATGTATTCGGAATGGTATTGAACCTTGAAGAAGATAATGTCGGTGCGGTATTGCTGGGAAATCACCGGAACATTAACGAAGGAGATATTGTTAAAACAACCGGACGTGTTGTGGAGGTTCCGGTGGGAGACGCCATGACCGGACGTGTTGTAAACTCTTTAGGGCAGCCGATTGACGATAAAGGACCAATCGAAACGGATCAATATCGTCCAATTGAGAGGGTTGCATCCGGAGTTATTTCAAGAAAATCTGTGGATACTCCGATTCAGACAGGAATTAAGGCAATTGATGCGATGGTACCGATTGGAAGAGGACAGCGTGAGCTGATCATCGGAGATCGTCAGACTGGAAAAACAGCCATTGCCATTGATACGATTATAAATCAAAAAGGACAAGGGGTTCACTGTATTTATGTTGCTATTGGTCAAAAGGCTTCTACGGTAGCAAATATTGTGAAAACATTAAATGAGTTTGGCGCGATGGAATATACGACTGTTGTGGCAGCCACAGCCAGTGAACTTGCTCCGCTTCAATATATTGCGCCATATGCAGGTTGTGCCATTGGCGAAGAGTGGATGGAACGGGGAGAAGATGTATTGGTTGTTTATGATGATTTAAGTAAACATGCGACCGCATACCGGACACTTTCCCTGCTGCTTCGAAGACCGCCGGGACGAGAGGCTTATCCGGGAGACGTTTTCTATCTCCATTCAAGACTTTTGGAACGTGCGGCACGTCTATCAGATGAATTGGGAGGAGGATCTCTGACAGCTCTCCCGATTATTGAAACTCAGGCAGGAGATGTGTCCGCATATATTCCAACCAATGTAATTTCAATTACAGACGGTCAGATTTATCTGGAGACAGAGATGTTTAATGCCGGATTCCGTCCGGCAATTAATGCAGGACTTTCTGTATCACGCGTTGGGGGATCAGCACAGATCAAAGCAATGAAGTCGATTGCGGGACCGATTCGAACAGATTTGGCTCAGTATCGGGAACTGGCAGCATTTGCGCAGTTCGGTTCTGAATTGGATGCGGATACAAAAGAACGTTTGGATCAGGGAGAGAGGATCAGAGAAATTCTAAAACAGCCACAGTATCAGCCTCTTCCGGTGGAGAAACAGGTTGTGATTATTTACGCGGCAGTGAAAAAATATTTATTGGATCTGAAAGTGGATCAGATTCTTGATTTTCAGGAAAAATTGTTTGAGTTGATTGATACCAAATATCCGGAAATTTTTAAGAATATTTCAGAGAAAAAAGTCATGGATGAGAAAACGGAGCAAAGACTGATTCAGGCAATTGATGAGTGTAAAAGTTCCTTTAGAAAGTAAGGTGAATCATCATGGCATCAATAATTGATATTAAACGACGAAAAGACAGTATTGAGAGTACAGGTCAGATTACCAAAGCGATGAAATTGGTTTCTACTGTAAAATTACAGAGAGCAAAGCAAAGAGCCGATGAATCAAAGATTTATTTTCATAAAATGTATGAGACGGTTTCTTCGATTCTGGCAAAGGCAGGAGATGTGAATCATCCGTATTTAAAGCATAACGGATCAGCCAAAAAAGGTGTGATTACCATATCATCGAACCGGGGACTGGCAGGAGGCTATAATAACAACATTGTAAAAATGATCCGAGACAGCCAATTGGATAAGGAAGATCTCCGGATCTATGGCGTAGGTCATAAAGCAATGGATGTTTTAAGTCACAGAGGTTATCAGATTGTATCGGATGATTCAGAGATGATCGAAGAGCCGGTATATGAAGATGCCAGACGCCTTGGAGAAAAGGTGTTGAAAGCCTTTGAAGATGGTGAAATCGGAGAAATCTATCTTGTATATACCGATTTTAAAAATACTGTGATCCATGAGCCAAAGATGGTAAAATTGCTTCCGATGGAGCCGGGGAGAGAAGATGACTCCGAAATTTCTCGTGAAGATAAAGTGCTGATGAATTTTGAGCCGGAGCCGGAAGAAGCGTTGTCGATGCTGATTCCGAAATATATTTGCAGTATGATTTATGGCGCTCTTGTCACATCGGTTGCCAGTGAAAATGGTGCAAGAATGCAGGCGATGGATTCTGCAACCAGCAATGCCGAGGAGATGATTTCAACATTGGATCTTGCATATAACCGGGCAAGACAGGGAGCGATTACACAGGAATTAACAGAAATTATTTCGGGTGCAGAGGCACTGAAATAAAGAGCAGGAGGAAATAAAATGGCAGATGATCGTACAGGAAAAATCACTCAGGTGATCGGTGCGGTTTTGGATATTAAATTTGAGGACAGCAGTTTGCCGGAAATTAATGACGCAATTGATATTCAAACAAAAGACGGGGAGAAACTTGTCGTTGAGGTTGCACAGCATTTGGGTGATGATACCGTAAGGTGTATCGCAATGGGACCGACGGATGGATTGGTCCGGGGAATGGATGCGGTTGCCACCGGCGGACCGATCTCAGTTCCGGTCGGAGAGGAGACTCTGGGGCGTATTTTTAATGTTCTTGGAGATCCGATTGATAATAAACCGGCGCCGGCAGGCGCAAACAGATTACCAATTCACAGAAAAGCGCCGGGATTTTCTGAGCAGGCAACCCAGACAGAGGTTTTGGAAACCGGAATCAAAGTTGTTGACTTACTTTGCCCATATCAAAAGGGTGGAAAGATTGGTTTATTCGGCGGTGCGGGAGTTGGAAAAACGGTTTTAATTCAGGAGCTGATCCGGAATATCGCAACGGAACATGGAGGATATTCTGTATTTACCGGAGTTGGAGAGCGCACCCGTGAAGGGAATGATTTATATACAGAGATGAGCGAATCGGGAGTTATTGACAAAACCGCTATGGTTTTCGGACAGATGAATGAGCCGCCGGGAGCGCGTATGAGAGTGGGACTGACAGGACTGACCATCGCGGAAGATTTTCGTGACCGGGGCGGAAAGGACGTCTTGTTATTTATTGATAATATTTTCCGTTTTACTCAGGCCGGTTCCGAAGTTTCTGCGCTTCTTGGCCGTGTGCCAAGTGCGGTAGGTTATCAACCGACGCTGCAGACGGAGATGGGAGCGCTTCAGGAGAGAATTACGTCAACGAAAAACGGATCGATCACATCGGTTCAGGCGGTTTATGTACCGGCAGACGATTTAACAGATCCGGCTCCTGCAACAACCTTTGCCCATCTGGATGCTACTACAGTTTTGTCTCGTGCCATCACGGAAATGGGAATTTATCCGGCAGTGGATCCGCTGGAATCAACTTCAAGAATTCTTGATCCAAAGATTGTGGGAGAAGAACATTATAAGGTAGCCAGAGGTGTACAGGAGATTTTACAGAAATACAAAGAATTACAGGATATTATTGCGATTCTTGGTATGGATGAGTTATCGGAAGAAGAGAAACTGGTTGTAGATCGTGCAAGAAAGGTGCAGAGATTCTTATCTCAGCCGTTCTTTGTGGCGGAGCAGTTTACAGGAAAACCGGGACAGTATGTAGCTCTTAATGATACCATCCAGGGATTCAAGGAGATTCTGGAAGGAAAACATGATGATATTCCGGAAGGAATGTTCCTGAATGCAGGAAGCATTGATGAGGTTGTAGAGCGCGCCCGGGCAAAAAGCAGGTAGGTGGTTGCATGGCAGAAAAGACAATGAGATTAGAAGTCATTACACCGGAACGGCTTTTTTATGAAGGCGATGTTGTGATGGTGGAACTTGCCACAACAGAAGGTGAAATCGGAGTTTATCCGGAGCATCTTCCGATGACAATGATTTTGGCGCCGGGTATTTTGACAATTACGGAACCGGGGGGAACCAAAAAAGAAGCGGCCTTGATGAAAGGATTTCTGGAAATTACAAAAGAAACTATGACGATCTTGGCAGAAGTGGCAGAGTGGCCCGGAGATATTGATATCGAGCGGGTGAAGCGGGCGAAGGAGCGCGCAAAACGACGTTTGGCAACAAAAGAATCTCAGATGGACCAGGAAAGAGCGGAGTTAGCGCTGAGGCGGGCGTTAATCAGGGAAAAGCTCGTAAAATAATATTAAAAACAGAAAAGCCGTACTCTTTTTCATATGGAGAGTACGGTTTTTCGCGGTTTAGCGGTTTGCCAAATTATTATTTTGATATCTGGAGTCGAATGTGACTTCATCATCGAACCAGGACGGACCTTCATATTCCAGGGCAGCTTCCTCGCTGGGGAATTCGACTTCCGCCATCGTCAGTCCCTCGTGTTCGCCATGAAAGACATCCAGCTCAATAATATAACCATGGTCTGTTGGAATTTTGTAGCGGGTTTTCTGAATAAGAATTCCGTCAATTTTGGGCAGCAGATGATCGTATGCTTTTTTGTCCAGAGGAAATTCAGATTCGGTTCTGGACAGCAGTCCTCTGGTTTTGAAAGTAAGAAAGTATTGTCGGTTCATGCGGCGGATTCGGATGACAGGATCCATGCATAAATAGCCCTGTTCAATCTCGGAATGTGGATAAGTCTCAAGATTTTCAGGCAGATTGTGTACAATAAATTTCCGCTCAATTTCCATAACAGTTTCCTCCGTTTCTTTTTCTTTATTATACCCATGGTGTATGATATAATCAACAAAGATCATATAAAAAACAGAAATAAAGGAGATTTTCAGATAAAATGCGGTTAAGAAATGTACCCGGAGCAAGAGAGACAATTATTGCAAGTCCTCTTTCTGTACAAAATGCACAAGAGTGGAAAGGAAGATGGGCGGAACAATTCGGAAATCATCATCCGATTTATATCGAAGTCGGCATGGGAAAAGGGAAGTTTATTGTTGAGATGGCGAAGAGAAATCCACAGTTTAATTACATTGGAATCGAAAAGTATTCCAGTGTTCTGGTGAGAGCGGTAGAAAAGCTGGGGGATTTTGAACAGCAAAATTTACGTTTGATTCGTATGGATGCAGAAAATCTTGAGGATGTATTTGGTCGGGAAGAGGTTGCAGGTATCTATCTGAATTTTTCAGACCCATGGCCGAAGGATCGTCATGCAAAACGACGCTTAACATCCACGAGATTTTTGGAGCGTTACAATCAAATTCTTCGTGAGGATGGGCGCGTGATGTTTAAAACAGATAATCGGCCCCTGTTTGATTTTTCTCTGGAACAGATTCAGGAGGCAGGATGGATTCTGGAGAATTTTACCTATGATCTTCATCACAGCGAGTATATGCAAGGAAATGTGATGACAGAGTATGAAGAGAAGTTTTCTGCGAAAGGAAATCCAATCTGCAGACTGTGTGCTTATCGGAATCAATTAGAAAAGGATTGCATAAAATAAAGAAAAAGTGGTAATATAATCATGAAACTAGGAAAATGTCAAAGAAAGATCCATTTATTTTTATATGTACATCCGTGCATTTACCGATGGATTTGCAGATTTTTCGCTTCTCTGGAAGAAGCAAAAAAATGTCTTTGCAGCCGAGAATAGGAGAAAGAATCATGGAATATAAATTTACCAAGGACAATTTTGAGAAAGAAGTGTTAAAAAGCGATGTTCCGGTGCTGGTGGATATGTTTGCAACCTGGTGCGGACCATGCCAGATGATGGGACCGGTGGTGGAAGAGCTTGCACAGGACTATGAAGGAAGCGTCAAGGTCGGGAAACTGGATATTGACCAGGAAAGTGAAATTGCCGCACAGTATAGTGTGATGTCTGTGCCGACCTTTTTGGTATTTAAAGATGGAGAAGTAAAAGGCAAGCTGATTGGAGCAGTGGCAAAAGACCAGCTTCAGAAGCTGATTGATCAGGCACAATAAAATTTATCACAACGGATATCCAAAGCGAACACTTTTCCTGCGGGTTTGAAAGTGTTCGTTTTGGGTACAGAAAAAAGCGCAGATTCAGACCGGATTTGCGCATTTTTTATAATACCGGGAAAGTTCTGACTTTCCTATATTATGGATGGGAGGATATGATGAATATTTTAAATATAGAGCATGTCAGTAAAGTCTATGGAGAAAAGATTTTATTTGATGATATTTCTTTGGGAATTCATCAGGGAGATAAAATCGGGGTCATTGGGGTCAATGGAACCGGGAAAACCACCTTGCTGAAGGTCATTGCGGGAAGGACAAGTACGGATCAGGGAAAGGTGATTTGCGGGAATGGAATTTCCGTATCTTATCTGCCTCAAAATCCGGAGTTTTCAGGGACGGAAACAATTTTATCCTATGTGATAAAGGGAGGGCGGCATCAGGATTGGAATGCAGAAACTCAGGCGAAGATGATCCTTACAAAACTGGGAATTCTTGATTTTCACCGGTCAACTCAGCATTTATCCGGCGGACAAAAAAAGAGAATCGCGCTTGCCAGAACTCTGGTTGATCCTGCGGAAGTTTTAATTTTGGATGAGCCCACCAATCATTTAGACAACGATATGGTTTTGTGGCTGGAAGAATTTTTAAATGCATTTCAGGGAGTCTTGATTATGGTGACTCATGATCGATATTTTTTAGATCGGGTTACCAATAAAATTGTGGAAATTGACGGCGGAAAACTCTATGAGTATCACACCAATTATTCCGGCTTTGTAGAACGCAAGCTTCAGCGAGAAGAAATGGAACAGGCTGCGCAGCGGAAACGAAAAAGTCTTTTGCGGGTGGAAATGGAATGGATGAAGCAGGGCATCAAAGCCAGAGGAACCAGACAAAAGGCCAGAGCAGAACGGTATGAACAATTGAAGAATACCAAAGGTCCTCAAAAGCAGCAGAAGGTTGAGATGGATTCCGTCAGCAGCCGTCTGGGGAAAAAGACCATTGAGTTAAAGGATGTATCGAAGAGCTTTGAAAACCGGAATTACATTTCACATTTTTCTTATATTATGTTAAGAGAGGACCGACTGGGATTTATCGGACCAAACGGCTGTGGAAAATCGACGTTAATGAAAATGATCACAGGAGATTTAAAACCGGATCAGGGAGAGGTCATTCGGGGCGAGACGGTAAAGATCGGTTATTTTGCGCAGGAAAATCATGAGATGCCGGAGGATTTGAGAGTCATTGATTATATTAAAAATGCTGCGGAGTATATTGAAACGCCCAACGGAACGGCGAGTGCGTCCCAGATGCTGGAGCGGTTCTTGTTTCCGCCCAAGCTTCAATATGTTCCCCTTGGCAAATTATCCGGCGGAGAGAAACGGCGTCTGTATTTGCTGAGAGTTCTCATGGAGGCACCCAATGTACTGATTTTAGACGAGCCTACCAATGATTTAGACATAGAAACCTTGACGATTCTGGAAGATTATCTGGATACCTTTCAGGGAATCGTCATTACGGTATCCCATGATCGGTATTTTCTGGACCGGATTGTTCAGCGTATTTTTGCTTTTGAAGAAGGCGGAAAGCTGGTTCAGTATGAAGGCGGATATTCCGATTATCTTCAAAAGGTGAAGAAGAAGGAAAAACAGAAATTAAAACCGGAAAATAAAGGAAAGAAATTTCAAAAAGAACACCAAAAGAAATTAAAATTCACGTTTCTTGAACAGAAAGAATATGAAAGTATTGATGAGGAGATTGCCGGACTGGAGACGGAAACTGAGAGACTGGATCAGGAAATTTTGGATAACGCCACCAATTCGTCAAAACTGGTGCAGCTGGCAGAGGAAAAAGAAAGGCAGGAAAAAAAGTTAGAAGAGAAAATGGAACGATGGGTTTACCTAAATGATCTGGCAGAAAAAATTCAAAATCAGTCATAGAAAAAGAATCCTGACGGAGATCAGGATTCTTCATTTTCTTCAATTTTAATATTTTTCTTGTAGAGACGGTAGTCAATCCAATTTTGAATCAGAAATTGAACTGTGGCAAAAAACGGAACGCCAAGAAACATTCCCAAAGGACCAAAATAGGCGCCGCCCACAGTGATGGAAAACAGGATCAGCAGAGGGCGGACTCCGGTGGAATCTCCGAGGATTTTAGGTCCCAGAATCAAACCGTCAAACTGCTGCAGTAAAAAGACCATAATAATAAAAATCAGACATTTCGTCGGACTGACAATGAATAAAATGAAGGCTCCGGGAACGGCGCCGATAAAAGGTCCGAAATAAGGGATCATATTGGTAACACCCACAATCACACTGATTAAAACAGCGTAGGGAAGTTTTAAGATTGTCATTAAAATAAAACATAAAATGCCAATAATCAGAGAGTCAATGGATTTTCCGATAATAAATCCGGAAAAAATTTCATGACAATCTTTTAAGATCCGAAGAGTGCGGTAAGAAGCTTCTTCGTTGAACAGAGCCAGAATGATTCTTTTTCCGCTTCTCTTCAGCAGAGCCTTATCAATGGTCATATAGATCGAGACGACGAAGGCAATGAACAGATTAAACAGCCACCTGGCAATGGACACAGAAGCTTCATAGAGCATTGGCACAAGGTTGGCAATAATATCATTGCTTGCTTCCAATAAGTTGGGGAGCGTTTTTGTTTCGATGATTTCTGCAATCTGCCGCGGAAGAAAATCGGAGGTGCTCTCCCGATAATCATAAAAGATACCGGAGACAGACTGATAGATTTCCGGAATCATTTGAGAAAGTTCCTGAAGGCTTTCATATAGCTGCGGAATAATAAACTGCAGACAAATGATAAGAAAACCGACCAAAACAAGATAGCTGATGAGGATGGAAACTCCGCGCTGCAATTTGGACGGTGCATTTTGAAAGAGACGTCCGGTGAGGTGCCGCTGAAAAAAGGAGACAACCGGATTCATGATATAGGCGATGAGAAATCCAAGAAAGAACGGAAAAAGAATACTCCATAATTGCAAAATAAATTTGCTGGTCGTTGCCCATTGGGTGATAAAACGAAATAATACACACCCGATTAAAATGACAACAATTGCGTAAATAGAAATGTTAAAATATTTTTTATTTGATTCAAATTTATGATTTCCCGACATGAACGGCTCCTTTTCTAAACATAATCATCATAAAACAAAAAAACACCATCCCCGGCTCTATGTAACCAAAAACAGTGCTTTAGTACGCGATGAGGGGTTCGAACCCTCGACACCCTGATTAAGAGTCAGGTGCTCTACCAACTGAGCTAATCACGCATATTTGAAGTTGTTGCTTCCTTAACGCAAGATTCATTATATATGATCGACAGACAGAATGCAAGCATAAAATTCAATTTTTTTAATTTTTTTTGTTGGAAAACATCTGACATGGTATAATATGGTGATTGAAGCGGCATATAGTAGGAATGAAAGGAAGATTTTATGGTGTTTAAAGTGGCATTGGCACAGACAACTTCGACAAAGCAGCCGGAGGAGAATTTAAAGAAAGCAGAGGAATATCTAAAAAAAGCATCGGAACAAGGAGCTTTTATGATCGTTTTTCCGGAGTATTTTATGAATTATTATCCGGAACAAAATTATGTAAAAAAAGCGCAGAAGTTATCCGGATGTTTTGTCATGAAAATGCAGGAATTGGCGCGAAAATATAAACTATGGATTCTTTTTGGGATGAATCAGAAAGCTTTTTCAGATAAAAAAAGCTACAATACCATCGTATGTTTGTCAAGTCAGGGAAAGATTTTGGGAACGTACCAAAAGACTCATTTGTTTGATGCTTTCTCATGGAAAGAATCACAGGATACTGTGCCGGGAGATGGATTTATGACGCCGATTGAGACACCTGCGGGACGTTTGGGCATCGGAACATGCTATGATCTTCGATTTCCGGAAGTAGCAAGAGACGCGGCTCTTCAGGGAGCACAGGTGATATGCTATCCGTCCGCCTGGGTACGCGGAGAAGGAAAGTATCTGCAGTGGAAGACTCTTTTAAGAGCTCGTGCCATAGAAAATGAACTTTACGTTCTGGGATGCTGTCATTACAGTGCCGGACATTATATGGGTCGGAGTGTCGGATTCGGACCGGACGGGAAAAAACTTTATGAGGGTGGTGAAGGGGAAGAGCTACTAATTGCCCGGATTTATCCGGAAAAGGTTCGAGAGGTGCGTCGGGCAAATCCTGTTTTTGAAAATTTAAGAAAAGATCTGTATCCAAGAGTCAACGCGCCTGATACGCAGTGATTATTTTGGGTATGAGAAAAATGCTTTTTGTTTTCAATATCAGATGACCGGCTCATACAGATCTTTGGTTTCAATAGAAATGCGGAAAGGGCGGATGAGTCGAATGGAATAGTTGCTCAGATACTGAATGGCGTATTGAATCATGTTCTGGATCTCATCGGCAGGGTAATCTGCATAGCTTAAAATCATACGCAGCTCCATAGAAGCCATTTGGTCAATTAAATCGATCAAAGGAGTTTTCAAAGCCATCTGGACAATTTCTTTTTCAATGCCGAAATCCATTTGAGCAAGAATTTTCAGCTCAAGATCAGTGAGATGACGGTATTTGTGGATGATGGGTTTATAAAAAACTTTTTCATTTTCAATCATCAAAGGATTAAATGGTTGTTCGTGGTTCATTTCAGATAAAAAACGTGAGTAGTGTGGGTTGAGCAGAATACGATAGTAAGCAAAGATAAAAATACAAAGCTGCATTTCAAGAGCCGGTCCTCCGGCGATTTTCCAGCAAGCGCGGGATACTTTGGCCCAAACATTATTGTAGACGGTCATTCCAAGAGTTTTCTTGTTTTTAAAATGATAGGAAATCAGCGCTCGATTGACATGAGCATGTTCACAGATTTGATCATATGTGGTGGTGACAAAACCATTTTCATAAAATAAATCAGTGCTGACATCAAGAATTCGTTGTTTGGTCTGTTCACCGGATAAATACGAATGCGACATTATGGTTCTCCTTTTATATCTGCCATTTGAAAAGTATTTGTCTGGATTAAGCTAAATTATACATTGCAATATGAAAAAATTCAATGGAAGGATTGGATATTTTTGGATACAATTACGGAATAAGTCTGCTGTTATGCAGTTTAGATACCTAAAACGAACACTTTCCTGCGGATTGAAAGTATTCGCTCTGAGTAGGTGCATTTTTGAGGGATTCTTGGTACAATAAAAAGCGGAGGTATCAGAAGATGAAAAGATTTGAAGAAAGTACGTATGGGAAAAAGGCAGGAGAACTGTTTTTGGAAGGATATAATTGTGCACAATCGGTATTTCTGGCGTTTTCAGACTTCTATGAACTGGATTGGAAGGCTGCTGCCAGACTAAGTTCGTCCTTTGGCGGAGGCATGGGAAGGCTTCGGGAGGTTTGCGGCGCTGTCAGCGGAATGTTTCTGGCAGCAGGATATATCTTTGGATATGATTCTCCGACTGATTATGAGAAGAAAAAGGAACACTATGCAAGGATTCAGAAGCTGGCGGGAGAATTCAAAGAATGCTGTGGATCCATTGTGTGCCGGGAGCTTTTGGGATTAGAACAAGGCAAAGATACGCCTGTTCCCGAAAAAAGGACGAAGAATTATTATAAAAAACGTCCATGCAGACAGATGGTGGAGACGGCAGCATGTATTTTGGAAGAATATTTAGAAACCATGCATAAAATTTAGAGGAAATCAGAGAGGTGAGAACTTTGCTCAGAGGAAAGAAGATCGGAAAGAAAATATTGCTTGCCACAGTTCTTATTTTAGCCGGAGCAGGCGGGGTGTTATTCTATAAGAATAATATTGCGATGAATCCGGGGGATACACTGTTGAAATATATGTCTTATGCAGAAGAGGGCGAATATGATAAGATGTATCAGATGCTGGATGAAGAGAGCAAACAAGGAGTATCGGAAGAAGAATTTGTCAACCGGAATCAGAAAATCTATGAAGGAATTTCGATGAAAAATCTAAAGATTACAATTACATCGAAAAAAAGAGATACTACAGTGGCGTACCGGGTGGAAATGCGTACGAAAGCAGGAAAAATTAAATATGGAAATAAGACAAGCTTTGTAAAAGAAGGCCGGAGATATCGGGTGAAATGGGATGATTCAATGATTTTTCCACAGCTTGGGGCAGAAGATAAAGTAAGAGTCAAGACGCTGTATGCCAAAAGAGGGGAAATCATAGACCGAAAGGGGAACCTTCTTGCAGGAGAGGGAAAAGTATATTCTGTTGGACTGGTTCCCGGTAAAATGAAGGAACAAACAGTGGCACAGGTTTCAAAGCTTTTGGGACTGTCAAAGGAAGAGATACAAAAGAAACTGGGTCAAAAGTGGGTGACGGAGACGTCATTTGTTCCCCTGGTAAAAATGGAAGAGTATTCCAAGGAACTCTTAAAAGTTGACGGGATTATGGTGTCCACAGAGACAGATCGAATTTATCCTCTGGGGGAAGCCGCAGCACATCTGACAGGATATATACAAGACGGAGAGGGAAAAACCGGACTGGAAAAGCTCTATGATGCACAGTTAAGAGGAACCGACGGATTGGAAATCTGCATCGTGGATGAAAAGGGACAAAAGAAACAGTCTCTGGCAGTGAAAGCTCAAAAGGATGGAACGGATCTTAAAACGACAATTGACAGTAAATTACAGATTGCCATTTATGAACAATATAAAAACGACCGGAGTGCCCATGTGGCAGTCAATTCAAAATCGGGAGAAATACGTGCTCTGGTAAGTACGCCGTCCTATGACAATCAGGCATTTGTATGGGGAATCAAAACAGATCAGTGGAATAAGATTCAGAAAGATCCTGCGAAACCGATGCAAAATCGCTGGAAAGGAACATGGTGTCCGGGATCTTCGCTGAAACCGGTGATTGGGGCGATCGGGTTAACAACCGGGAAGTTCACAGCAAAAGAGGATTTTGGAAACAGTACAACCCGGTGGCAGAAGGATAAAAGCTGGGGAGGATATTATGTGACAACGCTGCACAATTATAAAGACCACAATTTAACCAATGCAATGATTTATTCTGATAATATTTATTTTGCCAAGGCAGCTTTAAAAATCGGAGAGGCTTCTCTGAAAGCGCAATTGGAAAATCTGGGGTTCAAAAAGGAGATGCTGTTTCCTTTTGGGCTGAGTGTATCTTCCTATGGCGCGGATGGTTTTACTTCTGAAATTCAACTGGCAGACAGTGGTTACGGACAGGGGCAGATGATGGTTAATCCTGTTCATATGGCGGCAATGTATTCTGCTTTTTCTAACGATGGAAACATGTTGAAGCTTCGTTTAATAAAGGAAAAGACAGAGGAAAAGCAAATATGGAAGAAACAGGTATTTTCCAAAGATGCTGTCAAATCAATTCGCTATGCGATGAAGCAGGTGATCGAAGATTCCAACGGAACCGGGCATCGGGGAAGAATCCCCGGCGTTTCAATCATAGGAAAAACGGGAACTGCCGAAATTAAAAAATCGAAAGATGATACGAAGGGAACAGAACTTGGATGGTTTGTGACCATGACGGAGAAAACAAGCCGCACAGAAGCTCTGGAGCTGGTATCGGTTGTGGAAGATGTAAAACATCGGGGAGGAAGCGGTTATGTGGTTTCTAAAACGAAAAAGATTCTTACACCCTACTTGCAGCAGCCATAGAATTTTGCAGTTGGATAGGGTTTCTGGAAAAAAGAAATACTGCATGATTTTGAGCTTATGTCTTATCTTTTTCTTTGGTACGGGATGCGAGAAACAGCAGAGGAGGGAAACATCCTCCAAAGCTGCAAAAAAAGAAACACAAGATCAATGGAAGCCTCTGGAGATCTCATCGGAGGAAAAGGAGCATGCAGGGACACAAACAGATCATATTGGAGAGATTTATCAGAAAATATTTCCCAATAGAGAGGAAACGCCTTTGAAAAAGGAGCAGGGGCGGCTAATCAGTGCTTTGGAGCAGCAAAACTATGCAGTGGCAGATGTAGATGGAGTTCTTGCTCAAAAAAGTACCGGCAGAGCACAAAATTTTTACAATCTATGGGAACATAGGAAGACGGGAGAGCTTCAAATGATAAAATTAAATCCTTCCGGAGGCTTTAGTCTTATGACTTTGAGTAAAACAAAAAACGGGGGACATGGAATTTTGACAACGGTGATTCCAACAGATCAAGGAAGGTTTTCTGTAAGTGAGATGGTAAAATATAAGATAAAAAAGGTATGGTTGGAAAAAAAGAGTTTTTGCTTTGAATTTTATCTCTCAGATCAGGCGGAGCTGCAGACCGATGGAACAATGAAATTTTACCTTCGTGGGGAGCGAACCTCTCAATGAGATCAAAGCCTTGGGCAGAAAGCGGCATGCATCCGGAAGTTTTGGATGGAAGGAAACGATTTCCGACAAAATCTAAATTTTTGTTTATAAATTATTCACAGTCTCTTCATTGATCTTCGATGGGAGATTGATTATACTTTCTTTCAAAGGAGATGAAAAGAACGATGAGAGAAAAAATTTATCAATTTATGCAGGGAAGGTACGGAAATGATGATTTCAATCGCTTTTTATGGAAGATTGTGATCGTAGGATTTGTATTATCCTTATTTACCGGAAGAGTTGCAGTGGGGATTGTTTCGGTTGGGAGAATTTTTTATTGGATTGCACTGGTTTGTTTAGTTTCTTGTTATATTCGCATGTTCTCCAGAAATATTTATAAAAGATCTGAAGAAAACCGATGGTTTTTAAATAAAACTGCGGGAGTGCGAAATTTTTGGCAAAATCGAAAATATAGAGCCAGCCAGTTAAAAGATTATCACATATATACCTGCCCGGGATGCGGACAGAAAATTCGGATTCCAAGAGGAAAAGGAAAAATTGAAGTGCGTTGTCCGAAGTGTTATGCCACCTTTATAAAAAGGAGTTAGGATGTTTGGGTATATTATTATCAATAAGCCGGAGATGAAATTTAAAGAATTTGATGTTTATCAGGGGTATTACTGCGGGCTTTGCAGAAAATTAAAAGAACATTACAAAGCGGCAGGGCAGATGACCCTGTCCTATGATATGACCTTTGTATTGATGGTTCTTTCCAGTTTGTATGAACCGGAAACCAAGGATGCGATGACTCGATGTGCCATCCATCCTTTGCACAAACATTTGACAAAAACAAATGAGATTACGGACTATGCAGCACATATGAATGTGCTGCTTACATATTATAAATGCAAAGATGATTGGATGGATGACGCCAAGAAAAAGCAATGGGTCTTAAAACAGATTTTAGAGCGTAAAACAAAGTTTTCCAGGAATTTTTACCGGGAAAAATGGAATAAAATTGACCGTTTGCTCCAAACATTGACGCAGGAGGAGAAAAAGGACCGCAGAGATTTGGACCATATGTCCGGATTATTTGGAAAAATCATGGCGGAAATTATGCTGTATCGGAGAGATGAATGGGAAGAATTGCTGAGCAGATTTGGTTTTTATCTTGGGAAGTTCATTTATCTGATGGATGCATACGAAGATATTGAGGAAGATTTGCAGCATCGAAATTATAATCCATTAAAGCAGTTATATCAAAAGCCTGACTTTGAAGAGTCCTGTCGGCGGATTTTAACGATGATGATGGCGGAATGTTCCAAAGCCTTTGAACAGCTTCCGCTGATTGAAAATATTGAAATTTTACGGAATATTCTGTATTCTGGTATATGGTACCGTTATGAACAGGTGCGGGAGAAAAGAGAAAAGGAAAAGGGAAAAGAAGATGGCAGATCCATATGAGATTCTCGGAGTATCGAGAGATGCCTCCGAAGAAGATATAAAAAAAGCATATAAGCGTTTAAGCAGGAAATATCATCCGGATGCGAATTTGGACAACCCCAAGGCGGCAGAGGAAAAATTCAAACAGATTCAGCAGGCATATCAGCAGGTAATGAAGGAAAAAACGTCGGGATACAGTCAGGGAAATTCCTATGGCGGAAATCAGGGAAATCCTTATGGCGGACAAGGTGGTTCTTACGGAGGTCAGGGAGGCAATCCCTATGGAGAATGGAATCCTTTTGAAGATATTTTTGGGAATTTCGGCGGTTACTATGGCGGAGGAGGACAGCAGCAAACGAGCGCAGGTTATGAAAAAGACACTCATCTGCGTGCAGCAGGCAACTACGTGCGAAATGGGTATTATCAGGAAGCCAGAAATGTTCTGGATGGAATGGAGGCGGGAAAGCGCACAGCCCGATGGTACTATTACAGTGCGGCAGCCAATCAGGGACTGGGCAATAATGTTACAGCGATGGAACATGCCAGACAGGCGGTGGCTATGGAACCGGGAAATTATGAGTATCAGGCTTTGCTGAGTCAATTGGAAGGAAATGGTTCATGGTATCAGCAGCGCCAAAGTACGTATCAGAATCCATATGCTTCCGGCGGTGATTGCTGCATGAAGCTTTGTATGCTGAATTTGTTGTGCAATTGCTGCTGCGGCGGAAGATATTGGTGTTAGGAGGATGGGATGAGTAAAATTATAGGGATTGATTTGGGAACGACAAACTCTTGTGCAGCGGTGATGGAAGGCGGTCAGCCGGTTGTGATCCCAAATTCAGAAGGCGGAAGAACAACTCCGTCGATTGTTGCGTTTTCAAAAAACGGAGAGCGAATGGTAGGAGATCCGGCAAAGCGTCAGGCAGTGACCAATGTAAGCCGCACGGTGGCTTCTGTGAAACGGCAGATGGGAACCAGCAAAAAGGTGAAGATTGACAGTAAAAAATATAGTCCGCAGGAAATATCGGCAATGATCCTCCAAAAATTAAAAAAGGATGCGGAGGATTATCTCGGGGAAGCCGTCACAAGAGCCGTTATTACAGTTCCTGCCTATTTTAGTGACGCGCAGAGACAAGCCACAAAAGATGCCGGGAAAATTGCGGGACTTACGGTGGAACGAATTATCAACGAGCCTACGGCAGCGGCACTTGCTTACGGACTGGATAAGTCTGTATCTCAAAAAATTATGGTCTACGATCTTGGCGGCGGAACATTTGACGTTTCCGTCATTGAGATTGGAGATGGAGTGGTGGAAGTTCTTGCAACATCGGGAAATAACCACCTTGGCGGTGATGATTTTGACGCCAGAGTTGTTCAGTATATTTTGCGTGAGTTTCAGGCGGCAGAAGGGATTGATTTGTCCAGGGATGAGACGGCGGTGCAGAGAATTACCGAAGAGGCAGAAAAAGCCAAAAAAGAATTATCTTCTGCTATGACGGTACAGATAAATTTACCGTTTCTTACCGTTGGAAAAGACGGACCAAAACATCTGGAGATGACCCTGACAAGAGCGAAATTCCAGGAACTGACCAGTGATTTAATTGAGCAGACCCAGGGACCGGTGAGTCAGGCTTTGTCGGATGCCGGAATCAGCGCTTCCCAGCTGCATATGGTTTTACTGGTAGGAGGATCTACCAGAATGCCTGCGGTCAGTGAGAAAGTCCGTCAAATGACCGGGAAAGAACCAAGCAAAACGATGAATCCGGATGAATGTGTGGCGCTTGGAGCGGCAATTCAGGGAGGAAAAATTGCAGGAGATGCCGGACTCAATGAGATCCTGCTGATGGATGTTACGCCGTTGTCTTTGTCCATTGAGACCGCAGGGGGAATGGCTACCAGGCTCATCGAGCGCAATTCTACAATTCCAACCAGATATAGCCAAATCTTTACGACAGCTGCCAATTTCCAGACAACCGTGGAGATCAAGGTTCTTCAGGGAGAACGGGCGATGGCAAGAGATAATCAGGTCTTGGGAACCTTTCGTTTGAAGGGAATTAAGCGTGCAATGCGCGGAGTTCCGCAAATTGAGGTAACCTTTGATATTGATGTCAACGGAATTTTAAATGTATCTGCAAAAGATTTGGGAACAGGGAAAGAACAGTCCATTACGATCACTGCCAGTTCCAATTTATCAGATCAGGAGATCGAGAGAGCCGTGGAGGATGCAAAGGCATATGAATCTCAGGATCAGGAAAAGAAAGACGCTATGGAACAATATCATCAAGCAGAAGCTTTGCTGTATCAGGGAGAGCAGTATCTGTCTCAAAAGAAAAAGGAATTGAGCAGAGAACAAAAATCAGATATAAAATCTGCGATTCGTGATTTGAGAAGAGCCATGAAAGTAAAGCCTCAGAATATTACGGAAGAAGACGGCAGAAAAATAAAAGAAGCCTCTGATTTCCTGCAAAGTAAAATTGTGTAAACCTTATTTGAAACAGCATAATCAGAAAAAAGAATGGGAAGATTATTAGTGATAATTCTTCTCATTTTTTTGTGTAGACAAAATCAATTACATGGCGTATGATACAAATAGTTAGTTAAAACTAACCGTAAGGAGGAAGCAAATGAGATATCAAACAGAGTTAAGTCAGGTAAAGTGGAGCAAATGTATGCAGATGCAGCTGGCAATGCATTGCGCCCCTGTTTTGGCAGATGTAAAGCCATCCAACGCAGTGACTCTTGATTTTACAGATTCAAAAGAATTAGTGCAGTCTCTGAAAGGGACAGAGATCCGATGTGCCCTCATCCATTCCGAAGAAGGAAAATGCTTTTGGCTTCTTTACCGGGAACAGCAAATGCTGGCATATCTGATGGGAATCAAAAATCGAAAATTTTTAGAAAACTGCGGCTATTCATCCTTTCAGATTCAAAATATCCTTTATACACTCAGAAAACGATATAAACTTTACAAAAACGAACAGGGAGAGTTTCCTCATGAGCTTGGCTTAATTCTTGGATATCCATTGTGTGATGTCACTGGTTTTATTAAAAACCATGGGAAAAATTGTTTATATTCAGGATATTGGAAAATTTATGGAAATTTAGAAGAAACCAAAAAGCTGTTTGATATCTACGATTTAATTCGATACCAAATGGTGAAGCAGGTGGAATACGGGAAATCCATTGGGCAGATGGTGGAATCTTATCAAAACTATCAGGTTCCAAAATATGCCTAAAAAATAAAAAAGAAACGTTCAAAGGAGGATAAGAAATGAACGAAATTATGGTAGTTTACTGGACAGGAACAGGAAATACGCAGGTTATGGCAGACTATGTCGCAGAGGGAATTCGAGAAGGCGGGAAAGAAGCAAAAGTTGTTTCCGTAGATGAGATTCAGGCGTCTGATCTGAAAGATGCTGCCGCATTTGCTTTAGGCTGCCCTTCTATGGGAGTGGAGCAGCTGGAGGAATCCGTGATGGAACCATTCGTGGAAGAAGTAACAGGGTTTGCCGCGGGAAAAACCATTGGATTATTTGGGTCTTACGGCTGGGGAGACGGTGAGTGGATGAGAAACTGGGTCGATCAGATGCAGGAAGCCGGAGCTGTTGTGGCTGGCGGAGAGGATGCCATTTGTCAGGAAGCACCGGATGAGGAAGCGCAGGATCAATTAAAAGCTCTGGGGAAAGAGCTTGCAGCTGTCTAGTGGGAAATAAAAAGGGGTGCCGGGCATAGAAAACATGTCCGGCAAAACTTATTTGAAAGAAGGAGGGTCATAATGAGTGTTGTAATTATCGGAGGTCATGACCGTATGGTCTGTCGTTATCGGGAAATTTGTAAGAAACATCGATGTAAAGCCAAAATATTTACTCAAATGCCGTCATCGTTAAATAAAAAAATAGGAAACCCGGATTTGGTTGTTCTCTTTACCAATACGGTATCCCATAAAATGGTAAAATGTGCCGTCAGCGAGGCAGAAAATAAGAACATCGAGGTGGTCAGAAGTCATTCCAGCAGTCAGGCTGCGCTGACAGAAATTTTAGAGGAACGCTGTCAAAAGAGCAGATCAGAAATTCTAACAGTATAATATGAAGTTGGGAAAAATATATAAAAATTTGGAAAAACGCTTGACAAAATGAAATGGTTAGCGCATACTAACGATTGAGAAAGACAGAAGCACAAGCAGAAAAGAGGAAGCAAAATGCCGTTGATTATGGTTGGAATTGGAGAAACATGTATCATTCAGAGAGTCGGTGGAAATGAGGAAACCAGACGATTTCTTGAGAATCTCGGGTTTATTGCGGGAGCATCTGTGACCGTTTTGTCGGCAATCGGAGGAAATTTAATCGTAAATGTCAAAGATGCAAGAGTTGCAATCAATAAAGATATGGCAAAGCATATTATGGTTTCGTGTGACTGTGAGATCAGATGAGAAGGAAAGGAGATACCGTCATGACATTAGGAGAGGCAGTTGTTGGAACAACGGTTATAGTATCAAAGATTGATGGAGATGGCGCTTACAAACGTCGAATTATGGATATGGGGATTACAAAGGGAAGCGAGCTCTATATTCGGAAAGTGGCACCGCTGGGGGATCCTGTGGAAATTACAGTGCGGGGATATGAGCTTTCTGTGAGAAAGAACGATGCGCAGTGTGTCGAAGTAAGAGAAATTTAATGTACATAGGTTAGTAGTAACTAATATGTGGAGATCCGTAGGATCTAACAAATGTTGTTGGAATTGGGCAGAAGCCAAGGGAGGTAAAAAGAAATGGCTATTAATATTGCGCTTGCAGGTAACCCGAACTGTGGAAAAACAACCATGTTCAATGCCTTGACAGGAGCCAATCAGTATGTGGGAAACTGGCCGGGTGTTACCGTAGAGAAAAAAGAAGGTAAATTAAAAGGAAAGAGAAAGGGAGAGGATATTACAATTACGGATCTTCCTGGAATTTATTCTCTTTCCCCGTATACATTGGAGGAAGTGGTTAGTCGTGACTTCCTGCTAAATGAACACCCGGATGTGATTATAGATCTGGTGGATGCGACAAACATTGAACGAAATTTATATTTGACTACACAGTTAATTGAGACCGGAGTTCCGGTTGTTATTGCGCTGAATATGGCAGATTTGCTGGAGAAGCGAGGGATTAAAATTGATGTAGAACGCCTGTCTATGCTTCTTGACTGTCCGATTGTAGAGACTTCTGCATTAAAGCAGAGCGGCTTGGAAGAGGTTGTGGACGAGGCAGTTCGTGTGGCAAAGAAGAAGACCGTTGATCTTCCAAAAGAAATTTTTTCAAAGGATCTGGAAGCTGCCATTGCAGAAGTAAAAAAGGTGGTGCCGGCAGATGTAACCGAGGATAAAAAAAGATGGTATGCAGTAAAATTCCTTGAAAATGACAGCAAGGTTTTTGAAAGTACAGCGTTGGCTGCCAGCGCAGCTTCGATCGTAGAAGAAAACCGCAAAAAGTTGGAAGCGGCAAAAGATGACGATATGGAAAGCGTGATCACAGACGAACGGTATCAGTTTATTCAAAAAATTGTAGGAACTACGGTAAAAAAAGGCGGAGAAAAGCTGACGGTATCGGATAAAATTGACCGAATCGTCACAAACCGTATTCTCGGTATTCCGATTTTTATTGCAGTAATGTTTGTTGTCTATTATGTATCTGTAACAACTGTGGGTACCTTTGTTACAGACTGGACCAATGATGTATTTGTGGTGGCAGTTCAGAATGCCGCAGGAGGCTTCTTGGGAAGCATCGGTGCGGGAGATCTTGTGAATGGTCTTGTGGTTGACGGTATTATTGGCGGCCTTGGAGCGGTTCTGGGATTTGTGCCTCAGATGGCAATTTTATTCCTGTTCTTATCTGTTTTAGAAGACTGCGGCTATATGGTACGTATTGCATTCGTTATGGACCGTGTATTCCGTCATTTTGGATTATCAGGAAAATCATTTATTCCGCTGTTAATTTCTTCTGGATGCGGAATTCCGGGAATTATGGCATCGAAAACCATTGAGCAGGACAATGACAGAAGACTGACGATTATGACGGCAACCTTCATCCCGTGCGGTGCTAAGCTTCCGGTCATTGCCATGATGGGCGGAGTGATGACCAGCTATGCAACGGGCAGTTATGAAGCGGGAGGCTTTATGGCGCCGCTGATGTATTTTATCGGTATCGCGGCAGTTCTGGTTTCGGCAATTATTTTGAAAAAGACAAAACCATTTTCCGGAAAACCGGCGCCTTTTGTAATGGAACTTCCTCAATATCATATTCCGTCTGCGAAAACGGTGCTGCTTCACGTTTGGGACAGATTAAAAGGATTTATTATCAAAGCAGGAACAATTCTCTTCCTTGCATGTGTGGTTATGTGGTTCTTAGGCGGATTCGGTTTTGTGGGTGGAAGCTTTGGAATGGTAGAAGACAGTGCGGATAGCCTTTTGGCAGTGATTGGAGGAGCAATTGCACCGATTTTCGCACCGCTTGGCTTCGGAGAATGGCAGGCAGTTGCATCTTCTTTATCTGGCTTTACAGCAAAGGAAGCAATTGTAACAACGATGGGCGTCATTGCAAATGTAGCAGGGGATGCGTCAGAAGATCCGGTGACTGTGGCGCAGGCTGTGCAGACATGGTTCCCGACTTCTGTTGCAGCATTTTCCTTCCTGTTATTTAATCTTCTGGATTCTCCTTGTCTGGCAGCGATTGCAACGATGGCGCAGCAGATGCAGTCCAGAAAATGGTTCTGGTTTGCGATTTTATTCCAGAATGTATTTGCCTATGCAGTAACCTTGATTGTATATCAGATCGGATCTTTTGCGATGGGAGGAGCTTTTACAGCAGGAACAGCAGCAGGAATTGTACTTTTACTGATTCTCCTGTTTTTACTGTTCAGACCAGACCCATATAAAAATCAAAAGGTTTATTCTAAGAGATCTGTGCAGGTATAGAAAAAATAACAGATTGAGTGGGAGCCGGATATGGATCCGGCTTCTTCGTCTTGGGTATTAGAAAAAGGGGGAAAAAGATGAATCCGATGAGCGTGATTATTTTAATTCTTATTTTCGGGTATTGTATATGGATACTTTATCAACAGAGGAAAAAGAAAAAACAAGGGGGAGACTGCGGAGGAAATTGTGCCGGGTGTGCAGGCTGCGGCAGCCGATTTGACGGATCAGATTCCCCGGAAAAGTACAGGAGGTGAGGAAGAATGGGAGACTCCACAACTTCCATGTTCTATCTTTTTGCGATCGTTCTTGTCCTATACTTTGTAGGTGTTGGTATTTACCAGCTTTTCCAGATGGTGAAGAAATGGCGGAAGAAACAAAGATAAGAAAGAGGTGTTGAACCATGACAGATGCAGTCATTCTTTTGGCAGTTGTCGTATTACTTGCGTTTGCATTGAAAAATTCTCTGAAACATTTTCGGGGAGAGGGGGCGTGCTGCGGAGGAGGAGGGAAATCTTACAGAGGGGAAAAAAGACAGAAAACACTGGACGGTCCGGTAATGGGCACAAAAGTGTTAAAACTTGAGGGGATGACTTGCGAGCGCTGTGCAGAAAAGGTAGCCAATGCAGTCAATGGCATAGAAGGGGCTTCGGCAAAGGTTTTTTTCAAAGAAAATAAAGCAGTTGTGTCCTATGACCGGCCGTTAAGTGAGATAGATCTGCAAAAAGCGGTAGAAGATGCCGGATATCATGTTCGGTCGGTTCAATAGAGGTTTGAGTTTGCCATTTTATGAAAAAACACTTACAGAGAGAAAAAGAAGGACTCTGTAAGTGTTTTTTTCAGTATAGAGAATTTCAACATAGCTTGTCCGCTTTCATCCTATGTTATCGTGGAAATATCCTTGTGCTTCAGCGCCTTAAGGTGTTCCTGAGAACTTAAATGTTCTTTGATTGCATGGAAACTTTCCGGACTGATGACATGTTCGATTCGGCAGGCATCTTCGGTTGCAATCTCTTCCGGTACTCCCAGGGTTATGAGCATACTGGATAAGACTGTGTGTCGTTCATAGATGGTTTCGGCAATCTGTCTCCCGGAGTCGGTTAAGCTAAGGAAACCATCAGAATCAACGGTTACATACTCTGCATTGCGAAGATTCTTCATGGCAACGCTCACACTTGGTTTGGAAAAATTTAAGTGATGTGCAATATCAATGGAACGAACATTTCCTTTTTGTTCCTTTAAAACCAAGATAGCCTCCAGATAATTTTCAGCGGATTCTTGTATTTTCAAAAAGTATGCCTCCTTAATATATTTATTTCATAAGTGTATAGCTTATTCTATCATAGATAGACATTGAATTCAACGCATAGAAACTTATAAAACTTTTCAAAAAATTGGATTGACAATGCGGTTAGATTGTGCTAACCTATATATGAGATTAGATGAGACTAACTCATAAGCGATCTTTATATAGTATAATCATTTATGGAGCAGAAACCTACGGATAAAGTGTTATGCCATAGACTTTATCCATAGGTTATGCCGTAAAAAGTGAGGCGGTAGCAGAATGTGTCAGAAAGAGGTAGAAAAAGTTTTACAGCAGAGTGGGAAGCGGATGACAGAGCAGAGAAGGATCTTATTGAATGTGATTCTTAACGGACAATGGGAGAGTTGCAAAGAGATTTACTATGAAGTTCGCAAACAGGACCCTTCGATTGGCATTGCTACGGTGTATCGCATGATGGCAACCTTAGAAGAGATCGGTGTCCTGGAGAGGAGAAGTGTCTATTGCATTAAAGACCAAATGAAACAGTAATTATTTTATAAATAAATCATACGCAAGACGAACACTTTCATGTATAGTGAAGGTGTTCGTTTTGGGTACATACAATTTTAAGAAAGTATTTGGTTTCTTTTTAGGAAATCAGATACTTTTTCTGTTATGATATAAGAAAGTTCCTGCTCCGATCGAATCAAAGGCGTGGGGACTGCGTCTGTTTTGCAATGGTTAAGAAAAGAGGGAGTGCAGTGAAAAGATGTATGTGGTACTTGCTTTTGGCAGGTTTTGGAGTGGTTTTTTTGTACAGTGCATTAAGATTATTGGGTTCCTCCGTTTCCTATCAGGAGGCAGAAGCTTCGTATCAGAAACTTAGGGAGAAGGCAGAAAGGAAATTACAAAATGGGAAAAGAAAAATTGATTTTAAAAAATTAAAAAAAATAAATCCAGATGTGATTGGATGGATCTATGTTCCCGGCACAGAGATAGATTACCCGATTGTTCAGGGAAAGGATAATAAAAAATATTTGCATGAGACGGTTGATGGAAAGAAAAATCCTTCAGGGGCAATATTCATGGATTACAAGGGCAAAAAGGATTTCTCAGCAGATAACAACGTGATTTACGGACATCATATGAAAAACGGAACGATGTTTGCTGATTTATTAAAATTTCGTGAGAAAGCTTTTGTGAAAAAACATTCTGTTATTTTTCTTACTACACCGGATGATACGAAAAAACTAAGAGTGATCAGCGCTTATGCAAAGGAGGCCAATACCAAGATTCCAATTTTGTTTTCAGCAGAAAAAGAACGGAAGGCATATTTAAAATTTCTTTGGAAAGAAAGCGAGACAGTGGATGAGAGGAACGAGAAAGAGCGGATACAGAGAATCTATACGTTTGTAACATGCAGTTATGAGAAAGAGGACTACCGCACTTTTGTGCATGCCGTCGAAGAGTAATCGTAGGTGAGGTTTTTCATGAAATTGACGAAACGAAACAAAAGAGAATTAAAAGGAATTGCAGCTTTTTTAATGATAGTAGCCGTAGTTTTTTTATGGATTGTTCAGACCATAGGATTTCCGATACAGACAAGGATACAGCAAGGAAGGATCAAAGTGATTGATGTATCGGCGTATAACGGAACGATTCAGTGGAGAAAGGTGAAGGATCAGGAAATCAATCACGCAATGCTGAAAATTGGTTCTGGAATGAATAAAAACAGGAAAGGCAGTATGGATGAAAAGTTTGCCGTCAATTACCGAAATGCCGGCTACGCGGCAATTCGGCGAGGGGTTTATTATTATTCCTATGCACTTACCGTGGAGGATGCAAAAAAGGAGGCGAAGCATTGTCTGTCGCTGCTTCGCAAACAGGGGATTGAGCCATCGGATTTAGATCTTCCGGTGGCATTTGACATCGAAGAGAAAAAGGTTTTTGATACGGGAAGAGAGAATACCACAGCGATTACAAAAACTTTTTGTGAGGAAATAAAAAAAGCAGGCTTTGAGCCGATGATATATTCCAGCGCATCTGCCTTGAAAAATTATTTTTCATATTCTATAATAAGGCAATATAAACTGTGGGTTGCACATTACACAAAGACAGAGGGACCGGATATTCCGTTTCCTTATCAAATGTGGCAGTACAGCAGCTCTGAATCTGTTCCGGGGGCAAATACCGGAAGCGGACGATGCGATGTAAATTATTATTTGGTAGAGAGCAAAACAGCGAAAGAGAGGTCAACAAAATGAGAGAGATAAAGACAGCGGCTTTGATTGGACTGGGTGCCATCGGGGGATATGTGGCGCCAAAGCTGGAACAGGCTATGGGGCATGAGGCATTTACGGTGATTGCGGGAGGAGAGCGGCGCAAGCGGTTAGAAAAGCAAGGATGTTGTATTAATGATCGAGTTTGGCGCTTTCGGATAACAGATCCTATGGAAGCGAAAGCGCCGGCAGATTTGTGCATTTTTTCCGTAAAATATCAGGGGCTTTCTCAGGCAATGGAAGATATGTCAGGGTGCATTGACGAGAATACGATTTTGATTTCGCTGCTGAATGGGGTGGAAAGCGAAGAAATTTTAAGAAAACGGTTCCCCAAAAATCATATTCTCTATTCGGTGATTCGGATTCCTTCCATCAATGATCATGGAAAAATCACATATCCTTCAGGATGGGGAGAAATTTCTTTCGGAGATGCAAAAAATGAGGAATTGTCGGAGGATGTCTGTGCAGTCAGGGATTTATTTGAAAAAAGCGGAATCGGATACCAAATTCCAAAGGATATGCTGCGCAATATGTGGCATAAATTTATGACCAATGTCAGTGAAAATCAGACGTCTGCAATTTTAAAGGCTCCCTATGGATTGTTTCAGGTGAGCCCGGACGCCAATCATCTGAGAGAGTGTGCTGCAAGGGAAGTGATATCCATTGCAAAGGCAAAGGGAATTCATCTGACGGAAGAAGATTTGACAGAGCAGAGAAAGAAAATTGAAACGTATCCATTTTATGGAAAGACTTCAACGACACAAGATATCATTCACGGAAGAACCACAGAAGTAGATATGTTTGCAGGAACCATTCTTCGCATGGGAAGGGAGCTGGGAATCCCAACTCCTTACAACCAGATGCTGTATGATTGTCTGAAAGCTTTGGAAGCATGGAATCATCATGAAAAAGCATAGGGATGATGAGTCTATGCAAGAATCCGGTTGGCAAGCTCCATGATAAGGGCGATGAGAAAACAGATTCCAAGAGCAGCAAAGAATGAAAGATTTGCTGCTTTTTCTTTTGGCCAGGTTTTACGGATATCTTTGGAAAACCATGTTTTCATATAACCAAGTCTTCCATTGAGCTTGGCAATGAATATCAGCAGTGCCAGACTGGATACCAGACTGACTGCGGCAATTGGAAAAGATACGGCGAGAGCTGTCAGATCAGCGCCTGAGGAGGTTTCCGACAGTTTTGCAAGCTGATTTGTATGAGAGAGCAGACTGGCAAAAATCAGAGAGACTGCATTAAAGGACATGTGGGCTGTGATGGAGGAAAAAATGGAGTCCGTTGCCTCGATCAACAGTCCGAAAATCATACCTAAAAAGAAAGCATAAGTAAACTGCTGAAAGTTCATATGAGCGATTCCAAAAAAGAGAGCAGTCAGCAAATTTCCCTTGATGGGATTTGCTTTGCGGATTCTGGAATACAGGACTCCTCGAAAAATACATTCTTCTGCAATTCCCGGAAGAAACGCTGTAGTAAACAGAGAAAGCGCCAAATTTGTTTGTGCCATTCGGGTAATGGAATTGGATGTCATATCCTCAAAAAAAAGATCTCCCAGCTGTGTAATAAATCCTGCGGCTGGCCGAATGGTGAAAGACAGCAGAAGAATGAGGAAAAAGGAGCCGATTTGAAGCGGACGGATTCTTAAAGTCTGCTTTAAAGGTTCCCCGCAGATGCGAAGATATAAAAAAACAAAAAGAAGAAGAATTCCATAAAACAAAGAGGTAAAAATCTCACTGTCAGAAATAAAGATTCCAAGTCCCATGGAAAGACAGAAATATAACAATACATAAAACAAACTGAAAAAACCAGCGGAACGAATATAATTCATCTGTGAATCACTCCTTTATTTTTTTAAAATTCCCGTGTTCGTAATTTCAATCAGGTTGTCTTTGAGGAGACGTCCTACGGCGCGTTTAAAAGCATTTTTACTTAATCCCAGCTCTCGCTCAATGGTTTCTGGCTTGGCTTTATCGTTAAACGGAAGACATCCGTCGTAGCTTTCGATGGTATCCATAACAAGCTTTGCATCGTGATCAATTTGAAGATACGCTTTATCCTGAGGGCTTAAAGTAAGTTTTCCGTCTTCTGTAATTGCGGTTACGCGCAGACGAAGATGTTCTCCGATGGAATATTTATTGTGAAGCTCTCTTTTTGGAATTCTGCCGAGAAACTGATCTTCCACTGCCACAAACGCTCCGTGATCAGGATTCAGATTGTAAATGGTTCCATAGACCCAGTCATTGACGTTCAAAGAGTGATCTGTAGAGAGAAGTTTTCCAATTTTCATCGTTGCGCAGAGCCGCTCACTTTTGTCGATATATAGAGAGACCAAATATTCCTTGTTGGGACGAATATGTCCCAGTTGTTCTTTAAACGGAAGGAAGAGATCTTTTTCCAGCCCCCAATCTAAAAAAGCACCGATTTTACTGATTTCTTTCACGCGCAGAGAGCGAATGGCGCCGAGTGTAATTTTGGGAACATGCACTGTGGCAATCATTCGGTCTTCAGAGTCTTTATAGACAAAGCAGGAGATGGAGTCTCCAAGCCTGGCATGTTCCGGAACCTGCTTTCTTGGAAGCAGAATACTTCCGTCGGTACATTCTTTGCGGTCGTTTAAATAGACTCCGAAATCCCGTTCCTTTACAATATATAAGTTTTGAAATTTTCCTAATTGAATCATAAACTATCCTCTTTCTATGTGAATTTATGGTCATTGTATGCAGCCTTTTGGACATTATAACATAGTTTCTATGAAATAAGGAAGAAAAAGGCAGAGAAATAGCATAAAATCGAGGTTTTATCATATTTTACTTGACTAACATCGGCAAAGACTATAAAATGATTTTATGCGAGTTCAAGAACATAGAACCTTATGTTTGAGTTGAGATTAGGAGGAGAATTTAATGAACAAGACAGAATTAGTTGCAGCAATTGCAAAGAAAACAGAATTGTCTAAAAAAGATGCTGAAAAAGCATTAAAAGCCTTTACAGATGTAGTTGCCGAAGAACTGAAAAAAGGTGAAAAAATTCAGTTAGTTGGATTTGGAACTTTTGAAGTTTCTCAGAGAGCTGCAAGAGAAGGAAGAAACCCTCGCAGTGGTGAAGTGATGAAGATTGCTGCTTCTAAAGCGCCAAAATTTAAAGCGGGAAAAGCTTTAAAAGATATTGTAAACGAGTAAGAATGTTCATTTAATATTTGCTGTTGCTGCCGGTTTTTTCAACCGGCAGTTCTTTTTATGATATAGCAAAGTAAAAACTTTTCTATTTGAGGCGGATTCGTTCGCTTTATGTTTTATGGAAAGCAGGAGGAAATGATGAGATTAGATAAATATTTAAAGGTGTCAAGACTGATCAAACGGAGAACCGTTGCCAATGAAGCCTGCAGTGCGGGGAGAGTATTGGTAAACGGCAAAGCTGCCAAGGCCGGAACAAACGTAAAACCCGGAGACAGAATTGAGATTCAGTTTGGAAACCGACAAACGGCTGTGGAAGTAGTTTCGGTGGCAGAGACGGTAAAGAAGGAGCAGGCACAGGAATTGTATCGTATTTTATAGGCATGTTTTAGATGTTTCGATCATAAGATGTATAAAACATTTTAGGAGGGAAAAGCGTCATGATAGAAGACAGACAACCTATAAAGAGCCATAAACTTAATTTGTTAAACCGGTCTTTAGGCGTAATTACCGGGGTGAAGGATGTAGTATCTTTTGACTTAAATGAGATTATTCTTGATACGGAACAGGGTCTTTTGATGATCAAAGGGATGAATCTGCATGTAAAACGCCTGCTGGTGGAGAAAGGCGAGGTTGAAATTGACGGGAAGGTTGATAGTTTTTTGTATTCTGATGTGGATGAAACCAGAGGGAAAAAAGAAGGGCTGTTAGGAAGGCTTTTGAAATAATGCAGGAAACCGTAACCAGACCGCTGTTATTTTTCATTGCCTCGATTCTTTTTGGAGGAGGCTTGTTCATAATTTATGATATCATTCGGGGATTCCGAAGAGTGTTTTTACATACATCTTTCTGGGTTGCCGCAGAAGATATTCTGTTTTGGATTTTTGTCGGACTCTCCAGCTTTCGATTTTTGTTTTGGTATAATCAAGGGGAGCTTCGAGGTTTTTTCTTTTTAGGTCTCTTGCTCGGTGTGGTTTTGTATTATTGTCTGGGAAGTTCTCTGATTCTCAAAGAAGCGACAAAAATTTTTAGAATGATCCGGCATCTTTTCCGGCTTCTGTTCGATTGGATGAGAAAACCCGCAGTTCGTGTTAGGACAAATCTCAGATGGCAATTGAAAAAAGAGAAAAAAAACGTTAAAATGGCACTAAAGAAAGGAAACAAAAGAGGTGATGCAGATGGCATTGGGAAAAAAAATCAAGGACATGGATCATAGAACCAGGATGATTGCGTTTTTTGTAATTGTTTTTGTCATTGTGATGTTGTTTGCTTATATGGGTCTTTATCAAAAATCAAAAAAGATTGAAAAAGAACAAAAGCAGATCGAAACACAGATCAAAAAGGAAAAAGAAAGAAAAAAAGAGTTAAAAGAGAAAAAAGAATATATAAAAACCAAAGAATTTATTGAAAAGATGGCAACTGAAAAATTCGGACTTCTCTATCCGGGAGAGTATCTTTTAAAAGGTGATGAATAAAAAAGCACACGGCTTCAAAAAAATGAAGTCGTGTGCTTTTTTCTTTTCCGCCTAAAGCGGAAAAAAGTGAACTATATTTGCCACAGGCAATTGCATATAATTTAGTACAGAAGGAGAAACATAATGGCAATATCAAATAAGCGATGTATCCAGATCTTGAATTTGCTGTTAAAGTACGAACGAATGACAGGAGATCAACTGGCGGTATCCATTGGTGTCTCATCAAGAACCATACGAAATGATATGAAGGATTTAAATGCTGTTTTAGAAAATCAGGGAGCCTGTGTGGTTTCAGAGATTGGACAGGGATATTATTTAAAGATTACCAATCGTGAAAACTTTTTAGCATTTCAGGATCAGATGGAACAGGAAAAGAGAGAAAAGAATTTTCAAAATATCATTCCCTCAGAACCGGAAGACCGGATTCGATACATTATCTCTAAGCTGCTGCTGTCCTCCCTAAACGGCAGAATGGAGAAATTGGATTTTTTTGATCTGGAAGAAGAATTGTTTATCAGTACTTCCACCTTAAAAAAAGATTTCAGAAGTATTGATAAAATCCTGAAAAAATATGATTTAAGGATCAGTATTACAAAAAAAATGGGAGTGAAAATTGTAGGGGACGAGGCAAAAATACGATATTGTATCTCGGAATATATTTTTAACAGCAAGGGCTATTTTGGGATGGAAGAAAATCAGTTCTATCAGAGAATCTTTACACAGCGAGAGATTGAAAGACTGCGGTCGATTTTGCTGGATGTCCTTTCGGAATATAATTTGAGGCTGACGGATCTTGCATTTAAGAATGTGCTAATTCACAGTCTGATTATGCTAAAGCGGTTTGCCAGACAGAAAAGGGTTACATACAAAAAAAGTGATATTAAATCATTTAAGGCGAAAAAAGAATTTCGGTGTGCCAAAGACATTATTGACCAGATAAGGAAAGAGTTTGGCACAGATTTGGGAGATGAAGTTTACTATCTAACGCAGCATTTAGTTTCCAGTCAGAGGTTTTTAATTGATGACCCGGAAGATGACTATGAATATAAAGAAGAAATTGAAAAAATTTTAGATTCTATTAAAACAGAAACAGAAATTGATTTGTCTGATGACAAGCAGTTAATCAATGGACTTGCCATGCATTTAAGTGCGGCGGTACAAAGAATGCGGTTTGATATGAACATTCGGAATGAGTTTTTGGATTCTGTAAAAAATATGTATCCACTGGCATTTGAGCTTGCAGTCTTGGCAGGAGAAGTTATTGAAGAAAAATTTCAGTTTAAGACTACAGAGAATGAAATTGGATTTCTCGCAATGCATTTTGGAGCAGCTCTTGAACGCAAAGGTCTGAATCGAAAGTTGGAGAGAAAAAAGGCCGTGATTGTCTGTATTGCAGGGGTTGCCACGGCAATGCTTTTAAAAGAAAAAATTAAGCAGAATTTCGGACATCAGATTGAGGTTGTGAAGACGTGTCCTCAGCGGGAAGTTACCAAAGAATTAATTGAGCAGGTAGATCTGGTTCTGACAACCGTAGAGCTTCCCGATTTTCAGTCTGAGAAAATCAAGAAAATTAATTTATTTCTGGAAGAATCAGATATTCGTACGATCAAGCATGCTTTGCGAGATTCAAATCGGGAAGAATCCATTGATTACCGGGGAATTTTCAGAGAAGATCTGTTTTTTTCCAATAGTGATTTTAAAGAAAAATCGCAGATTCTTGCTTATATGACAGAAAAAATGATGCAAAAGGATTTTATGAGCAAAGACGCGGCACAATCTGTTGTGAAGAGGGAAGAGATGGCGACGACTGAGCTTGGAAATCTGGTAGCGATTCCTCATGCGATGTCCAATGACAGCGGAGGCGCCGTGGTATCGGTCATGGTTCTGAAAAAGCCCATCGTTTGGGAAAATGAAAAAGTTCAGGTGATACTTTTGTTAAATATCCCGAAAAGCCAGTACAGTATTTGGGAGATTGTATTTAAACGTCTTTACCGCTATCTGATCGAAGATCAGGGGGTCAGCCGCTTGATTAAAGAACAAGGTTATGAAGAATTTATAGAGCAATTACAAAACAGGGAGGAATAATCATGGAAAAATTGGTACTGAATCGAGAGAATGTAAAGCTAAAGGTTGATGCCTCGGATTGGCAGGAGGCAATTCGCATCGGAGCAGGAATACTGGTAGATCAGGGATGTGCAAAACCCTCTTATGTGGAAGGGATTATTTCTGCCGTGAAAAAGCTGGGCCCGTACATTATCATTTCCGAGGGACTGGCGATGCCCCATACAAGACCGGAAGAGGGAGCCCTGGGAATCGGATGCAGCTTAATTACCTTAAAGGAACCGGTACTTTTTGAAGGGGATAACAGTCCGGTCAAAGTTATGATTTGTTTTTCCGCGGTGGATAGTGAGAGCCACATGGATATTCTTAAGATGATCGTTGAGTTTGTAGAACGCGGACTCATTGATGATATTGCGAAAGCAGCGACCTACGAGGAATTACTTGAAGTCATTGGAACCAATTAGTTTTTTAAGAAAGGAGGACATTATGTTGCAAATTTTAACTGTATGCGGAGCCGGACTTGGGAGCAGTTTTGCCTGCCAGATGAGTGTGGACGCCGTATTAAAAGAGCTGGGGGTGGAAGCAAAATTAGACCACACCGACATTTCCAGTGTGGGAGGTGCAAAAGCAGATATTATTCTTTCTGGAAAGAATTTTGAAAAGCAATTTGAGCGCTATACGCTGGATTGTCCAACGGTTTTTCTTGATCGTCTGGTAGATAAAAATGAGATTAAAGAAAAACTAACTCCGGTTTTAAAAAAACTGGGCGCACTATAAGAAAAAGAGAGTGAGGAGAGAAAATGGAAATATTAAATTTTATTATTAAGAATATTTTGACGCAGGCATCTGTTGTCATCGGTTTGATTGCTCTTTTAGGATTGGCATTACAGAAAAAGCCGATTGGTGCAATTGTATCCGGAACAATGAAAACAATTCTTGGATTTCTGGTATTATCTGCCGGATCCAGTGTAATCCAAGGGTCCCTTGCGATTTTCGGAGATTTGTTTAACAAAGCCTTCGGATTAAAAGGTCTGGTTGCATCCATTGAGGGAATTAACGGACAGGCAATGACAGATCTAGGACTGGGTTCAGAGATTGCAATTACCCTGGCAGGTATCTTTATTGTCAATATTATTTTGGCAAGACTGACACCGTTTAAGTACATTTTCTTAACTGGTCAGGCACTGCTATGGGAATCTACACTTTGTGTTGTATTTGCTTATTTCTGTGGATTAAGAGGGATTCCTTTGATCTTAATCGGTTCCATTGTCGGTGGTGCTTTTGCAACTTTAATGCCGGCGTTTGCACAGCCGGTTATGCGTCAGATTACGGGAAGCGATGACATCGCACTGGGACATTTCTGTACCTTTGGATACATGTTTACTGCTTTAATTTCAAAACTGACAGGAGACAAATCAAAATCTACAGAAGATGTTGCTCTTCCAAAGAGTCTTGAATTCTTACAGGATACATATTTATCTGTCATGGTAGTTATGGTTCCGTTTTACTTGATCGTGGCGATTTTTGCCGGACCGGCTGCCTGTGCAGAATATGCGGGAGATACCAACTACATTATCTTTATGTTCCTTCAGGCTTTACAGTTTGTAACAGGGTTGTATGTGTTAATGTCCGGTGTACGCCTTCTGTTGGCTGAGTTAGTACCTGCATTCCAGGGAATTTCCATGAAATTGGTACCAAACTCCAAACCGGCGCTGGATTGTCCGGTGTTATTTCCTTACGCACCAAATGCAGTAATTCTTGGATTTATCTTTACAACCGTTGGTTCTATCATTGGGATGTTCTTAACTCCGATGCTGGGGCTTCCGATGATTCTTCCTGGAGTTATGAGTAACTTCTTTGCAGGAGGTACCGCAGGAATTTTTGCAAATCAGGTAGGCGGACGAAGAGGAACCATCATTGGCTGTATCGCGCATGGTATTTTTATTATGATTTTACCGGCAATGCTTTCCCCAATGCTTGGAGAAATCGGATTCCAGAATATGACATGTACTGATGTGGATACAGTTGTTACGGGATTCTTCTTTATGATTATTAAATCAATTACAGGAATCTTTTAAAAAAACGGTAACGATGACAGGAGGAAAAATTTATGTTGTTCTTTAAGAAAAAAGAAAAGAAACAAAAAGAGCAGGCACCGGCTGTCAACAAAGAGGAACTGCTTTTGGCAGCGTCTCAGAAAGAAAAAGAGCTGGATGGGAAAGCAGGAGACCAACGTATTTTGCTCTTAAATGAAATCGGTTCTCTTTATACACAGGCAGAAGAAACAGATTTGGCAATTCAATATTACGAAGAAAGTCTTGAGATTTGCAAGCAGCACGGGAAAGCAACGACGGATCTGATGAAGCTGTACAATAAAAAGCGTCAGGAAGCAGCTGAGGCAAAAGACGATGAAAAAGTCAAAGAATACATGGATAAGGTTCAGGAGCTGATGCAAATGTCAAAGGATATGATTCGAGGAAACGCATAGACACCTCTTCCTGTGTTGTGGACATGATAGTAAAAGAAAGGAAAAGAAAATGTACAAAAATCTGATAGAATTATTTAAAGAAAATGAAGGGAAGGGAGCTGTTGGAGCATTTAATCTGCACTGTTTTGAGATGCTTCCGGCAATGATTCAGGCAGCTGAAGAATTAAATGTTCCGGTCATTATACAGACATCTTTGGGAACAGCGGAATATATTGGATTTGAGCCATTGATTGCGGCAGTGAAAGCGCTGGCAGAGAAATCTTCCATCAGCGTTGCGCTTCATATGGACCACTGCAAGGACATTGATGCTCTGAAAAAAGCGATTGATCTTGGATATTCTTCCGTAATGTATGATGGATCTTCTCTTCCGATTGAGGAAAATATCAGAAATACCAAGGAAGTTGTTGCCTATGCACATGCAAACGGAGTGTCTGTGGAAGGAGAGATCGGATCCATCGGAGGAGCGGAAGAGGGTGTTGTTGTAACCAAAGACGAGGCAATGTATACAAAACCGGAGGATGCACTGTTCTATGTAGAGCAGACCAAAGTCGATGCTCTGGCAGTTTCCATTGGGACAACTCACGGACAGTTTAAATCAAAAGCAAAAATCAATTATGAATTGCTGTCTGAATTGAAAGAAAAGCTTGGAGATGTAGGTCTGGTGCTTCACGGAGGAACCGGAGTCTCTGACGAAGATATGAGACGCTGTGTTCGTGAAGGAATGAAAAAGATCAACGTAGGAACTGAGTTAAATAAAAACTACATCGAAGTGGTAAGTAAAACATTTACGGCAGACGATGTAACACCTTTGACTTCTTTGAGAAATCTCTTAGGTCCGGCAAATGATAAGATCAAAGAGATTGTGATGGAAAAAGCTTCTTTATTCAAGCTGTAATCAGACACAGTGGCGGCGGGGAGGAATCCCTGCCGTTTTTGGGGAGGGAAACGTGAAAAAGACAATTGTATTACTGGCAGGGTATCCAGCCACCGGAAAAAGCTATCTCTGTCAGAAAATTTTAGAGAGAATGCCGCAATTTCATGTAGTTTCTCAGGATGACATGAAAGAACAGCTATTTGATCGCTATGGCTTTGATAATATGGAAGAAAAAATACAGATTGAAAAGGAAAGTTGGAAGCTGTATTATAAAATTATGGAAGAAGAACTGAAACAGGGAAACTCGATAATTTCCGATTATCCGTTTAGTGATAAGCAAAAAGGAAGAATTCAGACACTGGCAGAGCAGCATCATTACCAAGTGGTAACTTTCCGCTTGATCGGTGATTTGGAAGTACTCTTTCAACGTTCTCTAAAAAGAGATTTAGATCCAAAACGTCATTTGAGCCATTTGGTTTCCAAGTATCATAAGGGAGATGTTTTGACAGACCGCAGAAAAGCAGATTGTCTTGTGACATATGATATCTTTATGGACCGCTGTAAGAATCGGGGGTACGGGACATTTGTTTTAGGTCATTTGATTGAGCTGGATGTAACGGATTTTACAAAAATTGATTATCCGGCAGTGATTCAGGAACTGTATGATTTGGTGAAAGATTAGAAGGAGGCGCAGATGGGATATATTTTTTGCATCGGACAGTCTGCCTACGATATTACCATTCCCTTGACAGAGCCGATTTGTGAAAATCAGAAATACTGCATTACCCAAAAGACAGAGTGCGGGGGCGGACCGGCATTTAATGCGGCATATCTTTGTGCGCTCTGGGGAGCGCAGGTCTGCTTGATCAGCAGAATCGGGCAGGACGGCTATGGGCAGAAGCTTCGGCAGATTGCCCAACGCGTCGGAATTGGGATGAGCTATTTAATTCCGGACGATGAGATTGAGACACCGCACAGCTATATATTCTCCAATGGAGAAAATGGTTCCAGAACACTCTTTAATTTTCCGGGGAACTTAAAGGAAGTATCCTATGATTACCCTGAGGAAGAGGTATCGGTAATTTTAAGTGACGGACATGAACCGGAGATTACCGTCGAAGCAATTCGCCGGTATCAAGACGCAGTTTCCATCGCGGATGCGGGAACTTGCAGAGAAAGTACCCTGAAAGTAGCAAAAGAAGTAGACTATTTAGTTTGTTCTGAAGATTTTGCAAGACAGTATACAGGGAAGACTCTGGATTTGAACCATCCTGAAATTTGTTCTGAGATTTTTCGGGAGATTGAGAAAATTAATGGAAAATATGCGGTTATAACGATGGGAGAAAAGGGACTTTTATACCGCAGAAACGGAAATCTTTGCCGGCTTCCGGCGTATCAGGTGAAAGCTGTGGATACCAACGGCGCAGGAGATATTTTTCATGGGGCATTTGCTTATGGGCTATCCAGAAATATGCCGCTTTATGATATATTGAAATTAAGCTCTATGGCATCAGCAATCTCTGTACAATCGATTGGAGCACAGACGGCGATACCGGAATTGAGCCAGGTAATGGAACAGCTTTCAAAGGAAGGAGAACAAGATGACAAGAGAAGAGATCTTTAAAACCGTAGATCACACCCTGCTTGCACAGACGGCAACATGGGAGGAAATCAAGGAAATATGTGATGATGCAATGACATATCAAACAGCTTCGGTTTGTATCCCGCCTTCTTATGTAAAAAGGGCAAAAGAGTATATGGGAGATCGGATGGCAGTCTGTACTGTGATTGGCTTTCCAAATGGATACCAGACGACGGAGGTTAAGGAATTTGAGATTCAGGATGCCTTAAAAAATGGCGCCGATGAAATTGATATCGTGATTAACTTAGGGGACACAAAAGATGGGAAGTATGATACAATAAAAAATGAAATCAGACGATTAAAGGCTGCCTGTGGGGATAAGATTTTGAAAGTGATTATTGAAACCTGTCTGTTAACGGAAGAAGAAAAGATCAGGTTGTGTGAGGTTGTCACCCGGGCAGAAGCCGATTATATTAAGACATCAACGGGATTTTCGACGGCAGGAGCCACCTTTGAGGACATTGCTTTGTTTAAAGCGAATGTAGGACCGCAGGTTAAGATCAAAGCGGCAGGAGGAATCAGTTCCTTTGAAGATGCACAGAAGTTTATTGAGCTGGGGGCAGATCGGCTCGGCACCAGTCGGTTGGTTAAAATTGCCAAGGCGGGTGCCAGATAAACACATTTACACTTATATAATTTTCAGGAAAAGGGATGGGAATTTTTGTTTCTGTCCTTTTTCCGCGTCATACAGCAATTAGATTGTCAGAAATTTTTCTGCCAAATTTCGTATTGTAAAAGTTCTGCGCCTCTTTTATCATGAGAGATGAAACGGAGGAAATGCAGATGAAAAATGTTTTAATTGTAGGAGCCGGAAGACTTGGAAAAGGATTTATTGCTGAGACTTTTGATAATGCGGGATGGAAGATCGCATTTCTTGACAAAGATCCGAGAGTGAAAGAACAGCTTGAGAAGACAGGAAGCTTTCAGGTGAAGGTACATCGGGTAGATGAGATTCAAAACAGAACCATTACGAACTTTAAAGCATATACATGCGATGAAGAATATAGCTGCATGGAAGCCTTTCTGGAAACAGATTTAATTGTTCTTCCATTGTATCCCGAAGATTTTAAAGAGGCAGGTCATTATTTATCGAAATGTTTTGAAAGATTTTATCAGGTTCATCCGGAACGAAATTTAACGCTGATCTGCATCACCAATAAAAACTACTTAATTCCGGAAATTGAAAAAGATTTTAAGGAGCTGTTGTCTGAACGCACCAGAGAATGGTTCGAGGATCACGTTGTCATTCGTGATTCTATCATTCGCAGAAGTACTGATGCGGCAAGCAACTATGATACTCAGATTGATACTGTGGCAGTCAACTCTTTGTTAATACAGGGACCGGTGTATAATGATTTCAGCGATGTAGAGTGGATGGAAGTCACTGACAAAATTGAAATGCTGAAGGATATAAAAGTAACGGCGGTAAACGGACCCCATGCTACATTGGCTTTTCTGGGATATTTAAAAGGATATCAGACCATTCCGGAAGCAGAGGCAGATCCAGAGATTTCAGAAATTGTAGAGAAATTAAGCCGGGAGATTACCGAAGGAATTATGAAAGAGTATCCGGTTACTCCGGAAGAACTGCACCATCTTGTTTATTTTGCGCCGGCAAAAGGGATCCTTCCGGATTCGATTTATCGTGTGGGATATGACCCGATTCGGAAACTTTCAAAGGGAGATCGTCTGACAGGAGCAGCGGAAACAAATCTGAAACATGGTGTACCGTTTGACTATATTGCAATGGGGATTGCCGCAGGGTTTGGGTATGCTCAGCCGAAGGATCCCAAAGCGATTGATTTACAGAGAGATGTCAGACAGCTGGGAATTGAAAAAGCAGTCAGCAAGCATATTGGATTTGCTCAGGATCATCCAATTACAAACGCTGTTTTAAACCAATATAAAAAATTAGAAGAAAAAGGATGGATTCAATAAAATAGCTTCTCATTTTTCTTTTCAATATAAAAACCACCTTGTTTTGTTTGTGAGAAATCACAGACAGGATGAGGTGGTTTTTTCAATCTTTCTTAAGAATTATATAGCACTGAATAGGTTTTTGTAGCAATTTTTTCTGTAAAGGTAGTATCATGCTCTACGAAAATCATCGTTGGAGCAAAATCTAAAATCAGCTGTTCTATTTGGATTCTGGCAAAAACATCAATATAGTTTAACGGCTCATCCCAAACATAAAGGTGTGCCTGCTCACAGAGACTTTTTGCAAGTAAAACTTCCTTTTTTTGTCCACTGCTGAAAGAAGAGATATCTTTGTCAAACTGGATTCTGGAAAATCCTAATTTCCTTAAAATTGTTTTAAAAAGGCTTTCCTCAATCCCGGCTTCCAGAGCATATTCTGACAAATTTCCATGCAAAAAAGATGTATTCTGGGGAACATAAGAAATTTTTAGTCCGCCTCCCTTCCAAAAGGTTCCCTGAAAGGACAGGTCTTCTCCGCAAATGAGTTTAAGAATACTGGATTTTCCGGAGCCGTTTTTGCCCTGAAGAGCAATGCGGTCTCCATGATACAGGGAAAAGGAAATATTGTCACATACCGGGCGGGAGTCGTATAAAATGGAAACATCCTGTAAGAAAAGCAGTTTTGTACTGTGATAGGTACGCGGGTGCAGGGAAAGAGGCTGTGTCTGCTCAATATTTTTTAAAAGCCTTGATTTTTCCTGCGAGGCAGCTTGCCGGCGGTTTTCAATATTTTTTGAACGCTGCATCATTTTTGCTGAGCGGTGTCCGATAAATCCTTTATCCACCTTGGAACCGGAATTTTTTGAACCGTTTTTTGTTTTTTCAACCTGATCTGACCATTTTTTTGTACGCTTTGCAGCGTGGGAAAGCTGTTTGATTTCTTTTTTCAATTTTTCGTTTTGAGTTCGCTCAAAATGGTCCAGACGTTCTTTGTTTTCCTGCCAGGTAGAAAAATTTCCTTTTTGAATTTCAATATTACAGCGGTTGATGGAAAGCACATGATCAATGCATTCATCTAAAAGTACTCGATCATGGGAAATAAGGATAAACCCATTTTTTTTCTTTAAATAGTTTTTTATAGAATCCCGACCGGTAACATCCAGATGGTTTGTGGGTTCATCAATTAGGAGAAATCCATTGGAAATCAGAAACATTGCGGCAAGCAGCACTTTGGTTTGTTCTCCATTGGAAAGCGTTTCAAAGGGTTGATACAGAATCTGGCAATCTACATCCAGAAGATTGAGTTCACAAAAAATTTCCCAATCCATGGCATTGGGGCATATTTCCTGAATGATGTCCAATACCATTTGACTTGGGTTTTTTACGGTATAAGGAAAATACTCGAATGTCACATCCGAATAAATTTCACCACTGTATTTATATTTGCCAAGCAGTAACTTCAGAAAGGTAGTTTTTCCGCGTCCGTTTCTTCCGATGAAACCCAGGTTCCAACTGGTATCAATTCGTAAACTGGTATTGGAAAAAATCGGGTCATAACATTGATCGTATGAAAATGAAAGGTTTGAAACATGAATAAAAGACATTGCAATCATCTCCTTTTCAGAATAAGGCGGATCGTTACTATAGGAAAGTCAGAACTTTCCTAGTATTATAAATAAAAATGGCTGCAAGAAAAGTTCTTTCTTACAACCATTAGGGCATAACAATACAAATTTGAAAATCGAAAAAGAAATTGATATGCGCTGTTTTGTTTCTAAGAATTTTCACCTTTCCTGCAAGAAAGACATAACTGTACTGACAGCAAAATCTGCTGACTCAGGCATAGCTATGTTAAAAAATTTCTAACAAGAAAAAGTGAACATCTTATCATCTCCGATCTAAAAAACTGCTTTTAGTATATCAACAAGAAAAAGAGAAGTCAACATTTACAGAAACTAAAATACAATGATTTCCTGGTCATCTGGCACGATTAAATTTCCATTGTAAAATTGACGTCCTTCCTGTTGATAGGCTGTCTTTCTATGAGCTAAATTATGATCTTCCGTGTGCCATAGAACCAGATTTGGAATATGAAGGGAGGTGGCGAGTTCACAGGCATCTTTGACAGTACTGTGGTGTTTTTCATATGGCTTAAACTGATCTTTCTGACTGTAAAGACAGAATGCCTCGTGGAGCAGCCAGTCTGAATCCATGACAAACTCAAGCAGTCCGGAATGATACGGCTCATCTCCCGGGAAGGAAAGTTTTAATTGCTGCTCCATTATCATAGAGAAACCAAATTGCTTTTCTTTGGAAGAAGCAATATCAAAAAAGGTAATCTGATCGCCAAGAAGTTCCAAAGTTTCTTTATGATGAACAACATGAAATAAGATTCTTTCATCAAAGTGACGATAGAACTTTTTTCCCACAGTTAATTTCGTTAGCAGCTTGATTGTGTTTACCAGTTCCTCGTGACAATAGATATGAAGATTTCCTTCATAGGTGCCTTGATTGATTGAAGTGGCAATCATGCGGATGATCCAAACCATGCCTAAAATATGATCGTTATGTGCATGAGTGACAAAAATGTGATGAATCTGTTCCAATGAAATTTGTGCGGTATCGAGAGCAGTAAGAATGCCGTTTCCACCTCCTGCGTCTACAAGAAAATATTCATCTTGCTTTTTCATAGCGAAACAGGTGTTGTAACAGTGGATGGCCTGAGCATTTCCCGTACCTAAAACAATCAATTGATCCATAAGCTCTCCTTTGCTGTGCAATATTTTTTTGTTTTGTATATTATATAACATTTCCACGAATCGACAAATATTTTTTTTGATTTTCATTATGATGAAGAGGAGGAGGACTAGAGTATGGAAATCATTCGTAAAAAGGAAACAGAAGAACATCAATTATTTCAGGACTTTAATGAAATGATCCACTATAATATGAAAGAGATGCAGCAATGCTTGTTGACGGCGGGGAAATTATTTTGCAGTTATGATAAAGAGCTTCCCGAGGGAAAAAGTGGAAGAAAGGTCGTAGAAAGCGTAATTCTGAAAGAATGTGTAGGGTGCAGAGATCAAAAAGGCTGCCGTTTTACAGTGGAAGATAAGGATCGGCTGGGACAGCTGATGGAAGAACAGGGAGGATTGAGTCTTGCGGATGTAAGAAGCTGTCATTCCTGCAAGCGGGAACAGGATTTTGTGGAGGAAGCCAATCGGATTTATGAGCGGGAATTATTTTTTCGCGCGATGGAGCAGGGCATGGTTCAGATGCGCAGGATAGTAGGGCGTCAGTATATTGAAGCGGGGCAGATGCTGGGAGAATTTTCTGAGGGGAAATTTGGCATGTCATCCAGAGAAAATGCAGAACTTTATCAGAAAATTGTCAGGGGATTTTCACAGGTGCATATGAAAATCAAAGAAATTTATTTTTATGAGAATCGGGAAAAAGGAAAGCAGATTTATTTGTTTGTGAAGAAGAAAAAAGGAAGAGAAATTAGTGTCAGACAAGCGTCGATTTTATTGTCGGAACTATTGAAACGTAAAATGAATCCTCTTCCCAGTCAAAAGAAAATGATCGGAAGCAGATATGAAATGTTTGGTTTTACTTCCGCAGCAAAATTCCATGTATTGAGCGGAATTCGTTGTGCTTCCTGTGTTGAGGGGGAAAAGAACGGAGATAGCTTTTCCATGGGCAGAATTGGAGAGCGACGGTTTGTCTCGATGATTTCTGACGGTATGGGAACCGGAGAAGAAGCAAATCGAGAGAGCAAGCGCACCATTGAAATGCTGGAGGAGTTGTTGGAAGCGGGAATTGCTCAGGATCAGGCCATCGGGCTTTTGCAGTCTATTTTTTTGCCGCGTCCACAGAAGGAGCAGTATGCAACGCTGGATTATTTTCAGCTGGATTTGTTTGCAGGAGTGGGAACTTTTTTGAAAATCGGCGCATGTCCAAGCTTTTTGAAAAGGAGAGGGAAGACAGAAATCCTTGAAATGGAGGGCATGCCTGTGGGGGTAATGAAGGAGATGCCGCTTCCGTTCTGCAGGAAAAAATTCGAGAGTGAAGATTTGTTGATTCAAGTGAGTGACGGAGTCCTTGATTCAATTCCGGGGAATGGGATAGAGAGGATCGGGAAATACATAGAAGAAATTCAGGCAATTCGTCCCCAGGCGCTGGCAGACGAGCTATTCCATAAAATTGAGCATACAAAAGGCTATGAGAAAAAGGATGATATGACGATCCTTGTTTTGGGAATCTGGGATAAGTATTGAAGAAATCATGCGGGGATGATAAAGTGATACTATGAGAAAAGTAATCGAATCTATAAAAAATGAAAAGTTAATAGAAGAGGGAGAACATATCATCGTCGGTGTTTCGGGAGGAGCGGATTCTGTTTATCTTTTGCATGTATTGTGCAAATTAAGAAAACAAATGTCTTTGACCTTTACGGTAGTACACATTCATCATCAAATTCGTCCAGAATCTGTGGATGAAATGCGGTTTGTAGAGAAATTATGTGGACAGTTGGGGGTAAAGTGCAGAACTTTTTCGGTGGATGTGATGAACGTGGCAAGGAATCAACGGATTTCTTTGGAGGAGGCAGGAAGGAAGGTACGATATAAGATCTTTGATCAAGTGATGAGAGAAGAAAAAGGAACGAAAATTGCTGTGGCTCATCATCAGAATGATCAGGCAGAAACTCTTTTATTCCGGGCAGTGCGGGGAACCGGAATTTACGGTGCGGGAGCGATGAAGCCATTGGATGTACCGATTGTAAGACCTCTTTTGTGTATCAAGAAGCAGGAAATTCAGGATGAATTAAGACAAATGGATCAGATCTGGATGGAAGACGGCAGCAATCAGAAGAATGTCTTTGCAAGAAATCGGCTGAGAAATCAGGTGATTCCGCTGCTGGAAAAAGTAAACGATCAGGCAGTGGAGCATTTGGCATTTCTTGCAGAGGATCTTCGGGAAGCCGGAGAATATCTTATGAATCAGGTGCAGGATGTATTTGAGCGATTAGCACAGTCCACAGAGAGAGGATATCGAATCGACAGTGAAGCGCTTGCCGGAGAACATCCCTGGATGCAGAAACAAGTCATAAAGATGGGATTGGAGCGGCTGGCAGAACAAAAGAAAGATTTGGAAAAGCGGCATGTGCTGGATGTGTGGAAGCTGGCGGGGAAAGGGACCGGAAAGCGAATTTCTTTGCCATATGGAATGGTTGCTGAAAAAAGTTATCAGTTTCTGCTGCTTTTGAAATCCTCAGAGCTTTCCGAAGGAACAGGGGTGCTTTTTCAGGAAGAAATGACAGATTTTACAAATATCTCGGAAAAAGATTGTATCAAAATCGTTGATTATGATAAAATAGAAAATGATCTGCAATTACGCTGCCGCAGACCTGGGGATTTTTTCGTTTTTGGAAAAGAAGAGAAGAAAAAATTACTCAGTCGGTATTTTATTGATGAAAAGGTTCCGCGAGCTGTACGGGATACAATACCTCTCGTGGCAGACGGCAGCCATATTGTCTGGATTGTTGGCAGAAGAGTCAGCGATCATTATAAAATATCAGAGGAAACCAGTCGTTTTTTAAGGCTGGAATTCAAAAGAGAAGGAGATGAGTGTGATGGGAGAAATCAGAGTTATGATTTCAGAGGAAAAGGTGAATGAAAGAATTGCCCAGATGGGAGCACAGATCAGTAAGGATTATGCGGGAAAAGAAGTTCACTTGATTGCGATTTTAAAGGGAAGTGTATTTTTTGCCTGTGAGCTGGCAAAGAGGATTACAGTTCCTGTAACGATAGATTTTATGTCCGTATCCAGTTACGGAAATTCCAGAGAGTCATCAGGAATTGTGAAGATTGCAAAGGATTTAGATGAGCCGATTGCAGAAAAAGAAGTGTTAATTGTAGAAGATATTATTGATTCCGGAAAGACACTGAATCATTTGAAACCGATGCTTGAGAGCAGAGGTCCCGCATCTTTGAACCTGTGCACTTTGCTGAGCAAACCGGATCGCAGAGAAGTGGATGTTGAGGTGAAATATGTTGGTTTTGAAGTACCAGATGAATTTGTGGTAGGATATGGACTGGATTATGCGCAAAAATACCGTAATCTTCCTTATATTGGAGTAGCGGAAGAATAGAGAGGAGACAAGATTTTGAACTCAAAGAGAAGCAGCAACGGATTTCTGTTGGTTATACTTTTGCTGGTGATTGGAATTTATTATTTTATGAGTATGTTTCAATCCGGATCAGGAGATTATTCCTACCAGCAGTTTTTAAAGGATGCAAAGGCAGGAAATGTGAAACAAGTAACCATTGAGCAGAATAAAGAAGTACCGACAGGAACGGTTACCGCAGATTATGGCGGAGATGATTATAAGACCTGTGAAGTGACGGATGTAAATCAGGCAATTGAGGAGATTAAGAAAGCAGATCCGGATCTTGAGAAAAATCTGAAGATTAAGGGAATTGATCACAGCGGAGAAATGATTTCCAATTTGGTTGGAATTATTCTGCCAATTGGTGTTGTCGTGTTCTTTATGGTAATGATGATGCGCCAAAATGGAGGCGGAGGCGGCAAGATGATGGACTTTGGAAAGAGTCGAGCCAAGCTTGCCGATCCACGAGGAAAAAAAGTTACGTTTCAGGATGTTGCGGGATTGACAGAGGAGAAAGAAGAACTGGAAGAAGTCGTAGAGTTCTTAAAGAATCCGGGTAAATTTGTGAAGATCGGAGCCAGAATACCAAAGGGAATCCTTTTGGTCGGACCTCCGGGAACAGGAAAGACTCTTCTTGCGAAAGCTGTGGCAGGAGAAGCGAATGTACCGTTTTTCAGTATTTCCGGATCAGACTTTGTGGAGATGTTTGTGGGAGTAGGAGCGGCGCGTGTCCGCGATCTGTTTGAGGACGCAAAACGTCATGCTCCATGTATTGTTTTTATTGATGAGATTGATGCAGTGGCAAGAAGAAGAGGTTCCGGACTGGGTGGAGGTCACGACGAGAGAGAACAGACCTTAAACCAGATGCTGGTTGAGATGGACGGTTTTGGTGTCAATCAGGGGATTATTGTAGTTGCGGCAACCAACCGTGTAGATATTCTGGACTCTGCCATTCTGAGACCGGGACGTTTTGACCGAAAAGTGGGTGTCGGACGTCCGGATGTGAAAGGTCGCGAGGAAATTTTGAAAATACATTGTCGGGAAAAACCTTTGGGCGATGATGTGGATCTTCATGATATTGCGAGAACAACTGCGGGATTTGTCGGCGCAGATCTTGAAAATCTGATGAATGAGGCAGCGATACAGGCAGCCAAGGAGGATCGGGCGTATATCGTCAAAGAAGATATTGATAAGTCTTTTATTAAAGTGGGAATCGGAACAGAGAAAAAGAGCCGGGTTGTACCGGAGAGCGAGCGAAGAATTACTGCGTATCACGAATCCGGTCATGCAATTTTATTCCATTTGCTCCCTGATGTGGGACCGGTCTATACGGTTTCCATTATTCCGACCGGTACAGGAGCTGCGGGCTATACAATGCCGCTTCCGGAGAATGATAATGTTTTTATGACACGCGGAAAGATGATTCAGGATATTATGGTCAGTCTTGGAGGAAGAATCGCAGAGGAGTTAATTTTAGATGATATTACAACGGGAGCTTCGCAGGATATTAAGCAGGTAACACAGTATGCAAGAGCCATGGTTACAAAATTTGGTATGTCAGATGAGCTTGGACTGATTAACTATGACAGCGGAGAACCGGATGAGGTATTTTTAGGAAAAGAGATTGGGCAGCAGCGTCCGTTTGGAGAAAATACACAGACAATCATTGATCAGGAAGTGAAACGTATTGTAAATCAGTGTTATCAGGATGCAAAAGCGATGATTAAAGAGCATATGGAGGTACTGCATAAGTGTGCAGCGCTTCTGTTAGAGAAAGAACGAATTAATCGTACGGAATTTGAGGCATTGTTTGAAGAGAAAGTAGATCTTTCAAAAAATATGGAAGAAAACTAAAAAAACGCTTGCAATTTATCTGACAATCACGTATAATCTCTAATTGTCAGGTAATTGCTTGGTGGGATTCCCGAGTGGCCAAAGGGGGCAGACTGTAAATCTGTTGGCACCGCCTTCGAAGGTTCGAATCCTTCTCCCACCATTTTGCCGCAGTGGCGGAACTGGCAGACGCGCAGGACTTAAAATCCTGTTCGAGTTAAATCGAGTACCGGTTCGATTCCGGTCTGCGGCATTTGTGTGAAGTGCTTTAAACCTTTGTAAACAGAGGGTTTGAAGCATTTTTTTTCATTTCTTTTTTCTTTTAATCTGTTTTTTAAAATTAATTTATCATCCATTTAAAATAACCCCATACAAAATTTATAAAAAAAGTAAATGGAAAGGAAAAGAAAGACGATTCCGAAAACCCCTGTCCGTTTATTTCTAAGGTGAATTCCTTCATAGACAAAACCGAGTCCGGACATACAAAATAGGATGGATATAATATCTGCAGGTGATTGTGCGTTGAAAGCTTTAAGATCATAATCAGGATACCAAGGATTACAACACCCCATCCGCTGAAAGCGTCCCGGTGAATTCGGATATCCTTCTCACGCTCGTCTTGAATCATATTTTCTTTTTTGCTGTTTTTCCATTCTGGACCAGTTAAGGAAGCCGTAAATGTCATTTCCGAAAAAGATTACAAAACAGAGCACCACGGAAAGGAAAGATAAGATGAGTTCTTAAGCGCTGCCAAAGCCCATAGAAGGATCAGCACAAGATCATTGGCTGCATAGGCAGCGGCATAAAAAGGACTTCTGAAAAAAGTTAAAGATACTGCCAGAAAGCTGGTGTCAACAGAGATGGTACTGGGAAGTAGATTGGCGGTGTGCACAGCGTCTAATATAAAATAAAAAGCAAAAGTCACAGCTGAAGTAAGGATTGTGCAGCCATGAAAAAAGAGAGAAGACAGCCATGGGTGCGGTCATGCCGAGATACGTAATCATTTCACCATAATAAGAAAAGGAGAATGAAATGATTCCATAGAAAACACTAAAGACAACCATGAGGAATTGTCCGAAAGGATTCCCTTTTATACAGAAAATTAACGATACAGCTCCGATAAACGATGCTGTCAGAGTAAGGTGATTTTCCCGATCAAAAAGAAAAAAAGGAAGTTGTTTTGTTGTTCATGATATAAAAATACCTCCAAAAAAAGAAGCATCCATGACACATCTTCAAAGACCTAATGATGTGAGATGAATGCAGCTGCATTTCCTACCCGGTGGCAGATAATTTCTTCTGAAATTGACAGAATTTAGCGTAGCAGAACTATAGATAGAGGTCAATATAATGTATGCAGAATTCTTTTGATTTTATAAAAACCTGTGCTACAATAAAGTTGTGACGTTGAGAGACAAAGCCGGGAGAGTGAAGTTATGATAAAAATTCATTACAGAGAATTAAAGGATGGAACACTTGAGCTTTTAAGATGCTTTGGGAAGGAGGATATATTGATTCTTCCCAATGAGATTGAGGGAAAGCCGATAACTAGAATTGGAGATTATGCATTCTCGTCTTTTAAGAAAAAAGAGGAAGAGGCAAAAGTTTTTCAGGAGGAGAAAGGAATTCTGGAAGAAGATTGCGTTGATCTGCTGTGCGGTGATAAAGTCCGTGAGATATATCTTCCGGTGAAAACAACAGAGATTGGCAAATACGCATTTTACGGGTGTGTGAACATGGAAGTACTGGGTTTTTCCGAGGCATTGCAGAGGACTGGAACGGGAATTTTTACGGGGTGTAAGTTAAAAAAGATTGTCCTTCATCTTCATCAGGGGAAGAAAAGCGCCCTCAGAGACATTGTACAGGATACCAGATATTTGTTAGAGGCAGAGATTCATTTCATGGAGTTGGGAAAGAAAGCGCATCTGGTGTTTCCGGAGTATTATGAGGAGGCTGTGGAGAACACGCCGGCAAGAATCATAGAGAATCACTTTCATGGAACAGGGTATCCTTACCGTCAGTGCTTTTTTCGCGGAGAAATTGATTATCGGAAGTACGATGATTTATTTCCTGTGGCGGCAGTACAGGAGGCTTCCCGGATTGTGTGGAAAATTTTAACTGCGAGGATGCTTTATCCGGTGAATATGACAGAGTATGCGTGGATGCAGTATGAGGGATATGTGAAAGAGCATCAGGCGGAAATGATGGAATATCTGGGAGAGCGGGAAAGAATGCCTTTTTTGCGGCTGTGCTCTAAGGAAAATTTTTTTACGGAAGAAGGCATTCGTTCCTCCATTGCATGGGCATCTGCCGAGGAGGAAATGGAGATTTTAAGTTTTTTGATGAATGAACAACACCAAAGATTTCCCCAAAAGAGGAAAACGTTTGAATTATAAAAGGGTGGCAGCATGGAACAAAATTTGAAAGAGCGATTGAATCAGATTGGGAACAGAATACTCGGAACAACCCGAAATGAATTGTATATTCATATGAGATTTCTGGATGTAGCGTTAAGCAGTTTTAATTATGTGATAGATCCGACCATTGATACAGTGGCAACGGACGGACGAAGCATTTTTTTTCATCCGGCGTGGCTGGGGGGACTGTATCGTCAGAGCAGAGTCGGTACAAACCGTGCATATCTTCATATGGTGATGCACTGCCTTTTGCATCATGTGACAAGGCGGAAAAACAGAGAAAAGCAGCTGTGGAATTTATCCTGTGATATTGCCGCAGAATCCATTTTAGATGGCTGGTTTTTAAAATGTATTCATAAGCCGCAGACCAGACTTCGGAAAGATATATATGCAGGTCTTGAAAAAGATTTGAAAGTACTGACGGCAGAAGGAATCTATCGTCAAATCGTGAAATGGAGGTTGGAAGAAGAAAAAATACAGGAACTTCGTCGGGAGTTTTATGTGGACAGCCACCAGTATTGGCCGGAGGATCCCGGACAACAGCTACATCAGGAGATTGAGAATCGATGGAAAAACATCAGTGAAACATCAGAAACAGATATGGAGACTTTTTCCGGTGAGGAATCCAGGCAGGCAGGAGGTCTGATCGGGCAGATTCGGGTAGAGAACAGAGAGCGGTATGATTATCGCAGCTTTTTAAGAAAATTTGCAGTGATGCGAGAAGAAATCAGTGTAGATCCCGAAACTTTTGACTACAATTTTTATAGCTATGGACTGTCCATGTATGGCAATATGCCGTTGATTGAACCACAGGAGTGGAGAGAAGTAAAAAAAGTGGAGGAGTTTGTGATTGTCATTGACACGTCGATGTCATGTTCCGGAGAATTGGTAAAGAAATTTTTAGAAGAAACCTATGACGTTTTGACGCAAGAAGAGAGTTTCTTTCGCAAAGTCAATATTCATATGATTCAGTGTGATGATACGGTGCAAAATGACCGGAAAATAACAGATGAAAAGGAATTAAAAGCGTATATGGAACATTTGGATTTGATCGGGGAAGGAGGAACCGACTTCCGTCCTGCCTTTGAATATGTGAATCAAATGATCGAAACAGGGGAGTTTTACAATCTGAAAGGATTGGTTTATTTTACGGATGGAAAAGGAACTTATCCGCAGAAAATGCCGCCGTATGAAACCGCGTTTATTTTTATGCAGGAAGAATATGAGGACGTGGATGTTCCGGCGTGGGCAGTGAAATTGATTGTAGACGCAGAGGATTTGAAAGAAGGAGAAAAGGATGAATATTAAAAGAGCAAAACAGGAAATTAAAGACTCAATTGAGGCATATTTAAAAAAAGATTCTTATGGGGAATATGAAATTCCATCCATCCGGCAGAGACCGATTCTGCTGATGGGACCTCCTGGCATTGGAAAAACTCAGATTATGGAACAGATTGCAAGAGAATGTGAAATTGGACTGGTTGCCTATACCATCACCCATCACACCAGACAAAGTGCCGTCGGGCTTCCGTTTATCCGGGAAAAAGAATACGGAGGCACAAAGTATTCCGTTACGGAGTATACGATGAGTGAGATTCTTGCCACAGTCTATGAAAAAATTGAGAAAACAGGACATCAGGAAGGAATTTTATTTATTGATGAGATTAATTGTGTTTCTGAAACGCTTGCGCCGACAATGCTGCAATTTTTGCAGAACAAGATGTTTGGAAATCAGCGGGTTCCGGAAGGCTGGATGATTGTAGCAGCCGGAAATCCTCCAGAGTACAATAAGTCTGTTCGGGAATTTGATGTGGTAACGTTAGACCGGATGAAGAAAATAGATGTGGAGCCGGATTATGAAGTCTGGAAAGAATATGCCTATCGGGTGGGAATTCACGGAGCAATTCTTTCCTATTTGGAAATTAAAAAAGAATGTTTTTATCGAATGGAGACAACGGTAGATGGAAAAGCTTTTGTGACTGCCAGAGGCTGGGAGGATCTGTCTCAGCTGATGAAAATCTATGAAAAACTTGGAAAGAAAATCGACCGGGAAGTTACGTTTCAGTACCTTCAGCACAGCAAAATAGCAAAAGATTTTTCAAATTATTATGAATTGTACAAAAAATATAAAGAAGATTATAAAATTGAAGGAATCTTAAAAGGACAATTTTCACAGGAAACCATAGGAAAATTGAAATTTGCGTCATTCGATGAAACATTAAGCATTGTGGGGCTGTTAAATGCAAAGCTTTCAGAGATGTTTTATGATTGCTGGAAAAAGGATGCTTTTGTGACAGAATTGTTTGGTTGGTTAAAGCAAGTGAAGGAAGGAAAATCTCTGGAACAGGTGATACAGGAGGCCAAAGCAATCTTGGAACAAAAGAAAAAGGAAGAAAAACTAGGAATGGAGGAAAAACAGATATGTTTGGAGGTTCTTTCCTGTCTGGAAGCCTATCACACTTTGACAAAACAAGAAGCTGCGGAAGGTCTGGAACTGTTTGACAGGATTCGAGAGAAATTTGCAGAAGAGACCCAGAAACGGGAGGCGCTTCTGGACCAGACGGATCGGGCACTCACGCATGCCTTTGAGTTTATGGAACAGGCATTCGGAGAAAGTCAGGAGATGGTTGTCTTTGTGACAGAATTAAATGTGAATTATTTTAGTGTATGGTATCTTCAGGAAAATCAATGCGACAAATATTTTCAGTATAACAAAGGCCTTCTGTTTGATGAACAGCAGCAAAGTATTTTATCAGAGCTGGATGAGTTGGAGAAAAGCTTCTGAAATTGAGAAACTCAAAAAGCATCGGTTCATGATTTTTTTGTGTAATATTGAATATTCATGTAAATAAATTTTTTTAAGTTATCCCGGAAATCTATTTCCGGGATTTTCATATTTAGATTCTGAATTGCCTGTTCGACCAGAGGGTTTTTCTGGCAGGAACACTGCAGACCTGTTGCATGATAATAGACGGACAGCAGCAGATCATAGGCATCTTTCGGGGGAATTCTTAAATTTTGACTGAGGCGCTGGGAGATTTCCTCGGCCCGCACATAATAGTTTCTTTTAAATTCCGGTCCATACTTGTGCGTAGACTTCTGTACTGTAATTGCATTCCGGTGGGAAAGCAGATAAAAGCGCATCGAAGTACAGATTCATCTTATCACTGCACAGCTGGCTGTGGAAAAAATTAAAAATTAATGTTGACAGCAACAGAGAAATGAGGTAAAATAATCCTTGTTCTCAAGAAGAACAGATATAAGCGATAGTGGCGTAGTTGGTAACGCGCGACCTTGCCAAGGTCGAGACCGCGGGTTCGAGCCCCGTCTATCGCTTTTTTTGTTGCCTTTTAGAAATAGCTTAAAATGGTTATTTTTAGGAGGCTTTCTTTTTTTCTCCGACCAATATTTTTACAATGGTTAAAGTTTTTGGTTAAAGTCCTAAAATATCTTATCTGCGTAGTCCGTTACCGCCTTTGCGGATTGCCTGCGCTGGATGTGGGCATAGGAATGATAAACAGATTATCCTTCAAGTAGGAGGTGGCAAAAATGGCAAACGATTTCAAATCATTACAGACCAGAAAAGTATTGAAAAATATGATGGAAGTTAAATGTATTTTGCATCGCCAATCGACTATGACAAAGTAATCAAAAAAATTCCGTATGGTAAAGGGATTACCGTTGGGAAAATACGAGAATACTTTCCAAAATTAAGAAAATTGGAAATTGAGAGAGGGTACTGATATGAAAATGAAAGAAATCAAAGAGAATAAAAAACAATTTCTTCCCTTGTTGTTAGCCGATGAACAATGTATGTATTAGACGATTAGGGGATTAAATGTGAGTGTATCGTAACTGATGAGGGGAAATATGATTTATTTGCAGAAAAAAATATAAATCCGGGTTTGCTGGCAGAGAAATTAAAATATTTACGAACAAAAATGAAGATTCACAGAAGCAGCTTTTTGTTTCATAAGGACACAGGCACATTTCATGGAAGAAAATGTGCCTGTATAAAAAATGAAATATTCTTTATATCTGTTTTCCACAATATCGGTAGAATGCCAGAAGGTATAAACCGCAGATGCCAACCAGATCATAGATGATTCGTGTTACAACGGTCATTTCTCCAAAGAGAAAAGCAACCAGATCAAAACGGAAAAATCCAATGAGCCCCCAGTTGATCGCTCCGATAATTACAATCGTAAGCGCGGTACAATCTAAAAATTTGTTTCCCATAAAATCCTCCTTGTTATTTAAGAGTACACCTGCAATCTTGTCGCAGGTGATATAAAGAATACTTAAGATAGTATTCGTTGCAAGTAATCAAACTATACATTTTAGCAAGAAATTTATGAAATTAATTTTAGGGACCAAGACACTTCATTGCCTTTTTTTGGAAGAGAGAGTATAATAAGAACAAAATATATGAGAAACAATGGATCACCAGAAAATCAGCGGCCATGAAGGAGGAATGGAAATGAAAGTTATTTTTCTGGATGTGGATGGAGTATTAAATTCTCAGAGTTTATTTGAAAAATGTAAAGAAGAGCTGGTACCCATTGATGAAGAGAATATTAAATATTTGAAACAAATTGTGGATGCAACCGGAGCCAGCATTGTACTTTCATCTTCCTGGCGATATGGATGGACAAAACACAGCGACAATGTACAGGACTGGTGCAGACTTTTGGTGGATACTCTGAAGAAATATCAATTGAGAATTATTGATAAAACGGAGTATTTGAGCAATGGAAGACGGGAAGATGAGATTAAGGACTGGCTGGAAAAAAGTTCGGAACCGGTGGAGAATTTTGTAATATTGGATGATGGGGATTATGATTGGCGTAGACATGGATATGAAAAATATTTGGTCAAGACAGACTTTTGTACCGGAGGATTACAGAGGGAGCATGCAGAACGAGCAATTAGTATTTTAAAAAAACCTCCTTTTTGGAAATTTTGGAAACGATGGAAATCAGAAAATCGGTGATTAAAAATAGGAGGAGTGGAGTTCACAAAATTTTTTCAAAAAATGACTTGTCAATTGTTCTTGAATATGGTAAAGTATAGAAGTCGCAGAGATGCGGGGAAAGAAGACAAAGATTGACACTTTCCAGTTGAAAAGCCCAGATAGCTCAGTCGGTAGAGCAGAGGACTGAAAATCCTCGTGTCGCTGGTTCGATTCCGGCTCTGGGCATGATATGCGGGTGTAGTTCAATGGTAGAACTCCAGCCTTCCAAGCTGATCACGTGGGTTCGATTCCCATCACCCGCTTGTGAAGAAGAATGTTTATGTCATTCTTCTTTTTTTGATAATTAGAGAATTCTTCACTTTCCTATAGAATAGACGAAGTTTTGTTTTATTCTATAGGAATTTTTTGTATAATAAGGATGAAGAAATACGAAGAAAAGGAGAAAAAAGATGGATTATAATCAGTTGGCGCTGGAAATGCACGAAAAAAATAAAGGAAAAATTGGAGTTCGTTCAAAGGTAGCAGTAAAAACCAGAGACGATTTAAGTACGGCTTATACGCCGGGAGTTGCAGAACCATGCCGTAAAATTCGAGATCACAAAGATGATGTGTATCGTTATACTGCAAAAGGCAATTTGGTCGCTGTGGTATCGGATGGAACTGCGGTTTTGGGGTTGGGAGATATTGGACCGGAGGCAGCGATGCCGGTGATGGAAGGAAAGGCATTATTATTTAAAGAGTTTGCAGACATTGACGCGTTTCCGATCTGTTTGGATACAAAGGATACAGAAGAGATTATACAGACAGTAAAAAATATTGCGCCGTGCTTTGGAGGAATCAACCTAGAGGACATTTCCGCACCGAGATGTTTTGAGATTGAGAGAAGGCTGAAAGAAGAACTGGATATTCCGGTGTTTCATGATGATCAACATGGAACGGCAATTGTTGTGGCAGCGGGACTTTTGAATGCGTTAAAATTGGTTGGGAAAACGATGGAAGAAGCAGAAATTGTGATTAATGGGGCCGGGTCTGCCGGTATTTCCATTTGCAGACTTCTTCTCCAATTCGGAGCAGGCAATGTTGTTCTGGTAGACCAAAAAGGTGCTCTTTGTCCGGGAGAAGAATGGATGAATCCTGCACAGAGAGAGATGGCGGAAATTACCAATAAAGAAAAACAAAGAGGTCTTTTGCCTGAAATTATAAAGGGGAAAGATGTATTCATTGGGGTTTCGGCACCGAAGATTGTTACATCAGATATGGTTTCTGACATGGCAGACGATGCAATTATTTTTGCAATGGCAAATCCAACTCCTGAAATTATGCCGGAAGAAGCTAAAAAAGGAGGAGCAAGAGTTATCGCAACCGGACGTTCCGATTTTCCAAATCAGATTAACAATGTTCTTGTATTTCCGGGAATTTTCAGAGGCGCTTTGGATGCCAGAGCCGGACAGATCACAGAAGCGATGAAAATGGCTGCGGCAAGAGCGATTGCCGGAATCATCGGTGATGATGAACTAAGTGAAGAATATGTTATTCCCGGAGCTTTCGATGAGAGAGTATGCAGGGCAGTTGCAGAGGCGGTTGCAGAAGAAAGTCGAAAATAGTGATTTGTATGAAAATTAAATACGTTTAAAAAGGTGAAAAGTTTGTTCATACAAAGCTTTTTTATGATATAATGCAAGAAATAAAAAAGAGCTAAGGAGAATTTAATGAAAACAAGTGGAATTTTGTTACCAGTTTTTAGTTTGCCGTCATCTTATGGGATTGGATGTTTTTCCAAAGAAGCGTATCAATTTGTCGATTTTTTGTCAGAAGCCGGACAACAGTATTGGCAAATTTTACCTTTGGGAACGATTGGTGCAGGAAATTCTCCTTATCTTTCATTTTCCAGCCATGCAGGTAGCACACTCTATATAGATTTAGAGCAGCTTCAAAAAGAAGGGCTGCTGACCCAGCAGGAGCTTGATCCGTATCAAGAGGAGAATACCGGAAAGGTGGATTATGATGCAGTGCGTGAAAGTCGGCATAAGCTGCTTCGCAAGGCATATCTCAGATTTTCACCGGATCAGGATTACGAAACGTTCAAAGAGAAGAATCAGGAGTGGCTGGATGAATATGTGTCTTATATGAAAAAGCGAAAAGAGCTGGACAGCGGGGGCTATTTTCGCTTTTGTCAATATTATTTTCAGAAGCAGTGGCTGTCACTGAAAGCGTATGCGAATAAAAAGGGAATTAAGATTATCGGAGATTTACCGTTTTATGTAGCATTGGAGGGAACCGCATTTACGCATCATAAGGAGTTATTTAAAGTAAATGAAAAGGGAGAACCAAAGGTTGTCGGAGGGTGTCCTCCGGATGCCTTTGCGGAAGACGGACAGATTTGGTCAAATCCGGTTTATGATTGGGAATATCACAAAAGCACCGGATATCGCTGGTGGATGAATCGTCTTCGTTACAATTTCCTGTTATATGACGTCCTGCGTCTGGATCATTTCCGGGGATTTGACGAATACTTTGAAATCCCGGCGGAAGACCAGACAGCAGTGGGCGGACACTGGCAGAAGGGGCCGGGACAGGAGTTTTTTCATGCGATGAAGAAAGAGCTGGGAAACCGGGAAGTTATAGCAGAGGATTTGGGATTTTTAACTCCGAGCGTATTTGAGCTTTTGAAAGAGACAGGGTATCCTGGGATGAAAGTTCTGGAATTTGCCTTTGGCGCGTGGGATGACAGCATCTACCTGCCTCACAAATATGAAGAAAATTGTGTCGTTTATACCGGAACTCATGATAATGATACGGTGGTTGGATGGTACGAGACATTGTCCGAGGAAGATCGGGCGTTTTTGGAGCACTATTTGTCCCACAGCACCATTGAGAGAACGGGAACCGTTCATCTTGACTTAATTTCACTGGCATTGGAAAGCCGCGGAAACATGGTGGTGATCCCATTGCAGGATTATCTTGGTTTAGGAAGTGAGGCAAGAATCAATACACCTTCAACGGTGGGAGATAACTGGGAGTGGAGAGTCAAAGAAGAACAATTGGACGATGAATTGAAAAAGTTAATTCTCAGATTAACGACAAAATATCGAACCATTTCGGAGGACAAATGTAAAAAAGAAGCTGTTGAGAAGCGTGAAGAATAATGTGAAAAAGAATAATCGCCGGAAGTGCTAAAAGGCACATTCCGGGATGGTAAGCAGTCGCCGGAGGCTTGGGTAAGCCCGGATTTTGGATCATCGCTATTACAAAAAGAAAAACGTGCCATGGCGGAGTCTGTAGGAAGGCTTTTTGTCATGGCACGTTTTATATCCTATGGGCAGTCATAACTGCAAAATGCTTTGGAGCGCAGGATATTTGTATACGAAATAATACCACAAAGGGATGTTTTTATCTTGCGTTTTGACGGTGCGGGTGCTATAGTACGAGGTGGATGGTATTCTTGGAAGAAATCATACCGACAAACACTGGAACATCACCGCACGAAAGCAGGTGATATTGTATGAAAGTAGGATTTATCGGAGCCGGAAAAGTGGGCTGCTCTCTTGGAGATTACTTTATACATCATAACATACCCGTTGCCGGGTTTTACAGCCGCACACAAGCTCAGGCATGTGAAGCGCAGAAACAAACACAAAGAAGTTATGTAGCATCCATTGATAAATTATTAACGATGAGTGATGTTCTGTTTTTAACGGTACCGGACGATTCAATTGAAGAAGTCTGGGAACAGGTCAAACCCTTTCCTTTAAAGGGAAAGTATATCTGTCATTGCAGCGGATCTTTGAGTTCTGCTGTTCTTTCTGGAATTGAAGAAACCGGAGCATACGGTTATTCTATTCATCCAATGTTTCCATTTAAGAGTAAAAAAACTGCATATGAAGATCTAGAGCAGGCATTGTTTACCGTAGAAGGGGACCAAAATCATGAAGAACCGATCCGGCAGCTGTTGTCTTTATGTGGGAATTCTGTTGTTTCCATTGAAAAAAAGGACAAGCCGAAATACCATGCGGCTGCGGTGTTTTCATCCAATTTGATGGTTGGTCTTATGAGAGAGTCTGTAAGTCTGTTAATGGAATGTGGATTTGATGGCTCCCAAGCCCTGGCAGCTTTAAAGCCTCTGGCACTGCAGAATCTTGAAAATATTTTTCAAGTGGGACCGGAGGCGGCGCTCACCGGACCGGTGGAGCGGCATGACGTTGAGACCATAAAAAAACATCTGGAAGTTCTCGGAGAACAAGAAAAAGAAACCTATTGCGTTCTTACGAGAGAAATCATTCAGATTGCAGAAGAGCGACATCCTGAAACAAATTATGCAGATATGAAACAGGTATTGGAGGAAGAAAAATGAAGGTTACAGTAAGTACATTGCAAAAAATGAAGGATAACAAAGAGAAAATTTCAATGTTAACCGCGTATGATTATTCTACAGCAAAACTGTTTGATGAGAGTGGAATTCATACAATGCTGGTGGGGGATTCTCTGGGGATGACGATGCTCGGATATGATTCCACGATCCCGGTTACGGTGGAGGACATGATTCACCACGGGGCTGCAGTGGTAAGAGGAGCCAAAGAGGCTTTAATTGTTGTTGATATGCCGTTTTTATCCTATCATACTTCAGTATATGATGCTGTTGTAAATGCCGGAAGAATTATGAAAGAAACAGGATGTACGGCGGTGAAATTAGAAGGCGGAAAAGATGTCTGCCCGCAAATTGAGGCGATAGTGAAAGCACAGATTCCGGTCTGCGCGCATATTGGGCTGACTCCTCAGTCTGTGAATGCATTTGGTGGATTTCGAGTTCAGGGAAAAAGTGAAGAAGCAGCAAAAGAATTAATTGAGGCAGCGCTGGCGGTAGAAAAAGCGGGAGCTTTTATGGTCGTTTTAGAAGGAATTCCGGCTAAATTGGCGTCTGTTATTACGTCGAAGCTGCATATTCCAACCATTGGGATCGGGGCAGGGGCAGACTGCGACGGTCAGGTGCTGGTATATCAGGACATGCTGGCGATGTATGGAAACTTTGTTCCTAAATTTGTAAAGCAATTTGCACAGGTTGGAACAGCAATGAAAGAAGCGGTTGCAGATTATATGAAAGAGGTTCAGGACGGAACGTTCCCGGCAAAAGAACACACATACGCAATTGATGATGATATTATAGAGAAATTGTATTAAACAGGAGCGGATTATGAAGATCGTTGAAACAATCAAAGAAGTACGAGAACAGGTAAAAGATTGGAAAATGCAGGGACTCACTGTCGGATTGGTACCTACCATGGGATATCTTCATGAAGGACACCAAAGCCTGATGGAAGCGGCAAGAAAAGACAATGATAAGGTGGTTGTCAGTATTTTTGTAAACCCGATGCAGTTTGGACCGACGGAGGATCTTGCTCAATATCCAAGAGACTTAGAGCATGATGCGGCATTGTGTGAGAAAACAGGCGTGGATCTGATTTTCCATCCGGAACCGGAGGAAATGTATGAGAAAGATTTCTGTTCTTTTGTGGATATGACAGGTTTAACCGAAGGATTATGTGGAAAAACAAGACCGATTCATTTTCGGGGAGTTTGTACGGTTGTAAATAAGTTATTTCATATTGTCACGCCGGATCGCGCTTATTTTGGACAGAAAGACGCACAACAGCTGGCAGTGATCAGACGCATGGTCCGAGATTTGAATATGGATATTCAAATCGTAGGCTGTCCGATTGTAAGAGAAGAAGATGGATTGGCAAAAAGTTCCAGAAATACTTACTTGTCAAAGGAAGAAAGAAAAGCGGCGCTGATTCTTTCAAAGACCATTGCGCTGGGAAGAGAGCTGGCAGAAACTCAGAAAGATGCAGCAAAGGTTCTTCAGGCAATGAGAGAGAAGCTTGAGACGGAGCCTCTGGCAAAGATTGATTATGTAGAAGCTGTGGATGCATTTTCCATGCAGCCTGTGGATGAGCTTCGGGGAGAATGTATGCTTGCGATGGCTGTATATATCGGAAAGACAAGATTAATTGACAATACATTAATTCATCAATAGGAGAGAAGAGAACAATGAAGGTTAGCATGTTAAAAGGGAAAATCCACAGAGCAACTGTAAAACAGGCAGAGCTTGATTATGTGGGAAGCATTACTGTAGATCCGGTACTATTAGAAGCCGCAGGGATTCTTGAATATGAACATGTACATATTGTGGATGTGAATAACGGAAGCCGTTTTGAAACGTATACAATTCCGGGAGAAGCGGGAAGCGGGATGATTTGTCTGAATGGTCCGGCGGCAAGATGTGTGGCAACCGGAGATAAAATTATTATCATTGCCTATGCAGATATGACATTGGAGGAAGCCCGGACGTTTGAACCAAAGGTGGTTTTTGTGGATGAGGAGAATCATATTTCACGCTGCACCAATTATGAGAGACACGGACGATTAGAAGATATGTAGGAGAAAACGATGTTAAAAGGAAAAACGATTGTGTTGGGCGTGACGGGAAGCGTTGCAGCTTATAAGATGGCGAATGTTGCCAGTAGGCTGGTAAAACAGGGATGCGAAGTGCATGTGATTATGACAAAGAATGCGACAAATTTTATCAATCCCATCGCATTTGAAAGTCTGACCAATACAAAATGCTTGGTCGATACGTTTGATCGGAATTTTCAATTTCACGTAGCGCATATTTCACTGACGGATAAAGCAGATGCTATGCTGATTGCGCCGGCATCTGCCAATATCATTGGGAAAATTGCCGGGGGGATTGCAGATGATATGCTTTCCACGACCGTTATGGCATGTAATAAACCAGTGCTGATTGCGCCGGCTATGAACACTAAAATGTATACCAACCCTATTTTGCAGGATAATCTTGCAAAATTGCGGAAGTTTGGGTACGAGGTGATAGAACCTGCAACCGGACATCTGGCATGCGGAACCAGTGGAGCAGGAAAAATGCCTTCAGAGGAAGTTTTGATTGCTCATTTGGAACGTCAAATTGCAAAAGAAAAGGATCTTGCGGGAAAGAAAGTGTTAGTGACGGCAGGTCCAACCATCGAGTCAATTGATCCGGTCCGCTATATTTCCAACCATTCGTCCGGGAAAATGGGGTATGCGATTGCAAAGGCGGCAATGCTGCGGGGGGCGCAGGTGACTCTCGTATCCGGGCAGACCGCTGTGGAGCCTCCAAAATTTGTGGAGGTTGTTCCGGTAATCAGTGCGGAGGAAATGTATAGGGAGGTCATGAAGCGAAGCGAGAATCAGGATATTGTCATTAAAGCTGCCGCAGTTGCAGATTATACGCCTGCCGATGTCAGTGACGAGAAGGTGAAGAAGAAAGATGGAGATTTATCCATCCCTTTGGTTCGGACAAAAGATATTTTAAAAACCTTGGGGGAAAAGCGCAAAGATGGACAGTTTTTGTGTGGTTTTTCCATGGAAACACAAAATATGCTGGAAAATTCCAGAGCGAAGCTGAAAAAAAAGAAGATTGATTTAATTGTTGCCAATAATTTGAAGGAAAAGGGAGCGGGATTCCATACAGATACCAATGTGGTGACGCTGATCACAGAGATGGAAGAAAAACAATTGCCAATGCTGACAAAGGATGAAGTGGCAGACGCACTCTTTGATTTTATCTTGACGAAAATGCAAACGAGCAAAAATCCTTGCGGAGAGTTTCTAAAAAATTAATAAAATATCGTTCAAATTCTGTTTTCTTTTGGCTCCTATGATATAATAACCTTGCGGCATTTTTATGACGCAAGGTTTTGACTTTATGATATAGCAGGTTCGAGGCAGTGAAAAAAAGGTTTGTTTGGGCGTATTTCTATATTTTAGTGAAATTATAAAAGGGAGCGAAATCAGAATGAAAACAGTAAATAAAGTTCGATTAATTTATTTGCCGGCGATTGTACTACCGATCTTAGTGATGATAGTATCAATCGCTGCTTTAGGTGTAGGATATATGCGAATGAATGACGCAGATATTTCTGCCGGAGCATTTGAGCGTTTCGTTAATCCCCTGAATACAATGAATAATCAGACCAAAGAAATCTATAAAGAAGTAGAAAAGAATGCAATGCTTCATCCTGAAATTTTTGAGGACGAAGCATATTTGAAGGCTTTAAATCAACGGCTTAAAAAGAAGGATTCTTATTTGATGATCCGAAAGAATCAGAAAATTGTATATCAGGGGAAAGCAAAAGTGGATTCAGAGCTGATTCGGAAGCTTCCGGATTATGGAAATCAGGACAGTGATCAGGATCGGGGCTTTTTTGTCAGCCGTCCGGGGAATTATTTGGTAAAGCAACAGGATTTCCAATATAAAGATCGAGGAAAAGGATCTGTCTTTATTATGACGGACTTGGGCACGGTGCTGCCTCACTACCGAAACATTTTCACACAACTGTTTTTTGCAGTGATTGGTGTGCTGATTTTAACCAGCACTTATTTATCATGGTTTATGTATAAAGAATTTATTGGTCCGATTCGACAGTTGAAAGCCGGCGCCGAACGGATTAAAGACGGAAATCTGGACAATGATGTGGTCATCAGAAGTGGAGGAGACGAGATTCGCGATTTGTGTACTTCTTTTAACGAGATGCGCGCAGAGTTAAAAGACTCTATTGACGCAAGAATTATTTATGAAAAGCAAAATCGTGATTTGATCAGCAACATTTCTCATGATTTGAAAACTCCGATTACGGCGATCAAAGGATACGTGGAGGGAATTATGGATGGGGTAGCGGATACTCCGGAAAAAATGGACCGTTATATTAAGACAATTTATAACAAAGCCAATGATATGGACGTATTAATTAATGAATTGTCTTTGTATTCAAAGATTGATTCCAATATTATTCCATACAATTTTGATAAAATAAATATTAACGCTTACTTTAAAGATTGCGTAGATGAAATCGGAGCAGATTTAGAGCAGAGAGGGATGTTGTTTTCATATCGAAATTATTGTTCTTCCAATGTTATGGTTACGGCAGATCCTGAACAATTAAAACGTGTGATTAATAACATTATTAATAATGCCTGCAAATATAATAATAAAGCAAAGGGAAAAGTAAGTATTACCTTGACGGAATTTGATCGGAAGGTACAAGTTGAGATTAAGGACAATGGAATTGGAATTTCCAAAGAAGATCTGCCGCATATTTTCCGCCGGACTTATCGGGCAGATATGTCAAGAAATTCTGCCGGAGGAAGCGGACTTGGATTGTCCATCTGTAAGAAGATTATCGAAGAACATGGCGGAGAAATCTGGGCAGAGAGCAAGCTGCGTGCCGGAACGACCATATTCTTTACGCTAAATAAAGTATTGGATCAGTCAAAGGAGAAGAAACATGAGTAAAGTTTTAATCGTAGAAGATGAATTGGCGATTGCAGAATTAGAAAAAGACTATTTAGAATTAAGTTCTTTTGAAGTTGAAATTGAGACGAACGGAGAAAAAGGGCTTGAGATGGCATTAAAAAATGACTATGATATGATTATCTTAGATATTATGCTTCCGGGTGTCGATGGCTTTGAAATTTGCAGACAAATCCGTGAAGTCAAAGAAATTCCGGTATTGATGGTTTCTGCCCGGAAAGAGGATATTGATAAAATTCGAGGTCTGGGTCTGGGGGCAGATGATTATATTACAAAACCATTCAGCCCCAGCGAGTTGGTAGCCCGGGTAAAGGCCCATTTAAATCGTTACCACCGCTTGGTAAATAATCAGATGGAAGCCAACGATATCATTGAAATCCGGGGATTAAAGATTGATAAGACAGCAAGAAGAGTGTATTTAAATGATGAAGAAAAGACATTGACTACCAAAGAATTTGATTTATTAACTTTTCTGGCAGGACATCCGAACCGTGTCTTTACCAAAGAAGAGTTATTTAATAAAATTTGGGATATGGAGTCTCTGGGAGATATTGCTACAGTTACGGTTCATATTAAAAAAATAAGAGAAAAAATTGAATCAGATACGTCCAAGCCACAGTATATTGAGACAATCTGGGGTGTAGGGTATCGGTTCAAAATGTAGGAGCATCTATGAGAAGAAGAAAAAGAATACCGATTTTATATCAGGATGACCAAATTTTAGTATGTGAAAAACCAAGGGGGATTCCGGTATCTGGCGATAAAAGCGGAGATCTTGATTTATTTCATCAATTGAAGAATCAGTTATTTTTGGAAGAACAAAAGAAAGGTGAGCCGGAGCTTTATCTGGTGCATCGCTTAGACCGACCGGTCGGCGGTGTTATGGTATTTGCCAGAACCAGACAAAGTGCCGCGGTTCTGGGAGAACAGATCCGACAGCATAAGTTTGAGAAAGATTATCAGGCGGTTTTAACCGGATGGCTGCCGGAAGAGACCGGAACTTTTCGGGATTACCTGTTAAAGGATGAAAAGCGAAATATTTCTTCGGTGGCTGCAGAGGGAACGCTCGGCGCAAAAGAAGCTGTTTTGGATTATGAGGTTATTGACAGAATGGAAGATGAGCAGGGAAATCAATATACATATTGTCTGATTCATCTGCAAACCGGGCGTCATCATCAAATTCGCGTACAGACATCGTCCAGAGGATTTGGTATTTGGGGAGATACGAAATATAACCCATTGTATCAGCACACGAAAAAAAAGTATCGGGAAATCGGATTGTTTGCAGCAAGGGTTTCATTTTGCCACCCGGTCACTCAGGAAAAGCTGAGTTTTAAACGAGAGCCGTCAGGGGAAGCATTTGATTTGCTGGAAATGACACAATAGCAGGAGAGATTATGAAATTTAGACCTTGTATTGATATTCACAATGGAAAAGTAAAGCAGATTGTCGGAGGCAGCCTTTTGGATCAAGGGGATTTTGCGAAAGAGAATTTTGTGTCGGAACATGACGGGGCATTTTACGGGAAACTGTATCGGGATTATCATTTATTCGGCGGACATATCATTCTGTTGAACTCTGGTGATTCAAAGTTTTATGAGCAAGATAAAGAGCAGGCGATTCGCGCTCTCAAGGCGTTTCCGGGAGGTCTTCAGATCGGCGGCGGCATCACTGCAGAGAATGCGGCGGAGTTTCTGGAACATGGAGCTTCCCATGTGATTGTGACATCTTATGTTTTTTCGGATGGCAAGATTCATTATGAGCGGCTGAGGGAACTAAAAACAATCGTGGGAAGAGAGCATTTGGTTTTGGATTTAAGTTGCCGAAGGAAAAATAATTCCTACTATGTGACCACGGATCGTTGGCAGAAGTTTACGGAGGAAGAGCTGACAAAGGAATTGCTGGAAACTTTGGAGACCTGGTGTGCAGAGTTTTTGATTCACGGCGTGGATGTGGAGGGCAAGGCGCAGGGAATTGATCAGGAACTTGTAAAGTTGTTGGCACAGTATGAGGGAAACCCGGTTACTTATGCCGGCGGTGTAAGAAATTTTAACGATTTGGGTATATTAAAAATAGATGGGAAAGACAGGATTGATGTGACCATCGGAAGCGCTCTGGATTTGTTTGGGGGACCGATGGAATTTACAGAGGTCTTATCCTACTGTAAGCAATCCAAGGAGGTAGATTAGGATGAAACTATTATATGAGGCCAGCAATTTTACAATCCAAGTCCATTGGGTTGTTCCTTTTGCGATTCTGGGGATCATCGGACTATTGCTGGCGGTATTTGCGAAAAAACCGTTTTTCAAACTGTTATCAGCAGTGTGTCTGGTCATTTGTGCCATTGCGGCGTTGCGGTTTGCATTTGGATATATGCAGATTATTCACACCTATAAACAAGGAAACTACAAAAGTGTGGAAGGTTACGTAGAGAATTTTGTTCCGGCATCTTCAGGAGGCGAGGATCAGGAAGATATGGAACAGGAAAGTTTTGACATCAAGGGAGTCCATTTTTCCTATGGGGATCGATTTATTAAAAAATTCGGATACCATCAGCCGTCGACGCAGGGAGGGGTTATAAAAAAGGACGGACAATATATGCGAATCGGATATATTGAAACAGAAAATGGAAATGTGATTGTGAAAATTCAAGTAAGATAGGAAGCAGGAATAGAACCTGAAAGATATCATAGAATAATAAAAATCGCACAGGACAAAATCCTGTGCAATTTTTCTGTCATAAGAAGTTTGATAGATTGGATTGTTTTATTGTTTGCGCATATATTGTGCACTTTTTTTCGTTAATTTTGCACGCAAGCCACGTTTTTCCGGCTCTGGCGGAGCCACATTACGAAGATTTTTAATGTTGGTAATGTAAATTCCGCTGACAACAGCCTTGATTTCGGTTTTTACAGGAACATCATCAAAGATGGCTTCGTCACACAATAAAGGTGTGATTTTCGGTCCGATTTTTACTTTGACAACCGGAACTTTTGACAATTTCGCCCGTTTGGGAATGTTCTCTGTAACCATCTTCGGAAATCCCGCGTCCATGATTTTCATCCGCTTCTTATCTATAACCAGCATGCTGACGGTTTGTGCCATCTCATCTAACTGTGCTCGCTGAGCTTCCTGTTTGTCCTGCATTTTTCTGCCGACAAAATAAAGAACACCGAGAATAATAGCTACAATGATTCCAATGATTAATATAATCACCCATATATTCATGTTCTTCTCCTCCTGTTACATTTGAATATCTTATTCATTATACCATCTTTTCTTTAGATTGTGTTATGTTTTTTTCTCATTTCGATAATTTCTTCACGAATGGAAGCGCCCAAATGTTTTTGTTCAGAGCGTTCCAGGGTATCCGGGTCAATTGGCTGACCGAAGGTAATGTGAACGACCGTTGGTTTTACTTGAAAGCGGCGGTTATTTTCCAGGATATCTGCAGTGCCGGAAATGGCCATGGGAACAACCGGAACATGAGCTTTTAAGGCGGGGCGCAGACTGCCTTCCTTAAAAGTGTGAGGATCAGCGTCCTGGCTTCTTGTGCCTTCCGGAAAAATAGTCATAGAAAAACCATTTTTTAAATATTCTGTTCCTTCATTCATTGTTTTTAAACCTTCCTTGATATTATGCCGGTCTAAAAACAAACAGTTGATAAAACGCATCCAGTGACTTAGACAGGGGATTTTCTCCATTTCCTTTTTGGCAAAAAATCCGGTTCCGGATGGAGTTGCACAGTATCCGCATAAAATATCGTAGTAGCTGCTGTGGTTTCCCACATATAAAACAGCGGTATCCCTTGGGATATTTTCTTTTCCTTCGACAATGAGTTTGGTTCCCGCAAAGCGCAGACAAATACGAAATGCATTCATAACCATACGCTGTGCCATGGCAGAGCGCTTATGAGCCCGGTCGGTTTTGTTCCAGTGCTCAAACAATGGATACAATGGGGCTGTCAAGGTTAAGAAAAAGAATAGATAAATAATATCCGCTAAAAAACGAATCATAGGGGTATCTCCCTTCTTTAGTTTTTATGATTTTGATCGAGTAATTGGCGTTTCAGTTGGTAGAGTGGAACCGAAAGATCCACATATACCTCCTGAGGATTGATAAGGCGTCGGCTTTCATCCCATAATGTTTCCAGTTCTTTTTGACAATAGCTGCGAATCTCCATAGCAGAAGGATTTTCATAAACACATTGTCCTTTTTGAAAAATAGGAACGAGAAGCTCTTTCATAAAATAAGTGTTTCCTCGAATCGTTGACTTCTTCCATGTAGCGAGAGGGTCAAAAATCACAAGATCCTCGGAGTCATCGTAAGTTTCCCCGGTGAGACAGATTAAATCACCGCGGATTTTTCCGGCGTTCTTATCATAGATTCGGAAAACTGTTTTATCTCCCGGATTAGTAATCTTTGCCGGATTTTCGGAAATTTTAATTTTTGCGGTAAAGTGAGCTTCCCCTTGATGTTTGGATGCTGCGAGCTTATATACACCGCCGAATGCAGGACAATCGGAAGATGTGATGAGCTTTGTTCCAACGCCCCAGGATGTAATGGGAGCTCCCTGCAATTTTAAGCTGGCAATCAAGTGTTCATCGAGATCACCGGATGCAGCAATTACAGCATCCTCAAATCCCGCAGCATCTAGCATTGCCCGGGCTTTTTTGGTTAGATAAGCAAGATCCCCGCTGTCTAAACGAATCCCGTATTTAGCGGGCATTTTGCCTTCCCGGCGTAATTTTTCAAAGACACGAATTGCATTGGGAACACCGGAACGAAGCGTATCGTAAGTATCCACCAGTAAGGTGCAGGCATTTGGGTATAAGTTTGCATACGTGAGAAATGCGGTGTATTCATCATCAAAGCTCATAATCCAGCTGTGGGCATGAGTTCCGAGAATGGGAAGATCAAAACATTTTCCTGCCAGTACATTGGAGGTGCCGTCGCACCCGCCAATCACGGCGGCTCTGGCGCCGTAAGTACCGGCATCCGGACCCTGGGCACGGCGTAAGCCGAATTCCATGACTCCCTGTCCGCCGGCTGCATAGACGACCCGGGATGCTTTGGTGGCAATCAGGCTCTGGTGGTTTATAATATTTAAAACAGCTGTCTCAATCAGCTGAGCTTCCATCATCGGAGCCGTTACTTTTAAAAGCGGTTCCATTGGAAAAACAACAGTACCTTCCGGGATCGCATAGATATCGCCGGTAAAATGGTAGCCTGCCAAATATTCCAGAAAATCCTCATCAAATAGATTCTGGCTTCGTAGATAATCAATGTCTTCATATGAAAAAGACAAATTCTTAATATATTCAATGACTTGCTCCAATCCACAGGTAATAGCATAACCGCTGCCGGAAGGATTTTCCCGATAAAAGACATCGAAAACTACCGTTTCATCGTTTCCGGTTTTAAAATACCCCTGCATCATCGTCAATTCATAAAGATCGGTCAGCAAGGTCAGTTGATGTGTATTCATAAAAGCGTTTTATCCCCTTTCCAGTTTCTGTATGACTCCCCTAAATTATACCTTATCGAGCGAAGCTCGTCCAGTGCGGAGCACTATGTATTTACGAGTGCCCCCCAGAGGGTATACCTTATCGAGCGAAGCTCGTCCAGTGCGGAGCACTATGTATTTACGAGTGCCCCCAGAGGGTATACCTTATCGAGCGAAGCTCGTCCAGTGCGGAGCACAATGGAATCATCGGCTCTAATCGTCGAAAAGTTCACTGTCAATCAGATCTTTGATGATTTGAAATGCCTCGTCTTCATTCTTTCCAGAAATTCGTAAAATAATATCATCTCCATATGAAATTCCAGATGACATAAGAGCAATGGGATCGGCGACATTGATTTTTCTGCCATTGGTTTCAAGATAAATCGATGCCTCCAGCTGTTTGGCAGCTGCAGCGAGACTGGCGCAGGGGCGCGCATGCAGACCTCGAATCGACTGGATGGTAAAAGGATAGGTTTTCATAAATTTTCATTCTCCCTTCATATTTTCTTCTATTGTAACATAAAATAGTAAGACGGACAAAAGGGGGATGAGCATGAGGTACAAAATGTCATACGTTTTCTTTTTATTATTTTTATTCATTACAATTCCATACCTGACTACCGTTTTTATGACCAAAGGAAATGAAAAGTCGGAGATTCAGCCGGAACGATATGACAGCGGTTATAAAATTTTGTCAAATCAAAAGGAAATTGATTTAGAACAATTTCTTTTGTGGATCCTCCCGGGACAAATTTCCATGGATGAGGAGGAGGAAGCTTTGAAAGCCCAGACAGTTATTTTGCGAACTGATTTGATTCGCAGAATGGGAACTTCAAAAAAAATCAGTGAAAATAAACTTCCATATAAGAAACAGACCGATGAAGAGCTTTTGGAAGCGCTGGGAAATAAAAAATATGCGCGGGTAGATCAAAAGCGAAGGAAAGCGGTCAGTGATACGCTGGGAAAAGTAATAACGTATAAAAATATCTGCATTGAGCCGTATTTTCATGGAATCAGTGTGGGAACAACCTTAAGCGGCGAAGAATGGTTTGGAACGAAAATGCCATACTTAAAAGAACGGGAGAGTCTTTACGACGTGGAGGCAGAAGATTATATGTCTGTCAAGATCGTTACATATGCGGAAATTATCAGAACTGTCAAAAACAATAAAAAAATAGATTTAAAAGAGGAGCGTTTGAAAAAGAATCTGAAAATTCGCAGAATGACAAAAAACGGATATGTGAAACAGGTACAGGCAGATTCGGTGGTTGTATCAGGAACAGCTTGGGCGGAATGGTTTCATTTGGCGTCCAATAATTTTTATTTGGAGTCGTATGAAGGGAAAGTGCGGATGGTCTGTCTGGGCAAAGGAAATGGATTGGGATTAAGCCAGTACGGGGCGTGTCAAATGGCAAAAGAAGGAAAAAAGTATTCCTCCATTTTAAAATATTTTTATAGCGGGATTAGAATCAAAAAACTGTATGAATAAACTCAGGGAAATGGGCAAAACTAACCTTGAGGTGATGAAAATGAGAAAGAATAACAGGGAGAACCCCTTTCCATTGAGAAAATATTATGGGGTGATGATTGTCGGATTTGTATTGTTTCTCGGAGTTATGGCTTATTACAGTGTCCAGTTTCGGCAGAAGCGCGAAATCGCGAAACAGGAAGTCGAGCTGGAACAGAAATCTGTAGGAGTAAATAACAGCGCTACACAGGGAACAACACAGACAGAGACAACAACAGAGAAACGTACCGTATCAACACAGGAGACAAAAAGTACGATGAACCAGGGGATGAGCTATGATGGTACATCAAAGCTGATCTGGCCGCTTCAGGGAAATATTTTACTGCCTTACAGTGTGGAATCAACCGTGTACTTTGAATCTCTTGACCAGTATCGAATTAACAAAGGAATTTTAATTGAGGCAAAAGAAGGAGCTTCCGTGAAAGCAGTGAAACAGGCAAAGGTAGAGAAAATCCAAAAATCTGCGGAATATGGACAAACTATTTTGTTGGATTTGGGAAGCGGATACCGGGCGCTTTACGGTCAGATGAAAAAGATTTCAGTGAAAGAAGGGCAAGTTGTAGAGAAGGGTCAGGTGATTGGTCAGGTGGCAGCGCCGACAGACTATTATACACTGGAAGGAACCAATCTTTATTTTCAGATGGAAAAAGACAAAAAGAGTGTTGATCCGGGAAAATATTTAGAATAAAATGATATTAGAATGTTTGGAGAAAACCAACAGCATCATTTGTAAGGTCATGAGGGACACTTCATAACAGGAAGTGTCCCTTTAAATTGCGGAAAAAACTTAGGGAACAAACAAAATGGAAAAAACAATCAGAAATGTAACATATATAGTGAAGTGCAGAGACGGAAGTTTGTATACCGGGTGGACCAATCATCTGAAACACCGTTTGAGGATGCACAATGAGGGAAAAGGGGCAAAATATACAAAGTCCAGAAGACCTGTGGAGCTGGTATATGTAGAGGAATTTCATACAAAACAGGAGGCTATGAGCCGGGAAGCGAGAATCAAGCGTTTGACAAGAAAAGAAAAACTCCTGCTGATTCAAAAAAATCAGCAGGAAAGCAAACTCTCCGAATATTTAAAATAGAACAAAGGTTTAGATTTGAAACATTAAAATCATATGACAGAGACTTCCGCCCATGACAAAGAGGTGAAAGATTTCATGTAATCCGAAATTTTTCCAATGATGCTCAAACCATGGGATTTTTAAGGCATAAATAATGCCGCCGATCGTATAAATGACACCGCCTGCAAGTAGCCATCCAAAGGAGGTATGGGAAAGACTGTGGATGATCGGCGCGATGGCAACAATGCAAAGCCATCCCATGGCAATGTACATGACAGAAGAGATCCATTTGGGGCAGGTAACCCAGAACATTTTAAATGCAATCCCTAGAATGGCGATGATCCAGATGATGGTCAGCAGTCCGTAACCAAGAGTACCTGCGAGAACAATGGTACAGATTGGGGTATAGGAACCTGCGATTAATACAAAAATCATGGCATGATCTAATTTTTTTAACAATTTATTGATTCGCGGAGAAATATTGAAGGAGTGATAAGCTGTACTGGCGCCATAAAGACCAATCATACTCAGTGTGAATATAAGAAGAGAAATGATTCTCACATAATTTCCGGATAAAATACTTTTGATAATAAGCGGAACAGACACAACAGCGGCGAAAACCATTCCGATAAAATGTGTAATAGCGCTGCCGGGATCTTTTAATCTTTTTTGCATAAAATACCTCCAGTCTGGAAAATGATACAAAATAAACGTAGTTTTCAATACTACTTGATAACTTCTTTTATACTACACCTGTTCTGGCAAGATTGCAAGGGGCTTTACAAAAAAACTGTGTTTGTTATAATAATCCAATGGTAGAAGACCATTTTAGAGAGCCGGATGAATGGCGCATCATTGATTGAGGAGTGTTATAGTAAAAAATGGAACATAAGATAGAAAAATCAAAAAAAGCATATGAAATTGTCATGCATCATATCCGCGATATGATTATGGATCAGGAACTGGTGCTCGGACAGAGTCTTCCGCCTGAGCGGGAAATTGCGGAGCAGCTGGGCGTCAGCAGAAATTCCGTTCGTGAAGCATTAAAGATTTTAACAGTGTCCGGTGTGGTATCCAGCAGACAGGGCGCCGGAAATTATATCTCGTCAAATTTTGAAGGGTATTTGGTGGATACGCTCTCTATGATGTTTATGTTAAATGAATTAGATTATGACCAGATCAATCAGGTTCGTAGAGGGCTGGAAATTCAAGCATATATTCTGGCGGTTCAAAATGCAGAGAATCATGAGATTTTGAAGATGCAGGAATATGTAAAAAGACTGGACATCAGCAGCGATGATGAAGAAAAAACAATGCTGGATAAAAAGATTCATTACGCCATTGCCAAGGCATCGAAAAACGTTTTGATTTTTGATATTTTAAATGCTTTATCAGAAGTCATGGATATTTTTATTGCAGATATGCGAAGAGAAATTTTGCGGACGGAAAGAAGGAAAGGAATGCTTCAGGAAGCTCATAAACAAATGGTAGAATGTCTTTTGAAGCGGGATGCTGAAAATGGGCAGAAAGCTATGACAGATCATTTTGATATGATTGATAAGATTCTTCAAAAGGTACTGTAGAAATTGTACAATTTTTATACAGTTTATTGTGCAATCTTCATAAAAAGTGCATTGTTTTAAAAAAATACTAGACAAAATTGTCCTATATGTTATAATTGAAACATAAATTGGTAGTACCAATTAAAAGGATGTGAAGGCATCCAAATTTTTTAAAACATAAATTGGTAGTACCAATTATCGGAGAGTGTCAAAGGAAAATATCGGAATTGAGGAGGAAGAATCATGGATATTTTAGTGTGTATCAAACAGGTGCCGGCTTCTAATAAAGTAGAAGTTGATCCGGTGACCGGTGTGCTGCTGAGAAATGGAGCTGATTCCAAAATGAATCCGTATGATCTTTATGCGTTGGAAACTGCGCTACGGATTCGGGAGGAAACAGGAGGAACCATCAGCGTGATTAGTATGGGACCGCCGCAGGCAAAAGCAGTCATTCAGGAGGCATTTGCCATGGGTGCAGATCGAGGAGCGTTGTTATCTGACCGAAGATTTGGCGGAGCGGATGTATTGGCAACCAGTTATACGTTGGCACAGGGAATTAAAAAAATGGGAGCTTTTGATTTAATCCTCTGCGGAAAACAGACGACGGATGGAGATACGGCTCAGGTAGGTTCCGAAGTATCCGAGTGGCTGAATCTTCCAAGTGTATCGAATGTAAAGAAGATTACAAAGATAGAGAAGGAAGCAATTACAATTGAGATGGATCTTCCAGATGAGCTGGAGGTTGCCAAGGTATCATATCCTTGTCTTTTATCTGTGGATAAAGATATTTTTCAGCCGAGACTTCCGTCTTATGTAAAGAAAATGGATACAGCGGATCGGGAGATCGAAGTATATTCGCTGGATGATATGGAAGATCAGGATGAAACACATTATGGTTTGAATGGTTCTCCAACACAGGTGAAACGTATTTTCCCTCCGGAAACCAATGATCATCGGGAAGTGTGGAACGGAGACGGTACAGAAACCGCAGACAAATTATTCCATATGATTGCAGATATGAAATTTATCTAAAGGGGGAAAATGAAATGCCAAAATTAGTAGTTCACCAGGAAAAAATAGAAAATCCACAAGCTTTGGTTGATATTTGTCCATTTGGAGCAATGGAAGAAAAGGACGGAAAAATTTCTATCAATGCGGCATGTAAGATGTGCAGATTATGTGTAAAAAAAGGTCCGGAAGGTGCCGTAGAGTACGTAGAAGACGAAAAAAAGGAAGAAATTGATAAAAGTCAGTGGAATGGCATTGCGGTTTATGTCGATCACATTGACGGCAACATTCATCCGGTTACATATGAATTAATTGGAAAGGCAAAGGAGCTTGCAGCAAAGATTCAGCATCCGGTGTATGCATTATTTATGGGAAGCAAGGTGGAAGAAAAAGCGGAAGAACTGCTCCACTATGGGGTAGATAAAGTCTTTGTGTATGATTTTCCACAGCTGGATCGTTTTAAAATTGAATCTTATACAGCGGTTTTTGAAGATTTTATTAAAAAGCATCAGCCATCAGCGATCCTGACAGGCGCGACTACCGTGGGAAGACAGCTGGCCCCGAGAGTAGCGGCGCGGCTTAAAACCGGTTTGACGGCAGACTGTACGATTCTTGAGATGGATGAGAATACAGATCTCTCTCAGATACGCCCGGCGTTTGGCGGAAATATTATGGCGCATATTTTAACTCCGAATCACCGCCCTCAGATGGCAACTGTTCGTTATAAGGTGATGGATGCGGCAGAACGCATGGAAGAAACGCATGGAGAAGTTATCTCCTGTGCAATTGATGAGGAAAAATTAAAAGCCCGGGTGGAAGTACTGGACATTGTAAAGAAAGAGCCTGAAAAATTTATTGAATCTGCAGACGTCTTGGTTGTGGCAGGAAGAGGAGTAAAAAAAGAAGAAGATTTGGAAATGATTCGCGAGCTTGCAGATTTATTGGGCGGACAGGTGGCATGCACAAGACCTCTGGCAGAGGCAGGCTGGCTGGATGCAAAATGTCAGGTCGGATTAAGCGGCAGGACGGTGCGTCCGAAATTAGTTATTACTTGCGGTGTCGCGGGAGCGATTCAGTTTGTTGCCGGAATGAACAACTCCGACTGTATTGTCGCAATTAATTCTGATGAAAAAGCGGCGATCTTTGAAACGGCACATTATTGTCTGATCGGTGATATTTATGATATTATACCGAAGCTGATTGAAAAAATAAAAGCGGCGAAGGGGGCATAAGCGATGAATTATAAAAAATTTGAGGCGCCAGACTTGGCAGCCATGAAAGAGATAATTACTGACCCGGAAAGAATTTTGTACGGAGAAAATATCAATGAAGAGTACAGTCACGATGAATTAAGCGGAACCAACAGTTACCCGGACGTGGTAGTAAAAGCAGTGTCAGCAGAGGAAATTTCCCAAATTATGAAATATGCTTATGAAAATAATATTCCGGTAACACCGAGAGGCGCAGGAACGGGACTGGTGGGTTCTTCTGTGGCAATGGAACATGGAATTATGATAGATTCCAGTCTGATGAATCATATTTTAGAGCTGGATGAGGAAAATCTTACGATTACGGTAGAACCCGGCGTGTTGTTAATGGAATTGTCTGCCTATGTGGAAGATCATGACTTTTTCTATCCGCCGGATCCGGGAGAGAAATCCGCAACCATCGGAGGGAATATCAGTACCAATGCCGGAGGAATGCGTGCGGTAAAATATGGAGTGACAAGAGACTATGTCAGAGGACTGGAGGTTGTGCTTCCAAACGGAAATATCGTAGAGTTTGGAGGAAAGGTCGTGAAAAACAGTTCCGGATATTCTTTAAAAGACTTGATGATCGGCTCAGAAGGAACTTTGGGCTTTATCACAAAGGCTACTTTAAAATTGCTCCCTCTGCCGAAAAAGGCAATTAGTTTGTTGATACCATTCCCTTCTTTAAAAAAGGCAATTGATACAGTGCCTCTGATTATTAAGTCAAAAGCAATTCCAACTGCTGTGGAATTTATGCAGAGGGAGGTTATTATTGACGCAGAAGAATACCTTGGGAAGAAATTCCCGGATTCTCAATCCGATGCGTATCTTTTGTTGAAATTTGACGGCAATTCCACAGAGGAAATTGAACAGCAGTATGATAAAGTTGCCAAACTGTGTCTGGAACAAGGTGCTCTTGATGTGCTGATTTCCGATACCGAGGAAAGGGAAGAATCCATTTGGAAAGCCAGAGGAGCTTTCCTTGAGGCAATTAAAGGATCTACCACCTATATGGATGAGGTCGACATGGTTGTTCCAAGAAATAAGGTAAATGAAATGGTAGATTATCTGCACAATCTTCACAACGAAGTAGATATCCGGATTAAAAGCTTCGGTCACGCCGGAGATGGAAATCTGCACTCCTATATCCTGCGGGATGATCTGACACAGGAAGAATTTGAAAAACGAATGGGACTTGCAATGGAAAAAATTTACCAGAAAGCAAAAGAACTGGGCGGTCAGGTATCCGGAGAACATGGAATCGGATATGCCAAAAAGCCATATTTAAAAGAGTCCTTAGATCCGGAAACGATTGCATTAATGAATGGGATCAAGCAGGCATTTGATCCGAAAAATATACTGAACCCTCATAAAGTATTCCAAAGTTAACTGACCCATTACTTCATGGGAAAAGAATAAAACCTCTTAAGTTGAAACTTGCCGAAACGGCGGGACCAGACCGGTGCCGCCTTTTTGGCGTACAAAAGATTCCGGGAAAAAGAACAGGAAGTCTCTTGACAAAAGAAGACAGTTTCGATAAACTAAAATAGTAATTGTTATTGTTATGATAAAGGGAAAGGAAAGTTTATGCAGCCAGCAATGAAACGAAGTAAACAAAGAGATGCAATCGTTGCATTTTTGATGACTCGCAAAGACCATCCCACTGCCGATACCATATATATGAATATCAAAAAAGAATTTCCGCACATAAGTCTTGGAACTGTGTATCGAAATCTTGCGTTGTTAAGTGAACGGGGCGAGATTTTGAAATTAACCTATGAGGGCGGTGCGGATCGCTATGATGCGAACGTAGATCCACATTATCACTTTATATGCCGGGACTGCGGTGAAATTATTGATATGGAAATAGAATCAATGGATCAAAGAATCCGAGAGATTGCAGGTGAAAATTTTCCAGGTCAAATGGAACAAAGCGTGATTTATTTTAAAGGAATCTGCAAAAAATGTTTAAAAAAGCATTGACAAAGGAAAATCGCGATGGTAATATTAAGATAACAAAAACAGTAATTGTTACTGATTTTGTAAAAGGTGTAAAAAGGAAATTATGTCAAAGAAGACATGAACAAAAGTAAGTAAAGGAGAATAAATTATGAAAAAATGGGTTTGTACAGTATGCGGATACGTTCATGAGGGAGATCAGGCACCAGAGAAATGTCCTACATGCGGAGTAGGAGCAGATAAATTCAAAGAGCAGACAGGAGAAAGAGAATGGGCTGCAGAGCATGTAGTCGGAGTAGCACAGGGAGTCAGCGAAGATATTTTAGCTGATTTAAGAGCAAACTTTGAAGGTGAGTGTTCAGAAGTCGGAATGTACCTTGCAATGGCAAGAGTCGCTCATAGAGAAGGATATCCGGAAATTGGATTATATTGGGAAAAAGCAGCTTATGAAGAGGCAGAGCATGCAGCAAAATTTGCAGAGCTTCTTGGTGAGGTTGTGACCGACAGCACAAAGAAAAATCTGGAAATGCGTGTTGATGCAGAAAACGGAGCAACTGCCGGAAAATTTGATCTTGCGAAGAGAGCAAAAGCAGCGAACTTGGATGCAATCCATGACACAGTACATGAGATGGCAAGGGATGAAGCAAGACACGGTAAGGCGTTTGAAGGATTATTAAAAAGATATTTCGGATAATTCAAGATCCATTTAATAAAATATATCAGAACATCATACAAGGAGATATCGGCGATTTGGCTGATATCTCCTTTTGTAATATTAGGAAAGTTCTGACTTTCCTATATTACAAAAACGCTCCCAGCGATGAGATCTTTTGCGGAGTGTACGGTTTGAGTAAAATGGGACAAACAAGGTATATGTTCGGTCTCTGGTTCATATAGTTCAGATGAGACAGTTTTCAAAGAGATACAAAGCAGGAAATTCATTTTTGTAGAAATTGACGAAATTTTTAGAGATAGAAATGAGTTTCTATTTTTGAAAAGAACGGTTTTAAGCTGATTTCAAACAATAAATACAATATACAGAATTAATTAAAAACTAAAAAATTGTGCAAATTAAACAATAGAAAGGCGTTTAAAAAGAATTTAAAAGTTAGAAATAACAAAAAATAGCTTGACTTTTCATCTGATTGGTCCTACCATATACATACAGGAAAAAGGTAGGACCAATCCTACAAATCCGCGTATACGCACAACAAAGGGGCTTGCAGGGAACGAGTAAGAGAAAAGGCTCTAATGAGCAGGCGTTTTATAACCATTGATCTTTTGGACAGAAAGGAGAGAGACTCATCATGTTCATTCAATTTATTTTGGCGATGCTTCCAATTATCTTTTTGATTATTGCGTTAAGCGGATTAAAGATGTCAGGGCACGTTGCATGTCCGATTGCACTTCTTATTACAGTGGCGGAAGCTTTGTTTTTGTGGAAGCAGAAAATTCTTGATGTGCTGACAGGAGGACTGGAAGGTTTTGCAATGGCAATCTGGCCGATCTGCCTAGTCATTGTGGCAGCAGTGTTTACGTACAATTTGGTAGTACATACGAAAAATATGGAACGGATTAAGAAGATGCTGACTTCTGTTTCCAGAGATAAGAGGATTCTTGTGCTGATTATTGCATGGGGATTCGGTGGATTTATGGAGGGTATGGCAGGATTTGGAACTGCGGTGGCAATCCCGGCAGGAATTTTAGTGGGACTGGGGTTTGAACCGATTTTTGCCGCGACGGTTTGTCTTGTGGCAAATACAACTCCGGTGGCTTTTGGATCTATTGGTATTCCGACGGTAACAGCGGCCAATGTGACCGGAATGAGTCCGCATATGACAGCATCTTATGTAGTATTACAGTTGGCTGTGATGGTGATTGTGGCTCCGTTTTTAGTAGTGTTTATGACAGGAAAGCATGAGGGGGCAAAGGGATTTGCTGATTATAAAGATGTATTGTTTATCACTTTGATGTCCGGGGTTTCATTTGTGATTCCACAGTATCTGACAGCGCGATTTATCGGTGCGGAACTTCCGGCAATTATCGGCTCTGTGTGCTGTATGGCTGTGACAATTTTACTGGCAAAAGTAATTTTTAAGGGGAGACCGTCGAAGTTTGATATTCAGATGGAAGATGATGATGAGAGGCTGACAGGAAAGGAAGCATTGGTTGCATGGAGTCCATTCATTTTGGTTTTAGTATTTCTGTTAATTACTTCAACACTGGTTCCGGCGATTCATGATCCCCTAGCTGCAATTAAGTCTGATGTGATGATTTATACAGGAGCAGGAGCCGCACCGTATACCTTTACATGGATTGCGACACCCGGAATTTTGATTTTCATCGCTGCTTTTATCGGCGGGCTGATTCAAAAATGTCCGGTGGGAGAAATTTTTAAGGTTCTGGGTGATACGGTGATTCAGATGCTGAAGACCATTATTACGATTATGGCAGTTCTGGCAACTGCAAAAATTATGGGTTACAGCGGAATGACTCAATCAATCGCAGACTTTATTGTACAGGTAACGGGAAGCTTCTATCCGCTTGTAGCGCCTTTGATCGGTTCCATCGGAACTTTTGTAACGGGAAGTTCAACTTCCAGCAGCGTTTTGTTTTCAAAACTTCAGGCAAGTACCGGAGCGGAGCTTCAGATCAATCAAATGTGGCTGGTGGCTGCGAATACGGTAGGAAGTACTGCAGGAAAAATCATTTCTCCGCAGAGTATTGCAGTTGCAACAGCAGCAACAGCAACAGTTGGAAAAGAAAGCGCGATTTTAACAAAAGTTATTAAATATTTTGTGTTGTTTGTGATTGTTTATGGTGTTGTTTGCTATTTTGGCGTGAAATTCATCTAGTAAAGAAAGGGGTAAAAATATGGCAGAAGTCAGGCTTCCATTTGGAAAAGAGAGGATTACGGTTACGATTCCTGATGAAAGATTTCAAGGAACACTGGTGTCGGATGCAAGCTCTTACAAAGCCAAAAAAGGACAGGAAGAAATGGTAAGAGAGGCTCTGGAGCATCCCATTCAGTCAGAACCGTTAAGAGAGCTGGTAAAAGGAAAGAAAAATATTGTTATGATTGCCAGTGACCATACAAGACCGGTTCCTAGTAAAGTCATTCTTCCGGCAGTGATGGATGAAATTAAGGCGGGCAATCCGGATGCACAGCTGACGATTTTAATTGCCACCGGATTTCACCGTCCTACCACAAGGGAAGAGCTGATTTATAAATTCGGAGAGGAGTATGTAGATCGGGATGATATCCATTTTGTTGTTCATTTAAGTCATAATGATGATGAGATGGTGGAGATCGGAACCCTTCCATCCGGAGGTAAGCTCTTAATTAACAAAGTTGCCTGGGAAGCAGATTTGTTGATTTCAGAAGGATTTATTGAACCTCATTTTTTTGCAGGGTTCTCAGGAGGAAGAAAAAGTGTGCTGCCGGGTGTCTCCAGTGCGGTGACGGTTATGGCAAATCACTGTTCGGAATTTATTGATAGCAAATATGCCAGAACCGGAATTCTGGACGGAAATCCAATCCACAAAGATATGGTTTATGCAGCAGAAACCGCAAAGCTTGCATTTATTGTCAATGTGGTGCTGGATGAAGATAAAAAAGTGATCAAGGCTTACGCAGGGCAGTTCAATGAGGCACATCGGGAAGGATGCAGATTTGTGGATCGGTTGTCCGGTGTGGATGCCAGACCGGCAGATATTGTAATTTCTACCAATGGGGGCTATCCATTGGATCAGAATATTTATCAATCTGTGAAAGGAATGACAGCTGCCGAGGCAACCTGCAATCCGGGTGGCGTGATTATCATGGTAACAAGCTGTGCCGACGGGCATGGGGGACAGTCTCTGTATGATACATTTGCCGGAGGAGAAGACAAAGAAGTTATTATGAAACGGTTTTTGGATACTCCGAGGGATGAAACCATTCCGGATCAATGGGAGGCGCAGATTTTGTGCAGAATTCTTTTGAAATATAAGGTCATTCTTGTGACAGAAGCTCCAAAACAGATGGTGGAAGATATGCAGATGGAATATGCCGAGAATGTGGATGAGGCAATTAAAATGGCGGATATGTTTCTCGGTAAGAAGAACAGTCCGATTACGGTAATTCCGGACGGAGTTTCGGTAATTGTCCGTGCAAAATAGTAATTTATTTTTAAGGAGGAAAATAGATGAGTGAATATTCGTATAACAAGGTAACACCGGAGATGATTGAACAATTCAAGGAGATTGCTCCGAAACGTGTTCTGGTGGGAGATGAAATCAACGATGATTTCACCCATGACGAGATGGCGATTTATGGAAAGGCAAGACCGGAAGTACTGATTGAAGCGATGAGTACAGAAGAAGTTGCAGCAATCGTAAAACTTTGTAATGAGCATAAGGTTCCTGTAACTCCAAGTGGAGCCAGAACCGGACTGGTTGGGGGAGCAGTCAGCATCGGAGGCGGTGTGATGATTTCTTTGACCAAGATGAATAAAATTCTTGGATATGACAAAGAAAACTTCGTAGTAAAAATTCAATCCGGAGTGCTGTTAAATGATCTTGCACAGGATGCAGAGAAACAGGGACTGCTGTATCCGCCGGATCCGGGAGAGAAGTTTGCAACGGTTGGCGGGAATGTGGCAACCAATGCCGGGGGAATGAGAGCTGTGAAATATGGATGTACCAGAGATTATGTACGTGCCATGACGGTGGTACTCCCGACAGGCGAGATTGTGAAACTGGGAGCAACGGTTTCAAAAACAAGCTCCGGATATAGTTTGTTAAATTTGATGATTGGTTCCGAAGGCACTCTGGGAATTATTACAGAATTAACTCTTAAGGTCATCCCGGCGCCAAAAGCGGTGATCAGTTTAATTATTCCTTACGAGAATCTGGAAGATTGCATTGCCACGGTTCCACAGTTCTTTTTACACCATTTAGCTCCTCAGGCTCTGGAATTTATGGAAAAAGAAGTTGTAATGGATACAGAGAAATTCTTAGGAAAGCAAGTATATCCAAAAGAACTGGAAGGAACGGAAATCGGAGCTTATTTGCTGGCTACGTTCGACGGAAATTCCGAAGAGCAGCTGGAGGATATTATTGAAGAAGCTTCCGAAGTTGTGTTTGAGGCAGGTGCGATTGATGTTCTTGTGGCAGACACACCGGCATTAAAGAGAGATGCATGGGCTGTCCGGGGAGCTCTGTTAGAGGCAATTGAAGATGATACTGTGCTGCTGGATGAGTGCGACGTGGTTGTGCCAACCAATAAAATTGCCGAGTTCTTAACCTATACGAAGTCTTTGGAAGCAGAGTCTGATTTTAGAGTCAAGAGTTTTGGTCATGCAGGTGACGGAAACTTACATATTTATACGTGCAGCAATGATATGGAAGAAGAAGAGTTTAAAAGACAGGTTGCCGTATTTATGGATAAGGTTTATGCAAAAGCAACAGAATTTGGCGGCATGATTTCCGGAGAGCATGGAATTGGACACGGAAAGATGGATTATCTCGCTCAATCTCTGGGACCGGTACAAATGCGCGTTATGGAAGGAATTAAAGAAGTTTTCGATCCAAATATGATTTTAAATCCGGGTAAGATTTGTTATAAATTATAGAACTTAAAAGAAACAGGTAATAAAACTTAAGCAAAGCGAAAAAACATAAACATAAGCAATTAAAAAATCATAGAGAAGTTAAGCAGTTATTTTAAGGAGGATATGGAAATGGCATATTTAATTTCAGAAGAGGCACAGGATTTATTACAGGATGTTCATGAGTTTTGTGAAAACGAAGTCAAAGAGCAGTGTAAAGAATATGATATCAGCGGTGAGTGGCCAAAAGAAATTTATGATAAGGCGATCGAGATGCAGCTGCATTCTCTGGAAGTTCCAGAAGAGTACGGCGGACCTGGCTTGTCCAGGGTTGACGTGGCAGCGCTGATTGAAGAAATGGCAATTGCAGATGCAGGATTTGCAACAACAATCTCCGCCAGCGGACTTGGAACAAAACCGGTATTAATTGCAGGAAATGAAGAACAGAAAAAACATGTTTGTCAGAAAATCATTGACGGAGGATTCGGAGCCTTCTGTTTGACCGAGCCGGGCGCAGGATCTGATGCAAGCGCCGGAACAACAACTGCGGTCAAAGACGGTGATGAGTATGTACTAAATGGAAGAAAATGCTTTATTACCAACGGAGGAATCGCATCTTTCTATTGTATTACTGCGATGACAGACAAGTCAAAAGGGGTAAAAGGAATTTCCATGTTCCTGGTAGATGCAGGAACTCCGGGCTTAAGTACAGGAAATGAAGAAAATAAAATGGGAATTCGTACGTCCAATACCTGTGATGTGGTATTAGAGGATTGCAGAATTCCGGCAGCAAACTTAGTCGGCGGAGAAGGAAAAGGATTTGGAATTGCAATGAAGACTCTGGATCAGGCAAGAGCATGGATGGGATGCGTTGCAGCCGGTATTGCACAGCGTGGAATCAATGAAGGAATTGCTTACGCAAAAGAGAGAGTACAATTTGGGAAACCGGTCATTAAGAATCAGGCAATGCAGTTTAAAGTAGCGGATATGGAAATCAAAGTGGAAACCGCCCGTCAAATGGTAGCGCATGCATTGACAAAGATGGATATGGGTCTTCCGCATTCTAAGGAAGCCGCAATTGCAAAATGCTATGCTTCGGATATTGCGATGGAAGTAGCTTCCGAAGCAATTCAGATGTTTGGAGGATATGGGTACAGCAGAGAATATCCGGTAGAAAAATTGTTAAGAGATGCAAAAATCTTCCAGATTTTCGAGGGAAGTAATGAAATCCAGAGAATCGTTATCGCAAATAATACCATTGGCAGATAGGAAATAAGACGAGCAAAAGGAGTAAGAACGATGAACATTTTAGTTTGTATCAAACAGGTTCCGGATGATTCTGTAGAAATACACTTAAATGCAGAGGGGACGCCGGATCTTTCCAATGTAACACCGGTTGTCAATGCATTTGATACGTATGCATTAGAGATGGCAGCCCGGCTGAAAGAAGCTTCTGAGGGAGAGATTACAGTTGTATGTATTGGAGATGCCAGCGCCAAAAATTCTTTGAAAAACTGTTTGGCGGTTGGGGCAGATCATGCTTTTTTAGTACAGGACGATGCCTTTGAAGGCTCTGATACCAAGGGGATTGCATCAATTTTAAATTGTACGGCAAAAAAACTGGAGGCAGATTCCGGAAAGAAATTTGATCTTATTTTCTGCGGAAAAGAAGCCACAGATGCGGCTTTGGGTCAGGCAGGAATTACCTTGGCAGAAGAGATGAATGTGGGTGTAATTACCAATATCACAGAGATTGCTTTGAATGGCGATAAAGTGACTGCAAAACAGGAAACAGAAGAAGGGTATCGTACGGTTGAGGCATCCGCTCCGTGTGTTGTTACGGTTACAAAACCGGAATATGATCCACGCTATCCGACCATCAAGAATAAGATGGCAGCCAGAAAAAAACCAATCGGGGATATTTCCATGGCAGACCTTGCGGATCTTGCAGATGAGAACGTCGGAATGGATCATGCAAAGGTGAAAATGGTAAAACTGTATGAACCTGCCAAGAAAGAGGCTGGAGTGAAAATTCAGGAAGAAACTGATGAAGATTCAGCATTAAAAGCTGTGGCAATGATGGCAGATGCCAAAGTATTCTAGGAAGGGAGAACAAAGGACATGGCAGATTGTAAGAATATTATGGTATATGTGGAAACTGCGGAAGGCAGTCCGGTCAAAGTCGGATTGGAAATGCTCTCTCCTGCGAAAGAATTGGCGGATGCTAAGGGAGGCAAAGTTATTGCGGCAGTCATTGGAAACGGTATAAAAGAAGCAGCCGAGAAAGTTGCGGCGGCTGGCGCAGATCAGGTGCTTACTGTGGATTCACCAGAGTATGAGAAATTTAATCTGGATGCCTATGCAGCAGTTATAACAGAATTAATGAAAGAAGAAAGTCCGGCAGTAGTGCTGATCGGCGGCACACAGGATGGGAAAGACATTGCGCCGATGATCGCGGCAAAATGTGGAGCAGGATGTGCGTCTGATGTGATGGCAGTGAAAGCGGAGGATGGAAAAGTAATTTATACTTGTCCACTGTATGGAGGAACCATTCTGGAGGATGTAGAAATTGACGGTTGTCCGCAGGTTGCAACGATGCGTTCGGGAGCTTTTCAAAAATTGGAGAATCCGACAGCGGGAGAGATTGTGGAGAAAGAAGTGTCTGTACCACAGGATCAGATTCGCACTCAGATTACAGAGACTGTAAAAGAGATTGCGGAATCCATCAATCTGGAAGAAGCAGAGGTGATTGTATCCGGAGGACGCGGCATGGGCAGCAAAGAAAATTTTGCTTTGGTGGAAGAACTTTGCAGTCTGTTAGGCGGTGTGGTAGGAGCTACGAGACCGGCAATAGAAGACGGATGGGTATCTAAAATCCATCAGGTTGGACAGTCCGGAAAAATTGTTGCTCCGAAGCTTTATATCGCATGTGGGATTTCCGGTGCAACACAGCATATTTCAGGAATCATGAATTCTGATTATATTGTGGCAATTAACAAAGATGAAGATGCGCCGATTTTTGATGTAGCCAATGTAGGAATTGTGGGAGATGTAATGAAAGTGCTTCCGGTTATGATTGAAGAAATTAAAAAAATCAAAGAAGTACAATAATGAAAGAAGCTTGTTTCTATACTTAATGTATATTCACCATTTAAAAGGCTGCCTGTATCACCAACAGGCAGCCTTTTCTTGATGGAGTCTTCCATTACGGATTCAAAATATTCTTGATCACATCAGCATCGCTGAAATAAACCATATCAGAGCCTTCCAGCTGAACATAGTAGTTTTCTTTGGAAGAATCCTTTTTTCCAATGTACAATGCAATGGTATCTGTTTTTTTGGTTGTAGTATCTTTGTAGGTAATCTGCACGGAAATTCGGGAACCTGCATCAAGTCCATAGGAAATTAAATCTTGTTTGGTCGCGGAATAATTTTGGCAGTCTCCGAAAGTAAAGACGCCAAGTCCTCCGGCAATCCCGTCTAAATTTTCTTTGTTACCGGAATAGACAGTTTGTTTTCCGTTTTCTGTGACGATTACTTTTTTTAAGTTTCCGGTGCTTAAGGAAGGAAAGGTATCTGTCTCAATAAAATCATCCAGAGAATAAGATAAATTGGAGATGAGATCGGAGGATACCGTATAAATTTTTGATTGATCTTTGCAGGTAAAGTAATAATTGTCTCCGGTGGCATTTCCGATATAATAAGTGACTTCTTTGCCTGAGGAATCCTTTACTTTTACCGTATAGGTCGGTTTGTCAAGACCGTAATCCTTGAGTGCATCTGCTCCTTTTAACTCTCTGACCGCATCAACTTTTTGAAATTTTGAAGCCATTTCTTTCAGATAAGACTGAATGATTGGATAGTCTTTGTGTTTGCTGTAATACCAAGTGCCGTCGTCTTTTATGAAATGTAACGTATCTTTATCATTGGTGTAAGAAAGGGAGGTCAGAGATTTTAAATTCACAATATATTCTTGATCAGAAGACTTAGAAGAAGACTGTTTCTGGTATAGAGTGATTCCCATATACATGACAAAAAGTCCTGAGAATATGAGAATTAAAGTGAGTAATTTTTTTTGCTGTTTCATAAGGTCTCCTTATCTTCTTCTTCGGCGGAACCAAACAATGAAGCCGCCAACAATCAGCGCCAGCGGAATGACAAAAATAACAAGAATGCTGAATGGTCCCGGATGGGCGATGGTATTATAGCTAACTTCCAGACTCTTTGGTGAAACGGAAATATTGTTTGCATCATCAAGGTTTTCTGTAATAGCATTGGTAAACAATGTCAGGTTTTCAAGAGACGAAAAAGCACTGGTAATTTGCTCGTCTATTAGCATATTACTTCCAAATACAGTCAGACGGGCATCCTCTTTTACTTTTTTGCCGTTTTTATTTTTCACTGTAACAGTTTCTGATGTAGCAGCGCCGAGTACATAAGTGCCCTGGGTCTGTTTTTTTTCTGTCACGGCATAACCATTTTCCGAAGTTGTCATGAAAGATTCTGTAGTAATGGAATCCCTGACTGGCTCTGTGGTAGTCATTCCTTTTGAGTTTACCAAAAGAACAGAGCCGGAACTGATGCCGGAAGCCATATCGCCGCTGACAGAAAGGTTCGGAACAAGATAATAATAATTTCCCTGGTAACAGCGTTCTGCATCTGCAATATATCCGCTGGAAACCTTCAATCCGTAATCCTCGAGAAGTCCGTAAAGATTTTTCATACTCTTATCGGTTTGTGCAAGAAGAGTTACAATTTTGCCGCCTTTTTTCAGGTAATTGGAAAGAAGTTTTATTTCCCCGTTTGTCAGATCGCTGGTAGCACCATTGATGATTAACAGGTCGCAATCATCCGGAATGGAGGATTTGGTCAGGAGCAGCAATTCTTCTGCAGTAATTCTTGATTTTGTCAGCAGGCTTGTAACCTCTGAGGATAAGGCAGTTTCTCCGTGACCGGATGTGTAATAAGCCTTATATTCTTTGTCACTGGTAACATAATTGACTGCACTGGTAAGCTGTCCGTCACCGTCGAATTGAGAAGCAGACGATGAAGTATTATAATAGGAAGAAGATGTTATTAGAATATCATCAAAAGAAACGGAAGTTGTTCGATTTGTCTTTTTGGATGATACAACAATTGTATTTGCTTCTACGCCATATTTGGTCAGAGCAGATGGATGTAGTACCGGATCAATCCATTGGATCTTGATTTTTCCAGAGATAGATGCATATTTGTTTAAAAATGTGCGGATTCTGTCGTCGGCTTGATCTTTTTCAGCCAGCACATACAATGTGACATCTTGATCTAAATTTTTCAATAGTTTTTGACTTTTTGAGGAAATTTCATAAATATTTGTATCACTGATGTCAATTTGTCTTGTTTTCTGCGGAATGAATCCAACAAGAAGATTTAATAGAATAACAATTCCGATGACTGCGGCAGTCATGGTAAGACTGAAAGCACCGCGTTTGGAATCGTTGGTTTGAAATAGTTTTTTGATTTTTTCCATGTGAATATCCTCCTAGCTCCATCGTCTTTTCTGGAAAGTCTGAATTGTTAAAAATACCAAAAGAGCGATCAGAGTTATATAGGTAAACAGCCCCCCAAGATCAAAGATATAGTTTTGGGAGAAGTTGTAAAAAATATCTGTCAAAACAAGATGTTCCAGAAGGTTTGTAAATAAACTTTCCAGAAGGGATGATTTGATAAAATAAACCGCAATTGCCGTAATGATGCCAAGAAGCTCAATACTGCCGGCAATGACTTGATTTTTGGTCATATGATAAACAATTCCGGCGGCAGCTGTGATCATGAAAATCAATATGATAAGATTACTGACTGCACTTGTGGGCATATAGGCAAGCAGATTATCCAGCAAATAGAAGAAAAATAAGGCGGCACATGTGCTGATGGCTGCAATGACCGGACTCTCTGTCAGAGAAGATAAAAACATGCCGATTCCAATATAGACACATCCTAAAAGGAAGAAAGCCAAAATGGAAGAATAATCTACAAGAAGGTGTGCGGTTCCCTGCAATTTAATGATCAAAGGAAATAAGCAATAGATAACGCAGGGAACCGCAAAAACTGTAATCATTGCAAGATATTTTCCCAGAACAATTTCTGTCAGAGAAACAGGAGAGGTTAAAAGAAGCTGATCCGTTTTATTTTTTCGGTCTTCTGCAAAAGATTTCATGGAGAGCACCGGAACAGAAACAAGAAGCATGAAAATAACCCCTGCAAGCGAGTAAGAGAAAAAGGGATAGCCGCTGTTTAAGTTATAAACCATAAAATAAATTCCGCCGATGATGGTTAGAAATGCAGCAAAAACGCATCCAATCATGGAATTGAAATAGGAATGGATCTCCCTTTTATAGATTGCTTTCATCTGTAAGACCTCCTTTGGTGTCGAAATGATTTTCGGAATTTGTAAGCTCCAGGAAGATATTTTCCAAGGTTGCTTTGCTTACATACATTTGGGTTATCGGAATCTTTTGTTCTGCAAAAGCAAGCGAGAGAGAGGAACAGAGTTCTTCTGCATCGCTGTTTGTGCTGATTTCGATGCTGCAGGAATCTTCTGTGTGCCCGAGCCATTGTATCTCCTCGACGGAGTCGATGGAATCAAGGGTTTTTTGGATGGTTTTTGCGTCAGATCGAATGGTGAGTTCGATGGAAGACTTTGTGTATGCAAGTTCTTCCAACTGCTTTGGTGTGCCTTCTGCAATCAGTGTTCCCTTGGATATAATTAGAATATAGTCGCAGATTTCCTGCACTTCTGCTAAAATGTGGGAACTTAAAATGACAGTATGATCTTTGGCTAAGGTCCGGATCAACTGGCGAATTTCAATCATCTGTTTTGGATCAAGTCCGACAGTCGGTTCGTCCAGAATGATAATCTTTGGGAAACCAAGCACTGCACAGGCAAGACCGGTTCTCTGCCGGTAGCCTTTGGACAGATTTCGGATTAAGCGGTTTTCTACATCCTGAAGTTTTGCAAGTTCTAAAACCTTAGATACTTCCCTGGAACGGTTTCGCTTGGGAATTTTCTTTAATTCTGCAGCAAAATTTAAATATTCTCTGACGGTCATGTCAAGATATAATGGTGGAATCTCAGGAAGATATCCAATGGATTTTTTTGCTTTTTCAGGTTCCTCCAAAATGTTTGTGCCGTCAATGAGGACCTCTCCCGCGGTTGCCCCGATGTATCCGGTCATGATGTTCATTGTCGTAGACTTACCGGCGCCGTTTGGTCCGAGAAATCCGTAGATTTTTCCTTTTGCAATATGAAATGACAGATCGCAGATCGCCTGATGATTTCCATATTTTTTCATAAGATGTTTTACTTCTATCAATAATTTGGCCTCCTTTTCTATGGCTTCTATTAACTTTAAGGGAAAAAGCTAACGAAAGTGTGATAAAACTATGAGCAAAATGTGATAAAAGTTTGAGCATTTTGTGAATACATGGAAAATTCGCGGAACTCAACGATTTGATTTACTTGCATAATTTAACATACCTTAGTATAATAAAATCTGCAGGAATGCTTGACAAGCAAAGGTAGATAAATGTATACTTTGAGAATCAACTTAATTAAGAAGTATGAAGGAGAACGATTATGTTAGAGAAGATGAAAGAGATCATTGCAGAGCAGTTAAGTGTCAGTGAAGATGAAGTTACGTTAGAGGCTTCTTTTAAAGATGACTTAGAGGCAGATTCCTTGGACCTGTTTGAATTGGTAATGGCATTAGAAGAAGAATATGATGTGGAGATTCCATCTGATGATCTTGCAGAACTGAATACAGTAGAAGATGTAATCAATTACTTAAAAGACAAAGGTGTAGAAGACTAAGGATTTTATAAGATTGGCTTATAACAATATTGTTATAAGTCAATTTTTTGAAGAAAATATTTTGAAGATCAAACTAATTTTAAAAAGCATTGAGCCAGACAGCAGTTCCTGAAGAAACGACGGATGCTTGCATACGGGAGAACATTTTCAGGAACTGATATCTGGCGAAAGCCAAAGATTTAGAAGAGGCAAAGAAGTTGATTTTGTGAGGTGAGGATTATGGGTAAAATCGTGTTTATGTTTCCTGGACAGGGAGCACAGTACGTTGGCATGGGAAAAGATTTTTATGATGCTTTTGCGTGCAGCAAGGAAATTTTTGATCAGGCCAATGAGGTTTTAGATATTGATGTAAAAAAGCTTTGCTTTGAAGAAAATGATGAGGTACATATTACGGAATATACACAGGCGGCAATGGTGACCGCCAGTGTGGCAATTTTGAGAAAGCTTGATGAGATGGGAGTAAAACCAGATTTTACAGCAGGGTTAAGTCTTGGAGAATATTGTGCCCTGGTGGCATCCGGGGTTATGCGCTTTGAAGACGCAGTCAAAGTTGTACGGCAGAGAGGAATTCTCATGCAGGATACCGTTCCGGCAGGAAAAGGGGCGATGTCTGCGGTCCTCGGCATGAAAAAAGAAGAAATTGAGGCGGTTTTACCGAAGGTTCACGGAATTGTAACCATTGCAAACTATAATTGTCCTGGACAAATTGTAATTTCCGGTGAGACAGAAGCTGTGAAGCTGGCAGGAGAAGCGTTGAAGGAAGCAGGAGCGAAAAGAGTGCTGCCATTAAAAGTCAGTGGTCCGTTCCATTCTCCGATGCTTCAGGAAGCAGGGGAAAAGCTTTTGGATGTTTTGAAAGAGGTTGAAGTAAAGGACCCTGTTGTTCCTTATATATCTAATACAACGGCGGAGGTTGTTTCAAAAGCAGATGAGGTGAAAGAGCTTCTGGGGAAACAGGTTTATTCGTCTGTTCGTTGGGAACAATCTATAGAGAAGATGATCGAAGAGGGAGCCGACACTTTTATTGAAATCGGTCCGGGAAAAACTTTGTGTGGATTTATGCGCAAAATAAATCGAACAGTCAAGGCAATCAATGTGGCAAAAGCAGAAGATTTGGAAAAGATAAAGGAGATTCTTTGATGTTAAAAGGAAAAGTTGCAGTGGTAACAGGAGCAAGCCGTGGAATCGGGCGTGAGACAGCTTTAACTCTTGCAGGGTATGGAGCGGCTGTAATTGTAAATTACTGCGGATCGAAAGAAAAAGCGGAAGAGGTAGTCAGAGAGATTACAGAAGCCGGAGGACGTGCCAAGGCATATCAGGGAGATGTTTCAGATTTTCAGGTTGCAAAAGAAATGATGACTTCTGTAAAAAAAGAATTTGGATCTATTGATATTTTAGTAAACAATGCGGGAATTACAAAAGATAATCTCATTTTAAAGATGAGTGAAGAAGAGTTTGATAAAGTCGTAGAAGTGAATTTAAAAGGTGCGTTTAATTGTATGAAGCATGTTTCAAGAATTATGCTCAAACAGCGCTCCGGTCATATTATCAATATGTCTTCAGTATCCGGTGTTATGGGAAATCCGGGACAGGTAAACTATTGTGCGTCAAAAGCCGGCATCATTGGGATGACAAAATCTTTGGCAAGGGAATTAGGTTCCAGAGGAATCACTGTGAATGCTGTTGCGCCTGGATTTATTGAGACGGAAATGACAGATGTTTTGCCGGAAGATGTGAAGGAAGGACTGCTTTCTGCAATTCCGTTAAAGAGAATGGGTCAGACAAAAGATATTGCAGAAACAGTTGCTTTTCTTGCATCAGAAAAGGCATCCTATATTACGGGTCAGACAATTAGTGTAGACGGCGGAATGGGAATGTAAAGGAGAGTAGAAACAATGAAAAATTTGAAAAGAGTTGTTGTGACCGGTATGGGGGCAATTACCCCAATTGGAAACAGCGTGGAAGAATTTTGGGACAGCATTAAAACGCAGAGAATCGGATTTGCCCCGATTTCTCATTTTGATGCGTCCGAGTACAAAGCACATCTGGCAGCAGAAGTCAAAGATTTTAAAGCAAAGGATTATATGGATGCAAAAGCTGCAAGGCGAATGGAACTGTTTTCACAATATGCAGTGGCAGCGGCAGGAGAAGCGATTTCGGATGCAGGTTTGAATCTGGAAGAAGAAGATACAGCAAAAATCGGAGTTTCCATTGGATCAGGAGTGGGGAGTCTTCAAATGGTAGAAGCTACCACCAGAGTGATTGATGCCAAAGGACCGAAGCGGGTGAAGCCGCTGGCAGTGCCGATGATGATCTCCAATATGGCGGCTGGAAATGTTTCCATTGCCTATGGGCTGCGAGGAAAAAGCATCAATGTTGTAACAGCATGTGCGACAGGAACGCAGTCGATCGGGGAAGCTTTTCGTTCGATTCAGATTGGAGAGGCAGAGGTGATGGTTGCAGGAGGAACCGAAGCGGCAGTGACTCCGGTTGCGGTGGGCGGATTTGCTTCCTTAACTGCACTGAGCACTTCGGAAGATCCTAACAGAGCTTCCATTCCATTTGACAAAGAAAGGGACGGTTTTGTCATTGGAGAGGGCGCAGGCGTTGTAATTTTAGAAAGCCTCGAACATGCACAAAAGAGAGGCGCCCAAATTTTGGCAGAAGTCGTGGGATATGGCGCAACCAGCGATGCATTTCATATTACATCTCCGGCAGAAGACGGAGATGGAGCCGCAAGAGCGATGGAATTTGCCATGGAGGAAGCCCAAATAAAACCAGAGCAGATTGATTATATCAATGCACACGGGACAAGTACCCACGCCAACGATTTGTTTGAGACCATGGCAATTAAGAAAGCTCTTGGAGAGCATGCCTACCATGTAAAAATCAGTTCTACAAAGTCTATGATCGGACATGGACTTGGAGCGGCAGGAGCCATTGAGTTTATTACTTGTGTGAAATCCATTGAAGAAAACTATATTCATCCGACGGTGGGACTGAAGGTTTTGGATGAGGAATGTGATCTGGATTACACTTTGGCGCCGGTCACAGACCGCAAGGTAAATTATGTTATGAGCAATTCCTTAGGGTTCGGCGGTCATAATGCAACACTTCTTCTGAAGAAATTTGAGGATTAGGGGGGGCTTACTTCAATGAAAATAAAAGAAATGAAAGAATTAATTTCAGCAGTTTCCGAAGCTGAGATTGATGAATTTGAATACGAAAATGATGAGTTTTCCATTCGCATCGCAAAGAAAAAAGCAAAGTATTTCGAGGCTGGCGCAGCTTCGCTTGGAACCGCAACGCCGGAGCCGATTTCTGTGGAGCCCTCGTTGCCGGAAGAAACGGATTCAAAAGATGAGACAGTGACCGGAAACGAAGTGAAAGCGCCATTGGTTGGGACTTTTTATGCGGCGCCTGCAGAAGGCGCAGAGCCATTTGTATCTGTCGGTGATTCTGTAAAAAAAGGACAGGTCATTGGAATTGTAGAAGCTATGAAGCTAATGAATGAAGTTGAGAGTGAATATGACGGAACAGTTGCAGCAATTCTTGTGGAAAACGGCGAAATGGTAGAGTATGGACAAACTCTGGTTGTAGTTCAGTAGGAGGAAGAAGTCATGTTGGATATAAAAGAGATTATGAAGATCATTCCTCACAGAAGTCCTTTTTTGCTGGTGGACCGCGTAGAGGAAATGGAAGAGGGAAAGCGCATTGTCGGGAAAAAATGTGTTACATACAATGAGCCGTTTTTTGCAGGGCATTTTCCACAGGAACCGGTGATGCCGGGAGTTCTGATCATTGAGGCGTTGGCACAGACAGGGGCTGTTTGCGCGCTGTCAGCAGATGAATATCGGGGAAAAATTGCATTTCTCGGAGGCGTAAATAAGGCGAAATTCAGAGGAAAAGTTGTGCCGGGAGATGTATTGAGTCTGGAAGTTGAAATGATAAAGGTCAAGGGCCCGGTAGGCGTTGCAAAGGGCATTGCAAAAGTAGATGGAAAGATGGTTGCATCTGCTGAAATCACATTTATGATTGGATAAGAGAGGGTGTTTCTTAATGTTTAAGAAAATTTTAATTGCGAACAGAGGAGAAATTGCAGTACGCATTATCCGAGCTTGTCGTGAGATGGATATTATATCTGTGGCAATTTGTTCCGAGGCAGACCGGGATGCGCTGCATGCACAGCTGGCAGATGAGACGGTTTGTATCGGACCTGCTCCGGCAAAAGACAGCTATCTTGATATGGAGCGTGTGATTGGAGCTGCAATGGCTGTAGGAGCTGATGCTATTCATCCGGGATTTGGGTTTTTATCAGAAAACAGCAAATTTGTTCGGATGTGTCAGAAATGCAACATTACGTTTATTGGACCGTCGGCAGAGATTATTGACCGAATGGGAAATAAATCAGAGGCCAGAAAGACAATGATCGAGGCGGGGGTTCCGGTGGTTCCGGGAACAAAAGAGGCAGTTTATGAAGCCGCAGAAGGTCAAAAAATTGCGGATGAAATGGGGTATCCTGTGATGATCAAGGCATCCGCAGGAGGCGGCGGAAAAGGGATGAGAGTATGTGCCTGCGGAGATGAATTTGAGCACATCTTTGAAACCGCGAAGCTGGAGGCGGAAAATGCCTTTGGGGACGGCACCATGTACATTGAAAAGTATATTGAGAACCCGCGCCATATTGAATTTCAGATTCTTGCGGATAAATTTGGAAATGTTGTTCATCTCGGAGAGCGTGATTGTTCCATCCAAAGAAGACATCAAAAGCTAATTGAAGAGTCGCCATCGCCGGCAATTGATGAAGAAACGCGCAGGGAAATGGGTGCGATTGCAGTGAAAGCAGCCAGGGCTGCAGAATATTACAGCGCCGGGACCATAGAATTTTTAAGAGATAAGCATGGAGATTTTTATTTTATTGAAATGAATACAAGGATTCAGGTGGAGCATCCGGTCACGGAATGGGTCACTGGAATTGATTTGATTCGGGAACAGATTCGCATTGCAGCCGGACAGCATTTAACCTACAGTCAGGAAGAAATTCAGGTTCATGGACATGCCATTGAAGTGAGAATCAATGCAGAGGATACAAAGCATGAGTTCATGCCGAGCCCGGGAACAGTGTCAAATATACATTTTCCGGGAGGCAAAGGAGTCCGAATTGATTCTGCATTGTTTGCAGGATATGAAATTCCGCCGTTTTACGATTCCATGGTTGCAAAATTAATTGTCTATGATAAGAATCGGGAGCTGGCACTGCGAAAGCTGAGAAATGCACTTGGAGAATTGGTCGTGGAAGGAATTAAAACTAATATTGACTATCAATATGAAATTATCAATCATCCGGATTTTATCAGTGGCAATGTGGATACCGGATTTATTGAAAGATTCCAAAAGGAGCTGGGAGAAGAATGTCATTAAAGGATATGTTTAAAAAGCGGACTTTAACGCCTCAAGAGGCAATGCAGGCAGAGAGAGTACGCAAGGCGAAGGACACACTTTTAGAATATCAGGCGCCGGAAGGACTGTTTCAAAAATGTACTTCCTGCGGGAAACCGGTTTACAATGAGGATCTGATGGAAAATGATTCAGTATGTCCTTTTTGCGGAAATTATTTTCGGATTCGTCCAAGATCCAGGGTTGCAATGGTTTTGGACAAAGATACATTTGAAGAGTGGGATGCGAAAATGGAAACCAGTGATCCATTAAATTTTCCCGGATATAAGAGTAAACTGGAACGCCAGAGATCTGTTACCAATCTGGATGAAGCAGTAGTGACCGGTAAAGGAAAAATTGGAGGCAAGGATGTGGCGATTGCTGTCATGGGGGCAGACTTCATGATGGGAAGTATGGGGGAAGTTGTGGGAGAAAAAATTACCCGCACTGTAGAGAGAGCTACGGCACAGAGACTTCCTGTTATCATCTTTACCTGCTCTGGAGGAGCCAGAATGCAGGAAGGAATCATCTCGCTGATGCAGATGGCAAAAACATCTGCCGCATTAAGACGCCATGATGAGGCCGGACTTTTGTATATTACGGTTCTGACAGATCCAACAACCGGAGGGGTGACTGCAAGCTTTGCGATGCTTGGCGATGTGATTTTGGCGGAGCCGGGAGCGCTGATTGGATTTGCAGGTCCTCGGGTGATCGAGCAAACCATTGGGCAGAAACTTCCGGAAGGATTTCAAAAGTCAGAGTTTTTGCTGGAGCATGGATTCGTTGACAAAATTGTAGAACGAAAAAATTTGCGGAAGGTGTTAGTGACCATCATAAGGAGTTGTGAATATGAGTAAGAATTTTACACCGTGGGAGCGGGTTCAGATATCAAGATCTCCGGAGCGCCCGACCAGTCTTGACTACATTTCTACGATTTTCGATCGTTACATGTCGCTGCACGGAGACCGCTATTTTGGTGATGATAAGGCAATTGTCGGCGGATTGGCATCCATCGGAGGAAGAGCGGTTACGGTTATTGGACAGCAGAAGGGGCGCTCTACAAAAGAGAATATCAAACGGAATTTCGGAATGCCTTCGCCGGAAGGGTATCGGAAATCTTTGCGGTTAATGAAGCAGGCGGAGAAATTTCATCGGCCTATTATTTTGTTTGTAGATACGCCGGGAGCTTTTTGCGGACTGGAAGCGGAAGAAGGCGGCGTGGGAGAAGCGATTGCCCGGAATCTTTTTGAAATGTCTAATTTAAAAGTGCCCATTCTCTCAATTATGATTGGAGAAGGAGGCAGCGGAGGAGCGATTGCCATGGCTGTGGGCAATGAGGTATGGAGCATGGAAAATTCAACATATTCTGTTTTGTCTCCGGAAGGCTTTGCCGCAATTCTTTGGAAGGACGGGAACCGTGCTTCAGAGGCGGCAAAGGTTATGAAAATTATGGCACAGGATTTAAAAGAGCTGGGAATTGTGGAGCAGGTAATCAGAGAGCCTGAACCGGCATGTATTGACAATATTCTTGAAATTTCAGAGCAGATGAAAAAAATGATTTTAGATTTTCTCTCCAGGTATGATAAAATGGAACCAGAAGAGATTGTAAATCAGCGATATGAACGTTTTCGGAAATTTTAGAAAAGCCAGTCACTCGTGCAATATGCATTGAGTACTAAAATATGTAAAAAGTAGTTCGATTCATGGGCAGAATCGAACTACTTTTTTTATACATCGACAAGGACAACATTGGTTAATTCACTGATCATATCATAGAGTGGTTTCGGCAGTCCGCTGTCGGTGACAAAATAATCAATGTCTCTCCAGCTTGCATACTGGATTAAAGCAGATGCAAATGCTTTTGAGCTGTCAGAAATTACAATATTTAGTTTGGAATTCGGAAGAATTGCCTGTTTTGTCTGAGCGTCTGCAAAATCAGAGACTGCGGGACCTCTGTGCTGTTCAAAGCCGTTGGTTCCGAGGAAGGAGACTGCAACTTTTAGATTATTAATAAAATTGGTTGTCTGAAATCCTTCCGCAGACATATTTGCGTTCAGCTGTCCTCCGGTGATAATTGTGGTATTATCACTGTGCACCAGCACGTTGGCGGCGCTGAGTGAGCAGGTGACAATGGTGCATTTTGAACGTTTTGCCAGAAGTTTTGCCATATGAACCATGGTACTGCCCGCATCCAAATAGATAACGCCTGTCTGAGGGATAAATTCCAAAGCTTTTTCACAGAGCTTTGTTTTTAGCGCGGCATCTTTGTTGATTCTTGTCTCAATTGGTATATTACTGCCAAATTCATACATGGAGGTTGCGCCTCCGTGGCTTCTCTGTGCGGCACCGATTTCGTTTAAATAGGACAAATCACGCCGAATGGTTTCCCGGGAAACTTCAAATTGTTCAGCAAGCTGTCCGATTTTTACGCTGCCGTTATCATGGAGAAGCTGTAAAATTTCTTTTTGCCGTTCCGCGGCAATTAATTTCCCCATAAGGATCCTCCTCTTTATATGTATTATTAAGATTATTTTATAATATATCATGAATATAGTCAAATGATACACAAAAAAACTCAAAAATACACATTATTAAAGGAAAAACCATTGACAAATGTGGTGTGCAGATGTATGATAACGCTATAAAACAACAAAACAACACATAAAGACACAACAAAATGTGAGAATTAATTAGGAGGACTCTTATGGAGGCAAAGAAATTAAAAGTTATCACAGATGAATTATCAAAGTTTTCCGGTATGGTGCAGGAAGAGGATGTACAGAGTCTGGCAGATGCAGTGAAACATGCAGGAAAAATCTTTTTGGCAGGGGCTGGACGTTCAGGTCTGGCGGCAAGAGGTTTTACAAATCGTCTGCTTCATATGGGATTTGATGTGCATTTTGTAGGTGAAATTTCCTGTCCGCCAATTAAAGAAGGAGATTTAATGGTTCTGGGGTCTGGATCAGGAACAACGAAGAGCCTGATTGTGATGGGGGAAAAGGCAAAAGCTGTCGGAGCAAAAATCGCAACGGTCACAATGTTTCCAGACCATACCATTGGGAATATGGCAGATGTTATTGTAACGGTTCCGGGGTCCACACCGAAAAAGGCAGAAGGAGAAAAAAATCTGGCAGAGTCTCTCCAGCCCATGGGAAATTTATTTGAACAGATGAGCTGGCTGGTATATGACAGCGTCATTATGACTCTGATGGATGATCTTCATCAGACCAGTGAAGAGATGATGGAAAGACATACAAATTTAGAATAGAGGGAGCGAAAGATGCAGAGGTTTGTCAATGATCCAGATTATATCGTGGAAGATATGGTAAAGGGATTTGTGAAAGCGCATAGTGATTTGATTGTGCGCTCTGAAAAAAATGATCGTGTTGTAAAGTATAAAGATGCTCCGGTGGAAGGAAAAGTAGGATTGGTGACCGGAGGAGGAAGTGGACATGAACCGGCATTTCTTGGGTATGTGGGAAAAAATATGATGGATGCGGTAGCAGTTGGAGAAGTTTTTTCATCACCGTCTGCACAGGCGTTTTACGATGCATTTATGGAAGCTGATTCCGGCAAAGGCGTGGCTTGTTTATTTGGAAATTATGCCGGAGATAATATGAATGTCAAAATGGCGGTGCGGAAAGCCAGGAAACAGGGAGTGACGGTGAAATTTGTGACAGCAACAGACGATGTGGCGTCTTCTCCCAAAGAGACAAAAGAGAAGAGACATGGAATTGCAGGCGGCGTTTTCATGTGGAAAGTCGGTGGAGCCAAGGCTGCTTTAGGGGCTGATTTAGATGAGGTGATCCAAACAGCACAAAAAGCAGTTGATAATACAAGAAGCATTTGTGTAGGGCTGGAGCCTTGTGCAATTCCGGCAGTGGGACATCCGAATTTTCAGATTGAGGATGGAAATTTAGAATTTGGAATCGGTCATCACGGAGAGCCGGGAATGAATGTCCAGAAAATGAAACCTGCCAGAGAAATAGCCAGAGATATGGCAGAGGCTGTGATTCAAGATCTGGAACCGGCAGGAGGTGATGAAGTTGCAGTGCTGCTTTCCGGACTTGGCGCTACGCCAATAATGGAATTGTATGTGTTGTACGACGAAGTAGAAGCATATTTAAGGGAACAGGGATTGTCTGTCTATAAAGTATGGATCGGCGATTATGTGACATCCTTAGATATGAATGGAGCGGCTTTGACAGTTTTGAGACTGGATGATGAGTTGAAGGAATTGCTTGATTACGATGCGAAATCCCCGGGGATTGAGGTATAAAACTATAAATTTTTAATGTAAGAGATGTTAGGAGGAATTCAGATGAAAGCGGTGCATTTTGGTGCAGGAAAAATTGGAAGAGGTTTTATTGCTGATTTACTTCACGACACGGGATACGAAATTGTGTTTGTGGATGTAAATGAAAAAGTAAACGAGGAACTGAATCAATATCACAATTATTATCTTTATGTGATTGAAGAAAATTATAAGAGAAAAGAGATTGATAAAGTTTCTGCGCTGTCTCCGATTACACAGCCGGACGAGGTTACCGAAACAATCAAGGATGCAGACCTTGTGACAACAGCGGTGTTGGCAGATAATTTCCCGAAAATTGCAGGGAATCTTGCGAAAGGTCTGAAAGCGAGATTGGATGCAGGAAAAGAAAAAATCAATGTTATCCCTTGTGAAAATGCATTATTCTGTGGAGATATGTTGAAAAAGGAAATTGTGGCAACGGGAATTCTCACAGAGGAGGAAGTGGATCAAATTGCGGCAATTCCAAATACTGCGGTAGACCGTATGGTATTCGGAACAGATCGTGATGGAAGAGACGGAATTGAAATCGGAAAAGATCATGAATTGGCAGTGGAAGTGGATAAGCTGACAGACCCGTCCAATCCTCCGATTCAGGGAGCGGAGTACACAGATAATCTTCAAAAATTCCTGGAGAGAAAATTATATACGATTAACTGCGGGCATGCATGGTCCGGATATATGGCACATTTAATGGGATATGAAATTATTCAGGATTATTTTGCTTCAGAAGATAACGTAAACATGACAAGAACTGTAATGTTGGAGGTTGCGGCATTGTTAGAGCAAAAACACGGATTTACTCATGAGGAAATGGTAAATTATATTGACTTTGCTCTGAATCGTTTTTTAACCCCGGGAATTGTGGATACAGTGGCGCGTATATCCAGAGCCCCAATCCGTAAGCTTGGGCATGAGGATCGTCTGGTAGGACCTGCAGTACAGTGTGAAGAAAAAGGGCTGAAAAACGAGATGCTTTTAAAAGGAATTGCAGCAGCTTTCCTATTTGATGTCAAAGAAGATGAACAATCTGCAGAATTGCTTGCTTATGTGAATGAAAATGGTATAGAGAACGCAATTGAGCATTATACTGGAATTGAAGAAGGCAGCAGAATGTATCAGGAGATTGTAAAATATTATAAGGAATTAAAAGAACAGTACAATCGCTAGTCAGAAAATAAAAAATAGAGATAGATTTCAGGAGGAAATAAAAATGAAATTACAGTTAGCTTTAGACGAAATGAAAACAGAGGCAGCCATTGAATTGGTGGAAAAAGTAAAGGATTATGTGGATATCCTTGAAGTGGGGACGCCATTATGCTTAGGTGCAGGGAACGATGCAGTTGCAGCATTGAAAAAAGCATTTCCAGATAAAGAAATTTTAGCAGACTGCAAGATTATGGACGGAGGATACTTTGAGGCAGAAAATGCAATCAAAGCCGGAGCTGACTATGTTACAGTATGTGCCGCAGCCGATGTATTAACTGTAAAAGGTGCATTTAAGGCTACGCAGGATTATGGAAAAAAATTAGTGGTAGATATGATTACGATTGAAGATATTCCTGCAAAAGTAGCAGAATTAGAAGAAATCGGAGTGGATGTTTTGGCGGTACATACAGGAGCAGATGCGCAGGCAGTTGGAAGGGAACCAATTCAGGACTTAGAAGTTATGGTCGGGTGTTCTAAAAAAGCGGAGATTGCAGTTGCCGGAGGAATTAACAGCAAAACCATTGAAAAATATGTAGCATTAAAACCGGAAATTGTCATTGTGGGAAGTGCGATTGGAAACGCAGAGGATCCGGTGGCAGAAGCAAAGGCAATCAAAGAAGCAATGTTGTAAAGAACAGGGAGATGATATCATGAAAGAAGCAAAGAATATTTTTGCAATTCTCGATGAGTTGAAAGAAAATGCGGAACTAATAAATAATGAAGAATTGGAAGCTGTAGAAAAATTAATTGTAGAAGCAAAAAGAATTTTTATCGGTGGTGCGGGACGCTCCGGATTTGCAGCGAGAGGATTCTCAAATCGCTTAATGCACCTTGGATATACTGTATACTTTGTTGGAGAACCAACAACCCCATCCATTCAGGAAGGAGATCTTTTGATTGTTGGCTCAGGATCCGGAAATACGGCAAGTTTAGTGTCTAACAGTAAAAAAGCAAAGGATCAGGGAGCAAAAGTTGCAACGCTTACGATGTTTCCGGAAAATAAAATTGGATCTATGGCAGACGCATGTATTAAAATTCCGGGAGAAACCGAAAAAGTAAAAGGAGAAGGCAAAAAAAGCGTTCAGGCATCCGGTTCTTCTTTTGAGGAGTTAAGCTGGATTACTTATGATGCAATGGTAATGGATTTAATGAAAATTACAAACCAAACGAATGAAGATTTATTTAAGCGTCACGCAAATATGGAATAATCGTCATTTTGAAAACAGGGTGTGCCCGGAGTGGTGCACCCTGTTATCTTTTTCTTTGGAGGGAATGAAAATGAACTTGACAAGAACATTGAGTAATGGAGTAAAAATGCCTGTACTGGGGTTTGGAACATGGAAATTGAAAGATGAACAATGCAGCGAGATGGTAAAGTATGCATTAGAACAGGGATATTGTGGAATCGACACAGCGCAGGTGTATTTAAATGAAGAGGCCGTTGGAGAAGGAATTCGCCGGTCTGGAAAAAGAAGAGAAGATATTTTTGTGACGACAAAAGTTCGGAATCGGTTTCAGGGATATGATAATACGTTAAGGGCGGTGGAAGCCTCCAGACAGCGTTTGGGTCTGGAACAAATTGATTTGTTTTTAGTGCATTGGCCGGGAAAAGATATGTATGTTTCCACGTGGAAAGCGCTGGTGAGATGCTATGAAGAAGGCGTGATTCGGGCAATTGGTGTCAGTAATTTTTATCCGGAACATATGGAAGCATGCGCTCATGAAACAGGCATTATGCCGATGGTAAATCAGATTGAAATGCATCCGTATCTGGTGCAGCATGAGATTGTGGACTACTGTAAGGATCATGATGTATTTCCTGTCGCCTGGAGTCCGTTTGCGGCAGCGGGAGAAAGCAGAAAAGACAGCAAGACGAAAGAAATAGAGGAAACGGTAAAAGTGGACAGTCCACTCAAAGATCATGGAATCGCAGAGATTGCCAGGAAGCATCAGAAAACACCGGGGCAGATTATTCTTCGCTGGCATATTCAAAATGAATTTGGCGCTGTTCCAAAGTCAGCCAATCCGGGGCGAATAAAAGAGAATCTGAATATTTTTGACTTTGAATTAACAGAGGAAGAAATGAAAACCATCTGGAATCTGACAAAGAAGCAGATTAGAATCGGAGACGATGGGAAGACATATCGTTTTCTGTTGTTGGATCAATTAATCCGCGAAGGAAAAGAACCGGAGAGAGATCGGTTTGGAAATTATATATAGCAATCGAAAGGTACTTTAAAAAATAATGAGTTTCTTCTATATTACATAGTCTGAATTGATAATATATATAGAAGAAACTCATTTCTATACTATAAAAATATCAAAGGCAGTAAAGTATCCGGCGAATAAAAAAGAACATTGCACTTTCTTTGGTACATTGGAAAAAAGTAAAAAAAGTTCTTGCATTTCCATATGTTTTCCTTTATAATCAAATCGTTGTGACCTTGATAGTGTTGAAGCGTGAGGTTGCTGTAAGGGCAAAAGCCTTTGCAGGTTTTCCGTGGAGCGAATGTCAAGTTGTTAAAACTGGCGACAAGTCACTGTACGAATATACAATCTATTTTTTAATTATGAGAATTAGAATAGAGACGCAGTGTGTAGATTTCACGATACACACGGAGGAGTGTACAGTCACCACTTGTCGTGCTACAAGAACATTATAGTACGAAAAGGAGGCGGCTTTTTTTATGGCAGCAAGTCAGGTAATGAGAATTACATTAAAGGCGTATGATCATCAGTTAATCGATGCAAGCGCAAAGAGTATCATCGAAACAGTAAAGAAAACAGGATCTAAGGTGAGCGGACCGGTTCCGATGCCGACAAAGAAAGAGATTATTACAATTCTTAGAGCGACTCACAAATACAAAGATTCCAGAGAGCAGTTTGAGCAGAGAACTCATAAGAGATTGATTGATATCATTACACCGACACAGAAAACAGTTGATGCTTTATCTAAATTGGAAGTACCGGCTGGTGTGTACATCGACATTAAGATGAAAAACAAATAGGTAATCCCTACAGGGTTATAAGTAAATGAGGTATCCCCTTAAGCTTGTAGCGTCTAGGATGATTACAACGTTAAGCGTTATAATCCGCTGTAGATTAAATAGGAGGAACAATCAAAATGAAAAAAGCGATTTTAACAACAAAAGTCGGAATGACTCAGATCTTTAACGAAGATGGAGTTTTAACTCCGGTTACTGTATTGCAGGCAGGACCTTGTGTCGTTACTCAGGTAAAGACAGTAGAGAATGACGGGTACAGCGCTGTTCAGGTTGGGTTTGTTGATAAGAAAGAAAAAGGAATCAACAAGCCGCAGAAAGGACATTTCGATAAGGCTTCTGTATCTCCGAAAAGATTTGTAAGAGAATTCAGATTTGAAAATGCTGAAGAATATACAGTTGGTCAGGAAATCAAAGCCGATATTTTTACGGCAGGAGATAAAATTGATGCAACTGCAACATCAAAAGGTAAAGGATATGCTGGTGGTATCAAACGTCATGGTTTGAAATCAGGTCCATCTGCCCATGGTTCTAAATATCATCGTCATGCAGGTTCCAACGGTATGGCTTCTGATCCTAGCAAGGTGTTCAAAGGAAAGAAAATGCCGGGACAAATGGGAGCGGAAAGAGTTACCATCCAGAACCTTGAAATCGTAAAAGTTGACGCTGATCAGAACATTATTTTAGTAAAAGGTGCCGTACCGGGACCGAAAAAATCTTTGGTAATGTTAAAAGAATCAGTAAAGGCGTAGGTCTTTAGAAGAAAGGAGGACTATATAAGATGGCAACAGTATCTGTGTTAAACATGGAAGGCAAAGAAGTTGAAAAGTTAGAATTAAATGACAGCATCTTTGGCGTTGAAATAAATGAACATTTAGTACATCTGGCAGTTGTGAGCCAGTTAGCAAATAACCGTCAGGGAACTCAGAAAGCAAAAACACGTTCCGAAGTTCGCGGCGGCGGAAGAAAACCTTGGAGACAGAAGGGGACAGGTCATGCTAGACAGGGATCTATCCGTGCTCCACAGTGGAAAGGCGGCGGAGTTGTATTTGCTCCGACACCGAGAGATTATACAAAAAAATTAAACAAAAAGGAAAGACGTCTGGCGTTAAAATCTGCTCTGACATCCAGAGTGCAGGCAGACAAATTTGTAGTCATTGATGAATTTAAATTTGATGATATTAAGACAAAGAACGTAAAAGCAATGCTTGACAGTGTTGGTGCTAAGAAAGCTCTGGTTGTTATGAAAGATAAAAACGACAACCTGATCTTATCTGCAAGAAACCTTCCAGGCGTAAAAACAACTTTAACAAGCACAATGAATGTGTATGATGTATTGAAATATGACACTGTAGTTGTTTCTAAGGAAGCAGTTGCAAATATCGAGGAGGTATATGCATAATGGCAGATATTAAATATTATGACGTTATCTTAAAGCCGGTTGTAACAGAAAAAAGTATGAATGCAATGGCTGAAAAGAAATATACTTTTTTAGTTCATCCATCTGCTACGAAGAATCAGATCAAAGAAGCAGTGGAAAAGATGTTTGAAGGAACAAAAGTTGCGAAAGTTAACACAATGAACAACGATGGAAAAACAAAAAGACGTGGAATGACTTTTGGAAAAACTGCAAAAACAAAGAAAGCGATTGTGCAGCTTACAGAAGAAAGCGCAGATATCGAAATCTTTGAAGGATTATAGACAGCGAACTATACGCAACAAAAGCGTGATATTAAATTAGATTTGAAAGGAGACTGACATGGGAATTAAATCATATAACCCATATACACCTTCTAGAAGACATATGACAGGATTGGATTTTGATACAGTTACAAAATCCGCACCGGAAAAATCTCTGGTGACTTCATTAAAGAAGAATGCTGGTCGTAATAATCAGGGAAAAATCACTGTAAGACACCGCGGAGGCGGATCTAGAAGAAAATACAGAATCATTGACTTTAAGAGATATAAGGATGGTGTTCCGGCAACTGTAACAGCAATTGAATACGATCCGAACAGAACAGCAAACATCGCGCTGCTCACTTATGCAGACGGTGAAAAAAGATACATTCTTGCTCCGAACAAACTGGCAGTTGGAACAACTGTTATGAATGGTCCGGAAGCAGAAATTAAAGTAGGAAACTGCCTTCCATTGGCAAATATTCCGGTAGGTACAGAAATTCATAACATCGAAATGCATCCTGGAAAAGGCGGACAGCTGGTTCGTTCCGCAGGAAATTCTGCACAGTTGATGGCAAAAGAAGGAAAATATGCAACCCTTCGGTTACCATCCGGTGAGATGAGAATGGTGCCTGTAGTATGCCGTGCTACTATTGGTCAGGTTGGAAACATCGAACATGATCTTGTGAACATCGGTAAAGCTGGACGTAAACGTCACATGGGAATCCGCCCAACAGTCCGCGGTTCTGTTATGAACCCGAATGACCATCCACACGGTGGTGGTGAAGGTAAGACTGGTATCGGTAGACCGGGACCATGTACGCCTTGGGGTAAACCTGCACTGGGATTAAAGACCCGCAAGAAGAACAAGCAATCTAACAAGATGATCGTAAGAAGAAGAGATGGTAAAACTGTTAAATAGTACAAGGAGGTAACTTATGGCTCGTTCACTTAAAAAAGGACCATTTGCAGATAAGAGTCTGCTTAAGAAAGTAGACGCTATGAACGAATCAGGAGACAAAAGTGTAATTAAGACATGGTCTCGTCGTTCTACAATCTTCCCATCATTCGTAGGACATACTTTTGCAGTCCACGACGGAAGAAAACATGTACCGGTATATGTAACGGAAGACATGGTTGGACACAAACTGGGAGAGTTTGTGGCAACAAGAACTTTCCGCGGACATAAGAAATCTGAAAAGAAAAGCGGAATGAAATAATGAAGTTTGGAAGGAGGTTCCATTTAAATGGCAAAGAAATACAGCAGATCTCAATATAAAAAAGAGAGAAATGCAAACAAAGATACAAGACCGAAAGCTACATTAAGAAACGCTAGAGTTTCTACAACAAAAGCAGCTTTTGTATTAGATGCGATCAGAGGAAAAGACGTAGAGACAGCGCTTGGTATTTTACTTTACAATCCAAGATATGCTTCAACATTAATTGAAAAGTTATTAAAATCTGCGATTGCAAACGCAGAGAATAATAACGGGATGGACCCAGCAAACCTTTATGTTGCAGAATGCTATGCAAACAAAGGACCTACAATGAAGAGAATTAAACCTAGAGCACAGGGAAGAGCTTACAGAATCGAACATAGAATGAGCCATATTACACTGGTGCTTGATGAAAGATAGAAGGAGGCAAACATGGGACAGAAAGTTAATCCTCATGGTCTGAGAGTCGGAATTATTAAAGATTGGGATTCTAGATGGTATGCAGAAGATGCTTTTGCAGATAACCTTGTAGAAGACGATAAGATCAGAAAATATGTAAAGAAAAGATTATACACTGCTGGAATTTCAAGAATTGAAATTGAAAGAGCTTCAGACAGAGTAAAATTAATTGTTTATACAGCAAAACCTGGAGTTGTGATTGGAAAAGGCGGATCTTCCATTGAAGAACTGAAAAAACAGCTTCAGAAGATGACAGACAAGAAATTACTGATTGATGTTAAGGAAGTAAAAAGACCAGATAAGGATGCTCAGTTAGTTGCTGAGAATATTGCGCAGCAGCTTGAGAATCGCATTTCCTTCAGAAGAGCTATGAAATCCTGCATGCAGCGTACAATGAGAGCTGGCGCTATGGGAATTAAGACCTCTGTTTCCGGACGTTTAGGCGGAGCAGATATGGCTCGTACAGAGTTCTACAGCGAAGGAACGATTCCTCTTCAGACACTTCGTGCAGATATCGACTATGGATTTGCAGAAGCAGATACAACTTATGGTAAAGTCGGAGTCAAGACATGGATTTATCATGGTGAAGTACTTCCATCTAAAAAGGAAGGGGGAAATAAATAATGTTAATGCCAAAGAGAGTAAAACGTCGTAAACAGTTCCGCGGAAGCATGCGCGGAAAAGCGTTGCGCGGTAACAAAATTACTTACGGTGAGTTCGGTATTGTGGCTTGTGAGCCGGCATGGATCACAGCAAATCAGATCGAAGCAGCCCGTGTTGCTATGACTCGTTATATCAAACGTGGTGGTAAAGTTTGGATTAAAATTTTCCCTGACAAACCAGTGACAGCACAGCCTGCTGAGACTCGAATGGGTAAAGGTAAAGGTAACTTAGAGTATTGGGTAGCAGTTGTAAAACCAGGACGTGTTATGTTTGAAATTTCCGGTGTAAGTGAAGAAATTGCGAGAGAAGCATTGCGTCTTGCTGTACACAAATTACCAATCAAGTGTAAGATTGTTTCTCGTGAAGCTTTAGAAGGCGGTGACAACAGTGAAAACTAAAGATTTTGTAAAAGAATTAAATAATAAGTCATTAGACGAATTAAACAATGAGCTAGTAGCTGCGAAAAAGGAATTATTCAACTTAAGATTCCAGAATGCAACAAACCAACTTGAGAATACAAGCAGAATTAAAGAAGTAAGAAAAAATATTGCACGTATTCAGGGTGCGATTACAGCAAAGGCAAACGCTTAGCATTAATTTCGAAAGGAGGAATTTGTTGTGGAAAGAAATTTAAGAAAAACCCGTGTAGGGAAAGTTGTTAGTGATAAAATGGATAAGACAATCGTAGTTGCCATCGAAGACAACGTAAAACATCCTTTATATAAGAAGATCGTTAAGAGAACTTACAAATTAAAGGCTCATGATGAGAAAAACGAATGTAACATTGGAGATAGAGTAAAGGTTATGGAAACAAGACCTCTGTCTAAAGATAAGAGATGGAGACTTGTAGAAATTATCGAGAAAGCAAAATAATTTTGCTTGGTTGGAAAGGAGAAGAAAGGCATGATTCAGCAGGAGTCAAGACTTAAAGTAGCCGACAACACAGGAGCAAAAGAAATCCTTTGCATTCGTGTGTTAGGTGGTTCTACCAGAAGATATGCTAACATCGGTGATGTGATTGTCGCTACCGTGAAAGATGCAACACCAGGCGGTGTTGTAAAAAAAGGTGATGTAGTCAGAGCAGTTGTTGTTCGTACAAAGAAAGGTGCCCGTCGTAAAGATGGTTCTTATATTCGATTTGACGAAAATGCTGCTGTAATTATCAAGGATGATATGAATCCAAGAGGAACTCGTATCTTCGGACCAGTGGCAAGAGAGCTTAGAGACAAGAAATTTATGAAGATTGTTTCATTAGCACCAGAAGTATTATAAGGAGGAAACACTGTGTCAGCAATTAGAATTAAAAAAGGCGATTTAGTTAAAATTATCGCTGGAAAAGATAAAGACAAAGAAGGAAAAGTAATTGCTGTTGATCAGAAAAAGGGTACAGTTGTAGTAGAAGGTGCCAATATGATCACAAAGCATACTAAACCGAGTCCTGCCAACCAGCAGGGCGGAATCGTAAGCCAGGAAGGCCCAATGGATGTTTCCAATGTAATGTATGTGCATAATGGAAAAACAACAAAAATTGGCTATAAAGTAGTTGACGGTAAAAAAGTTCGCGTTGCTCGTGCAACAGGCGAAGTAATTGACTAATTGAGAGAGGAGGTTTACGCAGGTGAGTAGATTACATGAACAGTATAGCGATCAGATAAAAGATGCTATGATGAAGAAATTTGAATACAAAAATATTATGCAGGTACCAAAACTCGAGAAGATCGTAATCAATATGGGTGTTGGTGAAGCAAAAGAAAATAAAAAGCTTTTAGAATCTGCAGTTGCTGATCTTGAAAAAATTTCAGGACAGAAGGCTGTTGTAACAAGAGCTAAAAAATCTGTTGCGAACTTTAAGTTAAGAGAAGGTATGCCAATTGGATGTAAAGTGACATTGCGCGGTGAGAGAATGTATGAGTTCGCAGATCGTCTAATTAACTTAGCATTACCTCGAGTACGTGACTTCCGAGGAGTGAATCAGAACTCTTTCGATGGAAGAGGTAACTATGCCTTAGGTATCAAAGAACAGTTAATTTTCCCGGAAATCGAATACGATAAAGTGGATAAGGTCAGAGGAATGGATATCATCTTCGTTACAACTGCGAATACAGATGAAGAAGCTCGTGAATTATTAACTTTATTTGGTATGCCGTTTAAGAAATAAGGAGGTTTCCCATGGCTAAGAAGTCAATGGTTGCAAAACAGAAAAGAAAAGCAAAATTCTCTACAAGAGAATACAGCCGTTGCAGAATCTGCGGACGTCCACATGCGTATTTAAGAAAATATGGTATCTGCAGAGTTTGCTTCCGTGAATTAGCATATAAAGGACAGATTCCAGGTGTCAAAAAGGCAAGCTGGTAAGATTAAGGAAGGAGGAACACAAAAATGACAATGAGCGATCCAATTGCAGATATGCTTACAAGAATCCGTAACGCAAATACTGCGAAACATGATACAGTAGAAATTCCTGCTTCTAAGATGAAGACAGCGATTGCTGAAATCTTATTAAAAGAAGGTTTTATCAAAGCTTATGACATCAAAGAAGAAGGTTCATTCAGCACGATTGTGATCACACTGAAATATGGTGCGGATAAAAATGAAAAGATCATTACAGGACTTAAGAGAATTTCAAAACCAGGTCTTAGAGTTTACGCAGGAGCAGAAGAGCTTCCAAAAGTATTAGGAGGACTTGGAATTGCAATTATCTCAACCAACAAAGGACTGTTAACAGATAAAGAAGCAAGACAACAAAACGTGGGTGGCGAAGTATTAGCATTTGTATGGTAGGCATTGAGCACTTGGCGCGAACGAGTGGAAACGAAGTTCGAGGTTAGTGCGAAAGCCGTTACCGAGACTCAGTGAAAGTGACCGATTAGGGAACTTGAACGCTTAGTCGAGTGTAACTACCTTATAAAACAAGACACTAATATTCACTGTTCTGAAAACAGAGGGGACTTTCCTGTCCCTTCCGACAATTTAAGGAGGTAACCTATGTCTCGTATAGGTAGATTGCCAATCGATATCCCTGCAGGAGTAGAGGTAAAGATTGAAGAAGGAAATAAAGTGACTGTGAAAGGTCCAAAGGGAACATTGGAAAAATGTTTGCCAGCTGAAATGACAATCAAACAGGAAGAAAATCAGATTGTTGTTACAAGACCAAATGATTTAAAGAAAATGAAATCACTGCATGGTCTGACAAGATCATTAATTGCGAATATGATTACTGGAGTATCTGAAGGATACGAAAAGAAGCTTGAAATCAACGGTGTTGGTTACAGAGCACAGAAAAAAGGAAAAGAAATCACTTTTAACCTTGGTTTCTCACATCCAGTTGTTATGACTGATCCAGAAGGAATTGAAACAGTCATGGAAGGTCAGAATGTCATTATTGTAAAAGGTATTGACAAAGAAAAAGTTGGACAGTACGCTGCTGAAATCAGAGAACTTAGAAAACCGGAACCTTATAAAGGAAAAGGTATTAAGTATGCTGATGAAGTTATTAGACGTAAAGTTGGTAAAACCGGGGCAAAATAAAGGAGTGATATAGGATGATTAAAAAAGAATCAAGAAGTAAGATTCGCGCGAAAAAACATTACAAACTTCGCAATCGAATCAATGGAACAAGCGAGAGACCTCGTTTAAGTGTATTTAGAAGTAATGATCATATGTACGCTCAGATTATTGACGACACTGTTGGAAATACATTAGTATCTGCTTCAACAACTCAGAAAGACGTAAAAGCGGAACTTGAGAAAACAAATGATGTTGCCGCAGCCAGCTTCTTAGGAAAAGTAATTGCTGAGAGAGCATTGGCAAAAGGTATTACAGAAGTTGTCTTTGACAGAGGCGGATTTATTTATCATGGTAAAATTGAAGCATTAGCAGATGCAGCTCGTGAAGCTGGTCTGAAATTCTAATAGGAGGAAGTCAAATGAAGCATACACTTATCGATCCTAGTCAGTTAGAGCTGGAAGAAAAAGTTGTATCCATCAAACGTGTCACCAAAGTTGTAAAAGGTGGACGTAATATGAGATTTGCAGCACTGGTTGTTGTAGGAGATAAAAATGGTCATGTAGGTGCCGGGTTAGGAAAAGCTGCTGAAATTCCGGAAGCAATCCGCAAAGGAAGAGAAGCAGCGGCAAAAAGCCTGGTAGAAGTACCGATTGATGAAAAAGGAACAACACCACACGATTTTACCGGTCATTTCGGCGGAGCATCTGTATTATTGAAGACATCTCCAGAAGGTACTGGTATTATCGCCGGAGGACCTTCTCGTGTCGTTCTGGAACTTGCAGGATATACAAACATCCGTTCAAAATCTTTAGGTTCTAACAACAAACAGAATGTTGTATTAGCAACAATCGAAGGATTAAAGAACTTAAAGACTCCGGAACAGGTAGCAAAACTACGTGGTAAATCTGTAGAAGAGCTCTTAGGATAGGAGGAATTTTGAAATGGCAGATAAATTAAAAATTACTTTAGTAAAATCAACAATTGGTGCAATTCCAAAACATAAAAAGACCGTGGAAGCTTTGGGACTTAAAAAGCTTCATAAGTCAGTTGAGCTGCCGGATAATGCAGCAACACGCGGAATGATTCACCAGGTACAGCATTTAGTAAAAGTAGAAGAAATTTAATATATTCGGCAAGGAGGTGTAACGGAATGGAATTATCAAACTTACGCCCTGCAGAAGGATCTAAGCACAGCGATATGTTTAGAAGAGGCCGTGGACATGGTTCAGGAAACGGAAAGACTGCAGGTAAAGGACATAAAGGACAGAAAGCTCGTTCAGGCGGCGGAGTAAGACCTGGATTTGAAGGCGGACAGATGCCTTTATACAGACGTATTCCAAAGAGAGGTTTCACATGCAGAAATTCTAAAGAAATCATTGGAATCAATGTGTCTGCATTGGAAAGATTTGAAGACGGAGCAGAAGTAACGGTAGAAGCTTTAATCGAAGCGGGAATCGTAAAAAATGCCAAAGATGGTGTGAAGATCTTAGGAAATGGTGAATTAACTAAGAAATTAAATGTAAAAGCAAATGCGTTTAGTGCTAGTGCCAAAGAGAAAATCGAAGCACTTGGAGGAAAAGCTGAGGTGATCTAGTATGTCAAACGCTGTAGTTAATGCGTTTAAAAACAAGCAATTAAGAAAAAAGCTGATATTTACGACACTGGTTTTAATTGTTGTACGTTTTGGATCACAGTTGCCGATTCCGGGGATTGACAGCGCTCAGATCAGCGCCTATCTAAAGAGTACATTAGGTGATTCATTTAACCTTCTGAACTCTTTTACCGGAGGCTCCTTCATGCAAATGTCCGTGTTTGCATTAAGTGTTACTCCGTATATTACATCTTCCATTATTATGCAGTTGATGACGATCGTGATTCCTGCATTGGAAGAAATGCAGAAGGACGGAGAAGACGGCCGAAAAAGAATGGCAAAAATTACTCGCTATGTCACGGTTATCCTTGCGGTTATTGAGGGAGCCGGACTGGCGGTCGGTTTTGCCAGACAGGGTGCTTTAGGCACCGATTATACAACGTTTTCCATTGTGACTATGATAATTGCTTTGACCGCAGGAGCAGTCTTAGTTATGTGGCTTGGAGAGCGAATTACAGAGAGTGGAGTTGGAAATGGTATTTCCATCATACTGCTTGTAAATATTGTTTCCGGAATGCCGGGAGACTTTACTTCCCTTTATAATCAATTTATGAAAGGGAAGCAGATTGGTCCCGCATTGATCGCAGGCTGTGTAATTGCGGCGATCATTTTGGCGATGGTATTGTTTGTTATTGTATTATCTGATGCAGAGAGACATATTCCGGTGCAATATTCAAAGAAGATGCAGGGGAGAAAGCTGGTAGGCGGACAATCCAGTAAGATTCCGCTGAAAGTTAACACAGCAGGTGTGATTCCGATCATCTTCGCTTCATCCATTATGCAGTTTCCGATTATGCTGCAAAATGTGCTGAATTATGAGAATAATGGATTTTTCGGAAAAGTATTGACAAGTTTAAACTCATCGACCTGGTTTGATGCATCTCATCCGAAGAGATCTCTGGGACTTTTGATTTATATTGTTCTGGTTGTTCTGTTTGCATATTTCTATACATCGATTACATTTAATCCATTGGAAATCTCAAACAACATGAAAAAGCAGGGAGGCTTTATCCCAGGAATCCGACCGGGAAAACCTACAGTTGATTACTTGAATAAAATATTAAAATATATTATATTTATAGGAGCTGCAGGGCTGACAATTGTGGCGGTTGTACCATTCTTCTTTAACGGAGTATTTGGTGCCAGTGTTTCATTTGGTGGAACTTCAATTATCATCGTAGTTGGAGTTATTCTTGAGACAATTAAGCAAATTAAATCACAGTTGTTGGTACAGAATTATTCTGGTTTTTTAAGTGAGTAAGTATAAGAAAAGCTGTAGTCTGACTACAGCTTTTCTCGCTTATTGCCATAACAATATAATAAATATTCATAAAAGGAGGATTTGTAATGAAAATTATTATGTTAGGAGCTCCGGGAGCCGGGAAAGGCACTCAGGCAAAGCAAATCGCGACAGCCTATCATATTCCGCATATTTCCACAGGTGATATTTTCAGAGCAAATATCAAAGAAGGAACGGAATTAGGGAAAAAGGCTCAGGAATATATGGATCAGGGACTCTTGGTGCCGGATGAACTGGTTTGTGATTTGGTTGTAGACCGCATTCAGAAAGAGGACTGCAAAGAAGGATATATTCTGGATGGTTTTCCGCGTACAATTCCACAGGCCAATGCATTGGATAAGGCGCTTGAAGAAAATGGAGAAAAAATTGAATTTGCAATTGATATTGAAGTTCCGGATGAACATATTATTAAGAGAATGTCCGGGAGACGTTCCTGCAAGGACTGCGGATCAATTTTCCATATTGTATACAATCCTCCGAAGAAAGAAAACCATTGCGATGCCTGCGGCGGAGAACTAGTTTTGCGGGATGACGATAAGGAAGAGACGGTAAAGAAAAGACTGGATGTCTACCATGAGCAGACAGCTCCGTTGATTCAGCATTACAAAGAAGCAGGCTCTTTATATGAGATTGACGGAACACAGGATATTGATGTTGTTTTTGAAAAGATTAAAAATATTTTAGAGGCATAAAAATGGCAGTGACAATAAAATCAAAAAAAGAAATTCAATTCATGCGTGAAGCTGGAAAGATGTTAGAGGATGTGCACAACCGATTGGCAGAGATCATTCAGCCGGGAATTTCTACTTTAGAGATTGATCAGTTTGGGGAGAAGGCAATCCGCGATTTGGGCTGTATTCCGAATTTTTTAAATTACAATGGATATCCGGCGTCAATCTGTGTGTCTGTAAACGATGAAGTCGTACATGGAATTCCTAAGAAAGACCGTATTTTACAGGAAGGCGATATCGTAAGTCTGGATGCAGGACTGATTCATGAGGGATATCACTCCGATGCGGCGAGAACCCATGCGGTTGGAAAGGTATCTGCGGAAGCAGAGCGATTGATTCAAATTACCAGAGAAAGTTTTTTTGAGGGGATTAAGTTTGCCCAGCCTGGAAATCATTTATTTGATATCTCAGAGGCAATTCAAAAGTATGTAGAAAGTCATGGTTATTCTGTGGTAAGAGACTTGGTTGGACATGGAATTGGAACACAGCTCCATGAAGATCCGCAGATTCCAAACTTTAAACAAAGGCGGAAAGGAATCAAGTTAAGACCCGGTATGACGCTTGCCATTGAACCGATGGTAAATGAAGGGGCATATGATGTGGTATGGCTGGACGATGATTGGACCGTTGTTACAGAAGACGGAAGTCTGGCGGCTCATTATGAAAATACGATTGTAATTACAGAAGATGGTTGTGAAATATTGACATTATCTGAATAGGAGGATGAAAATGGCAAAATCAGAGGCAATTGAAGTGGAAGGAATTGTATTGGAGAAACTCCCCAATGCAATGTTTAAAGTAGAAATTGAGGGAGGACACGTGATTTTAGCTCATATCAGCGGGAAACTGAGAATGAACTATATTAAGATTCTTCCTGGGGACAAAGTAACGCTGGCCCTGTCACCGTATGATTTATCCAAAGGAAGAATTATTTGGAGAGATAAGTAAAAAAGTCTTGAAAAATATGAAATAGAGTGATATAATCATATCCGAACGTTTTTTGAAAGGAGATATTCAAGTGAAGGTTAGAGCATCTGTAAAACCAATTTGCGAAAAATGCAAGGTTATTAAAAGAAAAGGATCTATCAGAGTAATCTGTGAAAATCCGAAGCACAAACAGAGACAGGGATAATCACAATATCTTGAATTCAAGAGGACTGTGATGATCCTTTGTTTTGTGTATTGACCTGTTTGTCCAGAGACAAATCAGGTGTGACTTATGGTGTCTGCACATCATAAGCTTATTTTGGCGGCTGCAGTGTGAGTACAGGTACGCTCATGCTGATTATTTATAGATAGAAAAGACAGTTTAAGGGAGAGACATATATATCATTTCACCGTACGCGGATATATGGATTAACCTTAAGAAGCAATGTAATTATTTATTTTGGAGGAAGAAAAAACATGGCTCGTATTTCAGGTGTTGATTTACCAAGAGAAAAGCGTGTAGAGATTGGTCTTACTTATATTTATGGAATCGGTCTTTCCAGCGCAAAACGTATTTTGGCAGAGGCAAATGTAAACCCTGATACCCGTGTTCGCGATTTGACAGATGACGAAGTAAAAAGACTGAGCGCAGTCATCAACGAAACACAGGTTGTAGAAGGTGATTTAAGAAGAGAAATTGCTCTTAATATCAAGAGATTAAAAGAAATTGGATGCTACAGAGGAAAGCGTCATAGACAGGGACTTCCTTGCCGTGGACAGAAAACAAAGACAAATGCAAGAACACGCAAAGGACCGAAGAAAACAGTAGCGAACAAGAAAAAATAAGATAATATATGATACGCCCGGCTGTATGGACAGTCTGGCGGCATAAGATTCGCAGTATCGGCAATCTTTTTGGAATTGAAATGAAGAAAGAAAGGTATACGTAATTATGGCTAAAGTTACAAAGAAAAGTGCAAAAAAACGTGTAAAGAAGAATGTACAGCACGGACAGGCACATATTCAGTCATCTTTTAATAATACAATCGTTACATTAACAGATGCACAGGGAAATGCTCTTTCTTGGGCAAGTGCAGGTGGATTGGGATTCAGAGGATCTAAAAAATCTACACCATATGCAGCGCAGATGGCAGCTGAAACTGCAACAAAAGCAGCATTGGTGCATGGTTTAAAATCCGTCGATGTTATGGTAAAAGGTCCTGGTTCAGGAAGAGAAGCAGCAATCCGCGCTTTATCAGCAGCAGGATTGGAAGTTACAAGCATCAGTGATGTAACACCTGTTCCACATAACGGATGTCGCCCGCCAAAACGCAGAAGAGTCTAATTGAGGAGGATATATAAAGATGGCAGTAGATAGAACTCCAGTCTTAAAGAGATGCAGATCCTTAGGTTTAGATCCTGTCTTTTTAGGAATTGATAAAAAATCAAATAGAAGTTTAAATAGAGCAAACAGAAAGAAAAGTGAGTACGGACTTCAGCTTTGTGAAAAGCAGAAAGCGAAATTTATCTATGGTGTATTAGAGAAACCTTTCCGTAACTACTATGCAAAAGCAGAAAGAATGAAAGGTCAGACTGGTACAAACCTGATGACGTTATTAGAGCTGCGTCTGGATAATGTGTTGTTCCGTCTCGGATATGGAAGAACAAGAAAAGAATGCAGACAGATTGTTGACCATAAGCATGTATTGGTAAATGGAAAACAGGTAAACATCCCTTCTTATCAGGTAAAAGCAGGCGATGTTATTGAAATCAAAGAAAAACACAGAACTTCTCCGAGATACAAAGAGATTTTAGAAGTCACAGACGGAAGAATGGTTCCATCTTGGTTGGAAGCAGATCACGATAATTTTACAGGAACAGTGAAAGAGCTCCCTACAAGAGATGAAATCGACGTACCGGTAAATGAAACATTAATCGTCGAGTTATATTCTAAATAATCATAACCCTCAAGTCAAAACTAAGCCAAAAGGAGGGCACGCATGTTTGAATTTGAAAAACCAAATATTGAGATTAATGAGATTTCAGAAGATAATCGTTATGGACGTTTTGTTGTAGAACCTTTGGAAAGAGGATATGGTACAACTTTGGGCAATTCCCTGAGACGTATCATGCTTTCTTCTCTGCCGGGAGCAGCAGTAAGTTCAGTGAAGATCAAAGGTGTTCTGCATGAATTCAGTTCCATTCCGGGTGTAAAGGAAGATGTACCTGAGATCATCATGAATATCAAATCACTGGCAATTAAAAACAACAGCTCATCCGCTGAATCAAAGCAGGCTTATATTGAGTTTTCAGGAAAGGGTGTTGTTACTGCCGGCGATATCAAAGCGGACAGTGATATTGAGATTTTAAATCCGGAACTTGTAATTGCGACATTAAGCGATGACAGCAGCAAGCTGGATATGGAATTGACGATCACAAATGGACGCGGATATGTGGGCGCCGACAAAGCAGACAAAGAAGGAAAAGCGATTGATGAGATTGCAGTGGATGCAATCTATACGCCGGTAGAACGTGTAAATCTGAAAGTTGAAAATACTCGTGTCGGACAGATCACAGATTATGACAAGCTGACACTGGATGTTTTCACCAATGGAACGCTAACTCCGGATGAGTCTGTCAGTCTGGCAGCAAAAGTATTGTGTGAGCATTTGAACTTATTTGTCGATCTCTCTGAGAATGCCAAAACTGCAGAGGTTATGGTAGAAAAAGAAGATGACGAAAAAGAAAAAGTTCTGGAGATGAGCATTGATGAGCTGGAATTATCCGTTCGCTCTTATAACTGCTTAAAAAGAGCTGGCATTAATACAGTAGAAGAATTAACCAATAAGACATCAGAAGATATGATGAAAGTTCGAAATCTGGGACGTAAGTCTTTAGAAGAAGTATTGGCAAAATTAAGCGAACTGGGATTATCCTTAAGTTCGGGAGACGAATAAATATAGACCCGCCTAGGCTGAAGGAAGAAGTAGGCAAGGCGAAAAAACACAGGAGGTCATTGAAATGGCAAAGTATAGAAAATTAGGAAGAACATCTTCTCAGAGAAAAGCACTGATTCGCGCTGAGGTAACAAATCTTTTGCACTATGGAAAGATTGTTACAACAGAAGCAAAAGCGAAAGAAATCCGCAAAGTTGCTGAAAAACTGATTGCGTTGGCAGTGAGAGAAAAAGATAATTTTGAAACTGTTACAGTAGATGCAAAGGTTGCAAAAAAAGACAGTGATGGAAAACGCGTGAAAGAAGTTGTAGATGGAAAGAAAGTGACTGTATATGAGACAGTTCAGAAAGAAATCAAAAAAGATTTACCATCCCGCTTACATGCAAGAAGACAGATGTTAAAGGTATTATATCCTGTAACAGAAGTTCCTACAGAGATTGCTGGCAAGAAAGCAAATACAAAGAAAATCGACTTAACAGCAAAATTATTTGATGAGTATGCACCAAAATATGCAGAGCGCAACGGTGGCTACACAAGAATCGTTAAAATTGCTCAGCGCAAAGGTGATGCAGCATTAAAAGTTGTTCTTGAGTTAGTATAGGAATGAAACATTCACTCAGAACAAGGAAAAAATATTTCGCAAAATAGAATTCCAAATCGACAACAACAAAAGAAGTCATTTTTCAGAGAAAATATTCTGAAAAATGGCTTTTCTTTTGTTTCTTGCCTGTTGATGTGATTCTTGCTATAATAAGACACAATGAATGGAGGAGCAAGAGCGATGTCCATATTGGAGATAAAAAATTTAATACATAAATATGTTACTTATGATGGCGCGGAAGAAAAAGGGCGGGAGATTGCGGCAATTGATGATTTGAATTTATCTGTGGAAAAAGGTGAGTTTGTCGCAATTCTCGGGAAAAATGGTTCCGGGAAATCGTCTTTGGCAAAACATATCAATGGTTTGTTGATGCCTACGGAGGGAACGGTTTATATCAAAGGGCTGGACACGAAAGATCAAAGAAATCTTCTGAAAATTCGTCAAAGTGCAGGAATTGTTTTTCAAAATCCCGACAATCAGATTGTAGGAACAACCGTAGAAGAAGATACAGCCTTCGGGCCGGAGAATCTGGGAATGGAATCAAAAGATATTTGGGAGCGGATAACCCGGGCATTGGCAGGGGTTAAAATGACAGCGTACCGGCAAGCAAGTCCGAACCATTTATCCGGCGGACAGAAGCAGAGAGTGGCGATTGCGGGGATTCTTGCAATGGAACCGGAATGTATCGTGCTGGATGAACCTACGGCGATGCTGGATCCGGAAGGACGCAGACATGTGTTGTCTCTGGTAAAAGAGCTTCATAAAGAAAAGCATATTACAATCTTAATGGTAACTCATCATATGGAGGAAGTTGTTTTGGCTGACCGGATTATCGTAATGGATCAAGGGAAAATTGTAATGGACGGAGAACCAAAGATGATTTTTTCCAGAGTGAAAGAAATGAAGAACCTGGGACTGGAGGTTCCCTATGCTGCGGAATTGGCTTCAGAGCTTCGGGAAGAGGGGATCAATCTCTCAGACACAATTACAACAAAGGAAGAGCTGGTGAAAGAATTATGTCGATTCGTTTAGAGCATGTGAGCTATGTTTATGAAGATAATTCAAAACAAAAAAATTATGCATTAAAAGATGTGAGTTTGGAAATCAAAAGAAATCAATTTATTGCCATCGTGGGACATACGGGTTCTGGAAAATCCACATTAATTCAGCATTTGAATGCTTTGATTCAGCCGACGTCAGGACATGTATTTTTTAATGAAGAAGATATTTATAAAGACGGATATCCTCTTAGGGAGCTTCGTGGGAAAGTAGGGATCTGTTTTCAATATCCGGAACATCAGTTATTTGAGACAACCATTTTGGACGATGTATGCTTCGGACCAATGAATTTTGGGAAAACAAAGGAAGAGGCGCAGATTCTTGCCCAAAAAGCCTTAGAAGAGGTGGGAATTGAGGAGAGTTTATTTGAAAAATCTCTTTTTGAATTGTCCGGCGGCCAGAAAAGGAGAGTGGCAATTGCAGGGATTCTTGCGATGGAACCGGAGTATTTTATTTTGGATGAGCCAACCGCTGGGCTGGACCCGGCGGGAAAAGACCAGATCCTTTTGCTTTTAAAAAAATTGCATGAAGAAAGGGAAATGACAATTCTTCTTGTATCGCACAGTATGGAAGATACGGCGCAGTATGCGCAGAGAATCATTGTAATGAATCATGGAGAAGTCATGTATGACGGAACTCCAAAAGAAGTTTTTGCCCATGAAAAAGAACTTTACGGAGCAGGATTATCGACGCCGTTTTATTGTCAGCTGGCAGAAGAACTTTCCGATCGGGGCTTTCCGATACGAAAAGATTTATTGACATTGGAGGAAACTAAGGAAGCAATTTTACATGTTTTGAAAAGGAAATCAGACGATGCTTAGAGATATTACAATCGGACAATACTACAAAGAAGATTCCGTGATTCACAGACTGGATCCAAGAGTCAAGTTATTTGCAGTGCTTGTTTATGTTATAACGCTGTTTATGCACAAAGCGCCTGCAACCTACATAATGTCATTGCTGTTTTTGATTTTGACGGTTGGCTTATCAAAAGTTCCGCTGTCTTATATTGTACGAGGATTAAAATCAGTGGCAGTCATTTTACTATTCTCTGTTTTCATCAATATGCTGTTTATTCCGGGGGATCCTTTGATTGAAATTGGATGGATTTCCATTTCAAAAGAAGGAATTATTACTACTGTCTATCTTGGAAGCCGATTGATTATGTTGGTATTGGGAACTTCTTTATTAACTTTTACAACGACACCAAATGAATTAACCGATGGATTGGATAAATCTTTAGGATTTTTAAATAAAGTAAAAGTTCCTGTTCATGAAATTGCTATGATGATGTCCATAGCACTTCGGTTTATTCCGATTTTAACAGAGGAATTAGAAAAAATAATGAAAGCTCAGACAGCGAGGGGGATTGATTTTGAGTCCGGCGGGCTGTTAAAGCGAGTTCGGAGCATGGTACCGATCATCGTTCCTTTGTTTGTTGCGGCGATTCGACGAGCCAGCGATTTGGCAATGGCGATGGAATCCAGATGCTATCATGGCGGTGAAGGCAGGACAAAGCTTTATCCGCTGCGCTATGAAACGAGAGATGTGTGCGCTTATATTTTTTTGATTCTATTTTTTGCAGTGATGGTGTATCTCTCATTTTTCTGTTCTTGGAGGTTTTCATGAAGCGAATGAAACTGGTGGTTGCCTATGACGGGACAAATTATTGCGGATGGCAGATACAGCCTCAGGCAGTTACCATTGAAGGGGTTTTAAATCGGGAGCTGTCTGCGCTTTTGGGGGAAGAGATTCAGGTGATTGGAGCCAGCAGGACCGATTCCGGAGTCCATGCGCTTGGAAATGTAGCAGTTTTTGACACAGAAAGCAGGATTCCGGGAGAAAAAATGGCGAAAGCTCTCAATGCACGTCTTCCGAAAGATATTGTCATTCAAAGTTCAATGGAAGTGCCTCCGGATTATCATCCAAGATTTCAGGATACGAAAAAGATCTACGAGTACACTTTTTATAATGCGCCTTACGACAATCCGGTGACCAGCCGTTATCATCATTTCGTATATGTTCCGCTGGATGTGGATCGCATGAATGAAGCCGCAAAGTATTTTGAGGGAGAGCATTGTTTTATCAGTATGTGCAGCAGTAAGGCTCAGGTTACATCGTATGTGCGGGAGATCTATGAATGTTCTGTGACTCGGCAGAAAAATTATCTTATCATGAGGGTTATGGGAAGCGGATTTCTTTATAATATGGTTCGGTTGATGGCAGGAACACTTTTGGAGATTGGACGGGGAAAAAAAGATCCCATATGGGTAAAACAAATTTTAGACTCCAGGGAGAGAGTAACACCGGGACCGAAGCTTCCCGCAAAAGGATTAACTTTAATACAAATTCAATATCCGGAGGATATGCGAGATGGAGAATAGCTGGATTATTTTTCAAAAACTATTAGTACTGTTCGGATTTATGCTGATTGGGAGTTTTAGTTATCGAAAAAAATGGATTACGGATGCAGGTGCAGGTCAGATATCGGGATTGATTGTGAATATATTTAATCCGGCTTTGATTATATCCGGCGTTACCGGTGCAGAGGGAAAAGGGGACTGGGAGTTGGTTTTAATGAATTTGCTGATGGCAGTTATTTTATTTCTGATTTTGATTGTACTAAGCCCGGTCTTTGTGAGAGTGCTGGGAGTGAAAGAGAATCAAAAAAACATATATTCTGTTATGTTCATTTTCTCTAACCTGGGATTTATGGGGATTCCGTTGATACAGGAATTATACGGAAAAGGAGCTGTTTTTTATGTAGCGTTGTATACTCTGGTTTATAATGTATTATTTTATACTTACGGAATTTATTTATTTGAAAAGGAAAAAGCTTGTCAGGCGGGAGTTGCAGTCAAAATCTCTTTTCAGTGGAGAAAACTGCAAAATCCGGGAGTGGCTGCCTGTTTATTTTCTCTGATTTTATTTGCATCCGGAATTTCGATTCCGGCGCCGGCAGTGGATTTTTTTGATAATCTGGGAAATGCAGCAGTACCGTTGTCTATGATTATGACCGGAGTATCTTTGGCACAGATGCCTTTTCAAACAGTAGTGACAGATTGGAAAATGTATCGGTTTAGTTTTCTGAAAATGCTGGTCATTCCCGCCGGCGCTGCTCTCATTCTCGGACAGATGAATCTTCCTCCTGTATTGTCGGGAATTATGGTGCTGATGTTTGGAATGCCCAATGGAAGTATGCCTGTGATGCTGGCAGTGGATTATGGTCTGGACAGCTCAATATGCAGTCGAGGGATCGCACTGACAACCCTGCTTTCCCTGATTACCCTGCCAGTTGTGACATACCTGATCTGACAGAAAAAAACGATAAAATTCGATGGATTGTATCTTGACACACCCGACTGCGTGTTATATAATATAAAACTGTGACATAAGAGAGAATACTACCCCAAAGCCCCGGTGGGAGTATTTTATATAGACACATTGATTGAGAGAATTTTAAGGAGGAACACCATGAAAAGTTTTATGGCCAGCCCATCAACAATTGAAAGAGAATGGTATGTAGTTGATGCTACAGGACATACATTAGGACGTTTAGCATCTGAGATTGCAAAAATCTTAAGAGGAAAGAATAAACCGATTTACACACCTCATATGGATGCAGGTGATCATGTGATCGTAGTGAATGCTGATAAGATCAAAGTGACAGGAAAGAAAATGGATCAGAAGATCTATTATCATCATTCAGATTATGTTGGCGGAATGAAAGAGCAGACATTAAAAGAAAAATTAGCTAAGAAACCTGAAGATGTTATTTATCTTGCTGTAAAGGGTATGCTTCCAAAAGGTCCTTTAGGAAGAAAGATGATTAAGAAGCTTCATGTATATGCAGGTCCGGAGCATAAGAATCAGGCTCAGCAGCCGAAAGCATTAGAGATCAAATATTAATTTTAGAAGGAGGACGAAGAAGTGGCTACAGCAAAATATTATGGAACTGGTAGAAGAAAACATAGTGTTGCCAGAGTATATTTAGTACCTGGAACAGGTAAAATCACAATCAATAAGAGAGATATTGATGAATATCTTGGATTAGAGACATTAAAAGTAGTAGTACGTCAGCCATTGGTTGCTACAGATACTCTTGATAAATATGATGTGTTGGTAAATGTTCATGGTGGTGGATTTACAGGACAGGCAGGAGCGATCCGTCATGGTATTTCCAGAGCTTTATTACAGGTAGACGGAGATTTCCGTTTAACACTGAAAAAAGCAGGATTCTTAACAAGAGATCCGAGAATGAAAGAAAGAAAGAAACCGGGTCTCAGAAAAGCACGTCGTGCACCACAGTTCTCTAAACGTTAATGCTGCGTTTCGGAACGTACAATTTCAAAAAGAATTTTCCACTCCTCAGGACTTCGGTTCTGGGGAGCTTTGTTATGTAAACCAGAAAACGAATCTATGAGGAATGGAGAGTCATAGCGTGGATGAAGAGAAAATCAGTGGCATTTTCCTTCTGTGTCTTTCTTTTAACAATAACTGTATTTTGTACACGGACAATTGAGGAATATAATGTGGGAATCTATGGAAAAGTTATAAAATTATAAAAATTTTGTACTTTTCTTTGAGCATTGTAGAGAAAAAGATTTTTTTTTGTTATAATGCAGATAGATAAAAAAATAACAATGTGTTAGGCGCGCATAAAAGGAAGGGTAAACATTATGTACGACAAAACAAGTATCAACAGTTTGAAAAAAGATGTATTGTATCTTGTGGCAAGAATGGCTTTTGCCGGAATTCTGGAAGAGGAGCGGGATTTCATTCCGGAACAGATGATTCCAGGACCGACACCGACATTTCGCTGCTGTATTTACAAAGAACGAGAGATTATTCGTCAGAGAATCCGGCTTGCAGAGGGAAAAGCTCCGGGAGCAGAAGATGATGGAAATATTATTCAAGTCATTAAATCTGCCTGTGCAGACTGTCCGATTTCCAGTTATGTTGTAACAAATAATTGTCAGAATTGTCTTGGAAAAGATTGTATCAAGGCCTGCCGCTTTGGCGCAATTGAAGCCGGAAATAAAAAGTCTGAGATTGACGCAGCAAAATGTAAAGAGTGCGGTATGTGTGCAAAGGCTTGTCCGTATCATGCCATTGCGCATCTGTCCAGACCTTGTAAAGACAGTTGCCCGGTAGATGCAATTTCTTATGATGAATACGGTATTACGGTGATTGATGAAGAAAAATGTATTCGCTGTGGGCAGTGTGCGTTAAAATGTCCGTTTGGTGCAATTGGAACAAAGTCATGGATTGTTGATGTTGTGAATGCGCTGAAAGATGGGAAAAGGGTATATGGAATCTTGGCGCCGGCAACAGAGGGACAGTTTGGAAAAGATATTACCATGGAAAGCTGGAGACAGGCTGTGAAAAAAGTAGGATTTGAGGATCTGGTAGAAGCAGGGCTCGGAGGAGATATGACAACCTGCAGTGAAGCAGAAGAATGGCTGGAAGCCTACAGAGCCGGAGAGAAAAAGACAACATCTTGCTGTCCGGGCTTTGTTAACATGATTCGTAAGCATTATCCGGAATTGGCAGATCAGATTTCCACAACCGTATCTCCAATGTGTGCAGTATCCAGAATGATAAAAGCAAAAGATCCGGAAGCAGTTACTGTATTTATCGGACCATGTGTGGCAAAAAAATCCGAAGTTGCGGATCAGAAGATCGAAGGAAATGCAGACTATGCTTTAAATTACAATGAAATTCAGGCAATTTTCCGTGCAAAAGAGGTTGAGTTGGAACCGGCAGAAAATACATATCAGGATTCCAGTATTTTTGGAAAATTCTATGGAAATTCCGGCGGAGTGACAGATTCTGTTTTAGAGTACCTGAAAGAAACCCAACAGGAAGAGGACATAAAAGTGTGCAAAGCTAACGGAGCAGCAGAATGCAAAAAAGCGTTAATGTTCTTAAAGGCAGGAAGACTTCCGGAAGACTTTATTGAAGGAATGGCATGTGAAGGCGGTTGTGTTGGAGGACCGAGCCGGCATGCAGAAATCATAAAATCCAAAAAAGTTCGTGAAAATCTGATTAAGTCTGCCGATGACCGAAAGATCACAGAGAATTTAAAACGTTATGATATGGATAGTTTTTCTATGCATAGATAATATGGAAAGTAAGATCCGCATTGCATAGTAAAAACAATGCGGGTTCTTTTTTGTACAAAAAACAGTAATGATTCCTGCTAGCGTAATCAGAAAAAATATGTTATAGTGAATTTTAGTTGAAAAAAGATAAACAGTGAAGTTGGAGGTATTGAGATGAAAGATCTTATCATTACAGATACAATTAAATATATTGGTACAGATGATCATGACATTGATTTATTTGAGAGCCAGTACATTGTACCAAATGGTGTGTCTTATAATTCCTATGTGATTTTAGATGAAAAAGTAGCCGTGATGGATACGGTTGATAAAAGAAAAACAGACGAATGGATCGGAAACCTTGAGAATGCTTTGGATGGACGGGCAGTAGATTATATTGTAGTTTCTCATATGGAACCGGATCATGCGTCAAGTCTTCAGGTTCTTGCAGAGAAATATCCTGAGGCGCAGATTGTCGGAAATGCTAAAACGTTCCAGATGATTCCGCAGTTTTTTACTTTTGATCTGGAGGAACGCAAGGTTGTCGTAAAAGAAGGAGATACTTTGTCTCTTGGAGAGCATACGCTTCAGTTTTTCATGGCTCCGATGGTTCACTGGCCGGAAGTTATGGTTGCCTACGAGCAGTCAGAGAAAGTTCTTTTTTCTGCCGACGGATTCGGAAAATTTGGTGCTCTGGATGCTGAGGAAGATTGGGCATGCGAGGCAAGACGTTATTATTTCAATATTTGCGGAAAATATGGAGTCCAGGTACAGGCACTGCTGAAAAAGGCAGCGACGCTGGATATTCAGACGATTTGTCCGCTTCATGGACCGATTTTGAAAGAAAATCTTGGGTACTATATCGGATTGTATGATACGTGGAGCAAATATGAGCCGGAAAATGAAGGAATTTTAGTTGCATACGCCTCCATTCATGGAAATACAGCGGAGGCTGCGAAAAAGCTGGCGGCAATTTTAGAAGAAAAAGGTGCGCCGAAAGTTGTGGTTGCCGATTTGTCAAGAGATGATATGGCAGAAGTAATTGAAGATGCATTCCGCTATGACCGTCTGGTTTTGGCAGCGGCAACTTATGATGGAGGAATATTCCCGTGCATGGAAGATTTCTTGCATCATTTGAAAGCAAAGAATTATCAGAAACGAAAAGTTGCGTTCATGGAAAATGGTTCATGGGCTCCGACTGCAGCGAAACAGATGAAGGCTTTGGTGGAAGGCCTGAAACAGATGGAAATTATAGATCCTGTTGTCACAATCAAATCTACAATGAAGGATGACACAGTAAAGGTGATGGAAGAATTAGCCGAAAATCTTCTGGCATAGTTTTTGGGGCTGAATAAAATATAGAAAAAGATGTATCCTTTCAAGAGAAATGGTACATCTTTTTCTCATTTTAAGTAGGAAAGGAGATTTTATGTTTACATTGATAGATCAGGAACAATGGGAAAGAAAGAAGCATTTTGAATATTATAGGGATTGCCTTCCGTGTGGATATACGGTAACGGTACGTTTAGATGTGGAAGATTTATATCAGAAAACAAAAGAGCGTGGGTTAAAATTTTATCCTGCATTTATTTACTGTACAGGCAAGGCAGTCAATGGGATGAAAGAATTTCGCATGGGGCTGGACGATCAGGGAAATCCGGGATTTTATGATGTTATGCATCCCAATTATACGATTTTTCATGAAGATGACAATACCTTTTCGGATCTTTGGAGTTATTTTGAGGAAGATTTTGAGCGATGTTATCAAAATATTGTGACTGATATGGAAACTTACAAAAACTGTAAGGGACCGAAAATAAAAGATGGACAGCCGCCGAATTTCTTTTGCATTTCCTGTGTGCCATGGATGGACTTTACGGGATATAGTACATGGACGACCGAGGGCAGTCCGAACCTATTTCCCATTCTTACTTTTGGAAAATATACAAAGGAGGGGGGAAGAAGAAAACTGTCAGCGGCGCTGACAATTTCTCATGCGGCGGCAGACGGATATCATACCAGTCAGTTCTTTCAGCAGCTTCAGGATATCTTATGTAACACTATTTTTTAAAAAACCATAGACGGTAAGAGAGGAGAGATTTTCCAGAACCTGGGAGATCTCTCTTTCAGATTGTTGAAAGTCCTGAAGAATCCATTGCTCAATAATGGCAATACATCCGCTGACGATATAAGTATGCAGAGCGTCCAGTTTGAAGGAGGAATAGTCTGGATATTTATGCCGCAAAAGAGGAAGTGTCCATTTTCGTGAGGCGGCAATGAGTTTGTTTAAAAAGCCGGGATCACCGTGGGAAGAAAAAAGCAGTCGGATGAGGTCTTTATGGTTTCCGATGTAAGCAATAATGGATGACATAAGCTGTGACAGAGAGTTTTCTTTTTCAAATTGCTGGAGCTCTTGTTCAAGAGTATCTAAAATTTCATCTTCAATGGATTCCAGAAGATCCAGCGTATTTGAGTAATAAGTATAAAATGTACTGCGGTTAATATCAGCTGTTTCACACAGGCGGGAGACGGATATTTTTTGGATTGGATGATCTCGAAGCAGCAGCAGCAGGTTTTCTTTTAACATGCGTTTGGTTCGTAAAATGCGTCGGTCAATTTTTTTTTCAGTCATAAGATTCCCCATTTCTACAAAAAATAAAAGAGTGTTGGATAACCATCAAGACAAGCAGTTTTGGTGGTTGTTCTCTGTTTTTATATTTATTATAATATACATATGAACGAAAAACAACAGTTGTAGGATAAAGGGGGACAAAACACATGAATCGGCAAGAATTTTATGATGGGAAAATGTTTGATGCTTACCGGTATTTAGGCGCACACAGACAGGGAGAACAGATGCGTTTTGTTACCTACGCACCTCGGGCATCGAGTGTTTCTGTGATTGGAGAATTTAATGGATGGAAAGAAGAATTTTTGGAGCAGGATGGTCAGAGTGGATTTTTTTCCTTTGTTTCAGAGAAGGCGCAAGAAGGTCAGATGTATAAGTACTGCATTTATGGACCGGATGGGAGAATGCAGGAGCATTGTGATCCCTATGGATTTGAAATGGAATTGAGACCTGGAGCATGTTCCGTTCTTCGGGATCTGGGCAAGTATGAATTTCATGATGCGGCGTGGATGGAAAGGCGCAGTACGGGGATTTGCGATGCCGTTAATATTTATGAGATGCACATGGGATCTTGGAGAAAAAATCCCAAAGATCAAAATGGATGGTATTCTTATGATGAAATTGCCAAGATGCTTGTTCCGTATTTAAAAGAAAATCATTATACACATGTTGAATTAATGCCTTTGTCGGAACATCCTTTTGACGGGTCATGGGGATATCAGAGCACCGGATTTTTTGCGCCTACCAAACGATATGGGACACCGGATCAATTAAGGGAATTTGTGGATATGCTGCATCAGGAAAATATTGGAGTAATTATGGATTTTGTTCCGGTTCATTTTGCTGTGGATGGATATGGACTAAAGCTTTATGATGGAACACCATTATATGAATATGATCACCGTGATACCGGAGAAAGTGAGTGGGGAAGCTGTAATTTCATTCATTCCAGACGGGAGGTTCAAAGCTTCCTACAGTCAGCTGCAAATTACTGGCTGGAGGAATATCATTTTGATGGAATTCGAGTTGACGCAGTCAGTCGATTGATTTACTGGCAGGGAGATGAACAACGGGGAGTGAATGATGCGGCGATCAAGTTTTTGAAAGATTTGAATTTAGGACTCAAGCAGCGCCACCCGACGGCGATGCTCATCGCGGAGGATTCAACTTCATATCCTGACGTTACAAAGCCAGTGTGGAAGGGCGGACTTGGGTTTGATTATAAATGGGATCTTGGATGGATGCATGATACTCTGGAATATTTTCAGTCTGCTCCAGAATATCGAACCAGAGATTATCACAAGTTAACCTTTTCAATGATGTATTTTTGGAAGGAACACTATCTGTTGGAATTTTCCCATGATGAGGTCGTGCATGGCAAAGCAACGATTTTGCAGAAGATGTATGGAGATTATGAAGATAAGTTTCCGCAGGCAAGAGCCATGTACCTTTATATGATGATGCATCCGGGAAAGAAATTGAATTTTATGGGAAATGAATTTGGACAACTGAGGGAATGGACAGAGAAACAGGAGCAGGACTGGATGATATTGAAATATCCGATTCATGATGCCTTTCATAAATATATGATCCGGCTGAATACAATTTATGAGAGAAAAAAAGAGCTCCATTATGATTATGATCCTCAAAATTTTCAGTGGCTGGATTGTCATCAGGAAGAGCGTTGTATTTATGTGATTGGAAGAAAAAGTGAGGAGCGGATGTTGGCAGGCGTGTTTCATTTTTCAGATCAGGAATGGCAGAATTATGAATTGGAACTGCCGGGTCGGTGGCATCAGACTGTTTTACTTCATACAGACTGGCAGGAATTTGGAGGAAAAGTAGAAAAAGGCAAAGAATTGTGTGAATGGACCATAGAAGGAGATAAAAGTAAATTATCTCTTGTGATTCCGAGATACAGTGGAATTCTTCTGGAATTGAAAAAACTGTCATTGCTTTGCTGACAAAGAAATTATGAGAAAGATCCTCTCTTTTGTTTTCAGGTGAAGAAAACAAAAGAGAGGATCTTAATTTTTTCGATCAGAAAGCTCTTTGTGAACAGAGGAGATCGGGAGAACAAGACGAAGGTGTCCGTTTGGCTTACATTCGATAGATTCGATAGGAATAAAAAATCGGAAGAACCATTAAAAGAATAACAATGATGGAAAATACAATCACGTTGAAATATTTCGGAAGGAACGCAGAGAATGCCATGATCAAACCTCCGGCAAACCAAAGCTTTCCGGCAAGCCGGTGTGTTTTAAACCATACCGTGTCATTGGCGATGGTCCATGGAGTTTTAATTCCAATAAAATAATTTGGTTTGAATTTTGGCATCATATTTCCAATAAATGTGAAAAAAATTCCAACGAGGAAAGGAATCCATCGATCCATTTTAAATTCTATGCCAAAGGCGGCAGATAAAGTAAAAATTTGTATTACCAGTAAAAAGACACAAAAGCCTGTTTTAAAAAGTCGGTATTCCCGGTCAAACATTGCGTAAAATGAACGTCTCGGATCTATCTTTTTCAGCAGATCCATAAGAAACCAGAGAATCAAAATCAAGGCTGGTTCCAGAAAAACCCAAAATTTACTGCCATATCCATCAATGGTGCCGCTTGCATTCCAGTGGATTGGGATCTTAGGATCCAGAAAAGGAAAGGAAGCAATGGCAAGAATGAGTGATAATATAAAAATGATAAGTAATTCTTTATTTTTGATCTTCATAGCGATCCTCCTCCTTGAAATTAGAAAGCCAACTGATGATTTCTTCAAAAACGGAGAGATTCAGTTCATAGTAAAGATATTTCCCCTCTCTGGAAACTGTGATCAAATTGGCTTCTTTTAAAATGTTTAAATGATGAGAAATTGTGGCGGCAGTCATATCAAAATGCTGACCGATCTCTCCGGCAGATAAACGTCCATCTTTTAATAAGTTTAAAATCTGTCTTCGGGTAGAATCAGAGAGTGCCTTAAATGTCTTCTGAAATCCCAAAACACCACCTTCTTTCAAAATAAGATACATCATGAAAAAACAATTAGAAGTTTATCTAAATATAACACTGAAAAAACCAGATGTCAATGAGAGAATGAAAAAATTTCAGGAAAGAAAAATAAAATTAGGATTGCTGTGTTATAATAATACAAAAAGGAGTTTATTATGAAGATTTATGATTTGGCAATTATTGGATCAGGGCCGGCAGGAATGACTGCGGCAATTTATGCGAAACGGGCGATGTTGGACTGTGTTTTATTGGAAAAAGAATATTTGCCGGGAGGACAGGTCATTAAGACTTATGAAGTTGATAATTATCCGGGCATTCCAAAAACCAATGGAATGGAGTTAAGCAGCAAATTTTCAGAGCATGCAAAAGAATTAGGTGTGGAGCGCATTACAGGTGAGGTGCGAAAGATTCAGGCAGATGGTGAAATCAAAGAAATTGAGCTTGGAAGCGGAGAAATCATCCGCACCAGGACCATAATTCTTGCGACAGGAGCCATACATCGGACTCTGGAGGTTCCCGGAGAAGAAAGGCTTACCGGAATGGGAGTGTCTTACTGTGCAACATGCGACGGTGCATTCTTCCGTGATAAAGTAACAGCTGTAGTGGGCGGAGGAGATGTGGCATTGGAAGATGCATTATTTTTAAGCCGAATGTGTAAAAAAGTCTATTTGATCCATCGAAGAGACCAGCTGCGGGGAGCTAAGATCCTTCAGGATCAGGTAAAAAAGAGTGAGAATATAGAGATTCTCTGGGATACGGTGGTAACAGAAATCGAAGGAGAAACAACGGTGGAAAAGGTTCATATAAAAAATGTGAATAACCATGTGGATAACATTTTAAATGTGGACGGAATCTTTGTTGCGGTTGGAACAAAACCGGCGTCAGAATTGTTAAAAGGTCAGCTTGAAATGGATGAGCAGGGATATATTGTTGCCGGGGAAGATGGAATTACAAATATTCCCGGAATTTTCGCCGGTGGAGACGGACGAAGAAAAAAGCTGCGTCAAGTGGTGACAGCTGTTGCGGATGGAGCCAATTGTGTACAGTCAGTGGAGCGGTATCTTCAAAAAATATAATTTTCAGACAATTCGACAAAGTTTTTATTGGTGACTAAAAAAAGAAAAAGCAAGTGTTTTTGTACGATTTGTACGAGTTGTCTAACATTTTTGAATGCAAGTATTTTTTGTAGAAATTTGAAAAAAATACCCACAAAATACTCACAAAGTTATCCACATACCAAAATGGCAGAATTAAGCCAAAAAGTACTTACCCACAGACTTATCCACATTATCCACAATTAATTTGCATAGAGAAACATGAAAAAAAGTTTGTGAAAAACAGGAAAACAAAACGTATGTTTTGTGTAATATTTCTAAAAAGATTTTGTTTCCTTCAAGAATATTATGTGTTATAATGAATACACATAAAAAAGTAAAGGAGATGGGAGCCATGAAATTCATTATTAGTGGAAAGAACATTGAGATCACAGAAGGAATTAGGGCTGCGGTAGAAGAGAAGTTGGGACGTCTCGACAAATATTTGGTCGATGATACGATTGTGAACGTGACTCTTAGTGTTCAGAAGGGAAGACAGAAGATAGAAGTTACCATTCCTATGAAAGGGCACATTATCCGTGCAGAAGAAGGCAGTGAAGACATGTATGTATCCATTGATCTGGTTGTGGATGTCATTGAACGCCAGATCCGCAGATATAAGACAAGGCTTTTGAATCAAAAACATGAAGGAACCAGTTTTCGGCAGGAATTCATGGAGATGGAGGATGAAGTGGAGGATGATGAGATCCGCATTATCCGAAGCAAGAAGTTTGCGATTAAACCGATGGATGTAGAGGAAGCATGTATCCAGATGGAATTGCTAGGACATGACTTTTTTGTATTCCGCAATGCTGATACTTTTGAAGTCAACGTTGTATATAAGAGAAAAGGGAATACATACGGACTGATTGAGCCGGAATTTTAAAAATGCAGAATTTGGGGAAGCCTTTCGGGGTTTCCTTTTTTTGTTTGGCAAAAAATCTTCGATCGAACAAAAACGCTTTGTTTTAATTCATAAGATATGAACAGGAAGGCTGCAATCGCAGACGAGGCGCGGTGGAGAGAAGAGAATATATTTTGAGAAATTTTACAGGCAGTTAACTTGCGCCAATGATTTAGAAGTGTTACAATATCAAAGTCTATAGAAAAATGGGGGATTTCTCCCAGTTCATTATAAATGCAGGAGAATAAGTTATGGGTTTATTTGATAAAGTGTTTGGTTCTCATAGTGACAAAGAGATTAAGAGAATCAGTAAAATTGTAGATAAGATCGAGGCAATGGATGATGATATGCAGAAATTGTCCGATGATGAGTTAAAACAAAAAACAGAAGAGTTTAAAAAACGTCTGGCAGATGGCGAGACGCTGGATGATCTCTTGCCGGAAGCTTTTGCAGTTGTCCGTGAAGCCAGCAGCCGTACGATTGGATTAAAGCATTACCGGGTACAGCTGATTGGAGGAATTATTCTTCATCAGGGACGAATTGCCGAGATGAGAACCGGTGAAGGAAAAACTTTGGTATCTACGCTTCCGGCGTATTTGAACGCTCTGGAAGGAAAGGGTGTTCATATCGTAACGGTCAATGACTACTTGGCAACGCGTGATGCTGAGTGGATGGGAGCGATTCATAATTTTCTTGGAGTTACAGTGGGGGTAGTAACCAATGATATGGAAAATGACGAACGCCGCAGGGCATATCAGTGTGATATTACCTATATTACAAACAACGAGCTTGGATTTGATTATCTGAGAGATAATATGGTGATTGATAAAGAAGATTTGGTGCAGAGAGATCTGCATTATGCCATTGTGGATGAGGTGGACTCCGTTTTGATTGACGAGGCGAGAACTCCTTTGATTATTTCAGGGGAAAGCGGAAAATCTACGGAACTTTATCGTGCCTGTGATATTCTGGCACGTCAGATGGAGAGGGGAAGTTCCGACGGAGAGCTGTCAAAAATGGATATCTTAATGAATGAAGATATTAAAGAGGACGGAGATTTCCTTGTAAATGAAAAGGATAAGCACATCATGCTGACAGCGGAAGGCGTTCAGAAAGTAGAGAAATTCTTCCATATTGAGAACCTTGCAGATCCGGAGAATCTGGCAATTCAGCATAATATTATTCTGGCGCTGCGCGCACATAATTTAATGTTTAAAGATAAAGATTATGTAGTCAAGGACGATGAGGTTTTGATTGTGGATGAATTCACAGGTCGTATTATGCCGGGAAGACGGTATTCGGACGGGCTTCATCAGGCGATTGAGGCGAAGGAACATGTTAAGGTAAAAAGAGAATCCAAAACGCTTGCAACCATTACATTTCAGAATTTCTTTAATAAATATGCCAAAAAGGCAGGTATGACGGGTACTGCACAGACAGAAGAGCAGGAGTTCCGTGAAATTTACGGCATGGACGTTGTTGTGATTCCGACCAATAAACCGGTGATCCGTATCGATCACAATGATGCAATTTACAAAACAAAACATGAGAAGATGAATGCGGTTGTCAATGATATTATAGAATCCCATGAGAAGGGGCAGCCGGTACTGGTTGGTACCATTACCATTGAAATGTCTGAGGAATTAAGCGCCATGCTGAAGAAACGCCGTATCAAACATAATGTATTGAACGCGAAATTCCATGAAAAAGAAGCGGAGATTATTTCTCACGCCGGAGAAATCGGAGCAGTCACCATTGCTACGAATATGGCGGGGCGTGGTACAGACATTGTTTTAGAAGATGGAGTGGCAGATCTTGGAGGTCTGAAAATTATTGGTACAGAGCGTCATGAATCCAGACGTATTGATAACCAGCTTCGCGGACGTGCGGGCCGTCAGGGAGATCCGGGAGAATCAAAATTTTATCTGTCTTTGGAAGACGATTTGATGCGTTTGTTCGGATCTGAAAGAATGATCAGTGTCTATAATGCGCTGGGAATTCCGGAAGGCGAAGAAATTCAGCATAAGACAATTAGTAAAACCATTGAAAGAGCTCAGAAGAAGATTGAAAATAATAACTTTGGAATTCGTAAAAATCTTCTGGATTATGACCGTGTAAATAACGATCAGAGAGAGGTAATCTATAAAGAAAGAAGAAGGGTTCTGGACGGAGATAATATGAAGGGATCTGTTCTGTCTATGATGAAAGAGACAGTAGCAGCCCATGTCAATCAGGTGATCAGTGATGAGCTGCCTCCGGAAGAATGGGATCTGGATACGTTAAATGCAGAACTGCTTCCGATTATACCATTGAAACAGATCAAACTGGAAGAGGGGGAAAAGGCATCCGGAAAAGTGGAAGATCTGATAGAACGTCTTCAAAATGAAACCGTAGCATTGTACGAAGCAAAAGAGGTGGAATTTGAAGATTTTGATCTTCGAGAGATTGAACGAATCATTCTCTTAAAGGTGATTGACCGTAAGTGGATGGATCATATTGATGATATGGATCAGCTGCGGGAAGGAATCGGGTTGCAGGCGTATGGTCAGAGAGATCCGGTGGTTGAGTATCGTATGATTGGATTTGATATGTTTCATGAAATGACCAATGCGATTCAGGAAGAAACAACCGGGGCTTTATTCCATGTTCAGCTTGAGCAAAAAATTGAAAAGGAACAAGTAGCGAAGGTAACAGGAACAAATAAAGACGAAAGCAGTGCAAAGACACCGTACGTAAGAAAAGGGGCAAAGATCGGAAGAAATGACCCATGTCCATGTGGAAGCGGAAAGAAGTATAAAAACTGCTGCGGAAGAAAATAAGGAGTTTCATAGTGATTGAATTAGAACAATTAAAGTATACTTTGAACTCTTTTCAGGAACCACTGGAGAATCTCAGTGGTTCTCTTGCATTAGAGGCAAAGCGTGAGCGGATTGCTCAACTGGAGTTAAATATGGAGGAGCCCGGATTCTGGGATCATGTAGAAACATCTCAGAATGTGATGAAAGAAGTCAAGGGGCTTAAGACCGTTGTAGAAGAATATGAGAGTTTAAAAACGAAATATGAAGATGTGGAGACGCTGCTTGCCATGGCGGAAGAGGACAGCGATGATGAGTTGGTGCAGGAAGCTTGTGATATCATGGAAGAATTTGAAGCGCAATATGATAAGCTGCGGATTTCCACACTGCTGACCGGTGAATACGATCAAAATGATGCAATTTTGACTCTGCATGCGGGAGCAGGAGGAACAGAATCCTGTGACTGGGCGGGGATGTTGTATCGAATGTTTACTCGCTGGGCAAATAAAAAAGGATATGCAACAGAGGTTTTAGACTATCTGGACGGAGATGAGGCGGGAATTAAATCAGTCACGGTAAAAGTAAAAGGAACCAATGCTTTTGGGTATCTCCGCTCAGAAAAAGGAGTTCACCGTTTGGTACGAATTTCACCGTTTAATGCGGCAGGAAAGCGGCAGACTTCGTTTGCATCCTGTGATGTTATGCCGGAGATCGAGGATGATTTGGAAGTTGAAATTGCGGAGGATGAGATTCGGATTGACACGTACCGAGCCAGTGGAGCCGGAGGACAGCATATTAATAAAACAGATTCTGCAATTCGTATTACTCATCTTCCAACCGGAATTGTGGTTCAGTGTCAAAATGAAAGGTCTCAGCATAAAAATAAAGATCAGGCAATGAAAATGTTAAAGACAAAGCTGTATTTATTAAAACAGCAGCAGCATCTGGAAAAATTATCAGATATACGAGGCGACGTAGGGGATAATGGATGGGGAAATCAGATTCGATCCTACGTACTGCAACCATATACCATGGTAAAAGATCACAGAACAAATTTTGAAAGTGGGAATCCATCTGCCGTGTTGGATGGAGATCTGGATGGATTTATGAATGCTTATCTGGCATGGGAAAATCAGGAAAGAAAAGCATAGAAAAGGATAAACGATGAGGACAGGAACAATTTTAAAGAATGCCGCTGCGGCGGTTCTGGTCTTTGGGGGAGCAGGGTTGGCATTTACGATTTTTTGCAATGTAAATCTGAAAACAGATCAGAAGACGTACGATGTAAAAAAGATGGATGAAGTAAGAAATGCAGATTATGTGATTGTGCCGGGATGCCTGGTATATAAAGACGGAACGCCGTCTTATGCTCTGGAAGACCGGTTAAACGGTGCGTTAAAGTTGTATCAGGCAAAAAAGGCAGAAAAAATCATTTTGTCTGGTGCTGCAAGAGAAAATCGGGCGGGGAAACGATTTTTGCTGAAACGTCAGGTACCGGAAGAAGATCTCTGGATGGATGACGGAGGTTTGGATACGTATTCTACAATTTACCGATGCAGCCGAGCGTTTTCAGGGAAAAGATTTCTGATCTGTACACAGCAAAAATATTTTAAGAGAACCGGATTTTTGATGCGGGAGCTGAATATGGATGGGGGATGTGTGAAAATTGATGCGCATACTTATAAAAAAGAAGTTTATGAGAGATTTCGTGATTTCTTTGCCGCAGATAAAGCATGGATTGAGTGTAAAATTACGAAACCAGTCCCGAAATATCGTTTAAAAGATTTGCCAATTCTGTAGGATTTCTTTATTTTCCGCATGTTTTCTATTGCGTCTTCAAGGCTTCTGTGGTAGTATTCTGTAGAAAGACAAGTGTACACCTCGGAAGAACAGAAGGAAGTGTCGATGAAGGAAACAAATTATTATGTAATTAAAAAAAAGGCAGTGCCGGAAGTCCTTTTAAAGGTATTGGAGGTTCAAAAACTTTTAGATTCCAGGAAAGCATTGTCTATTTTAGAAGCTACGGAAATGGTGGGAATCAGCCGAAGCTCTTATTATAAATACAAAGATGATATTTTCCCGTTTTATGCGGGGAAAAAAGGAAGGAATATTACCTTTGTAATTGAAGTGAATGACCAGCCCGGTGTTATGGCGGCAATACTTCAGGCTTTTGCACTGTATGATGCAAATATTTTAACGATTCACCAAAGTATTCCGATTAATGGAAAAGGACTTTTGACAGTGAGCGTTGATATTGCGGCAGGAGAAACGGATGTATCGGCAATGATACAGGATGTAGAGAAGATGCAGGATGTTTCTTATGTAAAGATTATAGCAATGGAATAGAAAAGGATAATTTTTGGGAGGACAGCATGAAATATGTAATTATTTTGGGGGATGGAATGGCAGATGACCCCATTGAGAGCATCGGAGGGAAAACGCCCCTTCAGGCGGCAGAGAAACCGGTGATGGACGCAATGGCAAAAGTATCAGAACAGGGAATTGCATATACGGTGCCGGAAAATCTTCCGGCAGGCAGTGATGTGGCAAATCTGTCAATGTTAGGATATAACCCGCAGCTTTACTACTCTGGGCGATCTCCACTGGAAGCGTTGAGTATCGGAGTTGATATGAAAGACACAGATATTGCACTTCGCTGCAACGTGGTTACAGTGTCAGAAGATGGTGCTTATGAGGAGAAGAAGATTCTGGATCATAGTGCAGGGGAGATTTGTTCTGAGGAGGCTGCTGTTTTAATTGAAGCGGTACGGAAAGAATTGGAGAATGAAGAATATAAGTTTTATCCTGGAGTTAGTTACCGGCATCTTACCATTTGGGATCATGGCCGGGTGGTAGATCTTGTGCCGCCACATGATATTCTGGGCAAAAAAATCGGCGCATATCTTCCGAAAGAGGAAGCGTTAAAAGAGATGATGAGAAAAAGCTTTGATATTTTAAATCATCATCCGATCAATGAGGCGAGAGCCCAAAAAGGATTAAATAAAGCCAACAGCATTTGGTTTTGGGGAGCCGGAACGAAACCTGCGCTGGATGATTTTAAAGAAAAAACCGGAATGGCAGGGGCGATGGTTTCTGCGGTTGATCTGCTCAAGGGAATTGCTGTAGGAGCGAATATGAGAAATCTGGACGTAGAGGGAGCCAATGGAGGATTAGATACAAATTATCGGGGAAAAGCTATGGCAGCCGTGGAAGCTTTACTTGAAAAAAATGATGATTTCGCTTATATTCATGTAGAGGCTCCAGACGAGATGGGACATCAGGGAAGTCTGGAACATAAAATTCAGGCCATTGAGCATTTAGATGCGCAGGTTGTGAAAGTTGTAAAAGAGGAACTGGAAAAATCCGGCGAGGATTTCCGAATTTTAATCGGTCCGGATCATCCGACTCCGATTGCGATTCGGACGCATTCTAAGGATCCGATTCCGTTTATGATTTATGATAGTACGAAAAAGTATTGCGGGCAGGAAGAGTACAGTGAAGCAGCGGCGAAAAATACAGGGCTTGTGGTAGAACATGCCTATGATTTGATGAAACGATTGCTGCAAAGGAAATAGCGGCTGAAGCCAGATGAAACAATGAAATTTTGATGTGAAACTTTGGAACTGTTACCAATATTAAGAGAAATATGTAGGAGGCACAGGGATGCTAGTAGTAAAAAAATTTGGCGGAACTTCCGTAGGGGATAAGGACCGTATCTTAAATGTTGCGAGAAGATGTATTGAGGATTATCGCAAAGGAAATGATGTAGTTGTTGTATTATCTGCCATGGGGAAAATGACAGATGAGTTAATTGCTAAGGCAAAAGAAATAAATCCGAATCCATCCAGAAGAGAAATGGATATGCTTTTGACAACCGGAGAGCAGACATCGGTATCTTTGATGGCAATGGCAATGGACCATCTGGGAGTTCCTGCGGTATCTTTAAACGCATTTCAGGTAGCAATGCATACAACTTCTGCATATAGTAATGCAAGAATCAAAAGAATTGATACAGATCGCATTATCAATGAACTGGAGCAGAGAAAGATTGTCATTGTGACAGGCTTCCAGGGTGTGGATCGATTTGACAATTATACAACCCTGGGCCGCGGAGGTTCTGACACAACAGCCGTTGCACTGGCGGCAGCGCTTCATGCCGATGCATGTGAAATTTATACAGATGTTGATGGTGTTTATACAGCGGATCCGAGAAAAGTGCCGATGGCGAAAAAACTGTCAGAGATTACTTATGATGAAATGCTTGAAATGGCTACTTTGGGAGCCGGAGTTCTTCATAATCGCTCTGTGGAGTTGGCAAAGAAACATGGCGTTTCTCTTGTGGTAAGATCCAGTCTGACCACAGAGGAAGGAACCGTTGTAAAAGAAAATGTAAAGAAAAAGGATGTAGAGATCAGCGGGGTTGCAGGAGACAATGATGCGGCAAGAATCGCAGTTCTCGGAATTCGTGATGTTCCTGGAATGGCATTTAAAATTTTTAATGTTCTGGCAAAGAAAAATGTTAACGTCGATATGATTCTGCAGTCTGTAGGACGTGCAGACAAGAAGGATATCTCATTTACTGTCAAGGAAGAAGATTTGGAGATTGCGGTGAATGCTTTGGAAGACTATCTTCCGGATCGATACTATGAGACGATCAATACCAGCAGGGAAATTGCAAAAGTATCCATTATCGGTGCAGGACTGCGCAATAATTATGGTATGGCAGCCCGGATGTTTCAGGCTCTGTATCAGGCGAATGTAAACATTCGCATGATTTCTACTTCTGAAATTCGTGTAACTGTTCTGGTAAATCGTGCGGATATGGAAAAGGCTATGGTTGCTGCACATGAAGCGTTTAAAATGTAAGGATAGTTTTCGAGAGTTTGTTCTGCGTTGTTGAAAAGTGCGGGCAGGTGAAAATAAAAAAGATCATCCGAAGAAGGTACGTTAAGCGTGCCTTTTTCTTTGTAATATAGGAAAGTTCGAGGCGTACCTGTCCGCTTTGTTTTTCTTTCGGATGAGAAGGTTGTATGATATAATAAACTTCATGCAAGACAGAAGCAAAAATTCGCAGAAGTAAGATAAAAGGGAGATAACAGATGAAACGAACAGATTATATTTCATGGGATCAGTATTTTATGGGAATTGCATTGTTGTCTGCTCAGCGCAGTAAAGACAATCACAGTCAGGTGGGAGCATGTCTGGTAAATGACAAAAATAAAATTTTATCTGTAGGATATAATGGGATGCCCATTGGATGTGATGATGATGATATGCCGTGGGAGAGAGAGGGAAATCCACTGGATACCAAATACTTTTATGTCTGCCACGCAGAGCTGAACGCAATTTTAAATTACAGCGGAGGTTCTTTGGAAGGAGCAAAAGTTTATGTCACATTGTTTCCGTGTAATGAATGTGCCAAAGCGATTATCCAAAGCGGAATGAAAGAAGTGATTTATATGCTGGATAAATATGCAGATACAGATGAAATTATTGCATCAAAAAAGATGTTTGACATGGCGGGTGTTGCTTATCGGCAATTTGTACCAAAAGGACAGGAGATCCAGCTGAAATTATAAGGGGAAGCTAATATTATGGATATAATTCAGATTTTACAGGAAGAGTTAGGAATTCAAAGAAGACAAGTAGAGACAACCATACAGTTGATTGATGAGGGCAATACAATTCCATTTATTGCCAGATACCGAAAGGAAATGACAGGGGCGTTAGATGATGAAACTTTGCGGAATTTTCATGAGCGTCTGCTTTATCTTCGCAATTTGGAAGATCGAAAGGAAACAGTCAAACATAGTATTGAGGAGCAGGGGAAATTAACAAAAGAACTGGAAAAACAAATTGACGAAGCGAAAACCCTGGTGGCAGTGGAAGATTTATATCGGCCATATAAGCAAAAAAAACGAACGAGAGCGATGATAGCCAAGGAGCAGGGACTTTTGCCCTTTGCGAATCTCATACTTTTTCAGAACTTAAATAGACCGGCGGAGCAGGAAGCAGAAGCGTTTCTAAATGAGGAGAAAGGTATCCATACAGCAGAGGATGCCATCAAGGGAGCTAAAGATATTTTAGCAGAGTCTATTTCTGATGATGCAAAATATCGCACATGGATTCGGAAGGCAACCTGGGATTATGGGAAAATCACCTCTACTGCAAAAAAGTCCGAGGAAGCTTCGGTGTTTGAAATGTATTATGACTTTGAAGAACCAATCAAAAAAATTGCGGGGTATCGAATTCTTGCCATGAACCGCGGGGAAAAAGAAGGAATTCTTCAGGTAAAAATTGAGCCTGACAATGCTAAGATTGCTTCATATCTGACCAGACAGATTATTACAAAGAAAAATGAATATACAACAAAAATTTTACTTTCTTCGATCGAGGACAGTTATAAGCGACTGATTGCTCCATCCATCGAGAGAGAAATTCGGAGCGAATTAACGGAACGTGCTTCTGCTGAGGCGATGAAAGTTTTCGGAAAGAATTTAACACAGCTTTTAATGCAGCCTCCGATTGCAGGTCAGGTTGTTCTTGGATGGGATCCGGCGTTTCGAACGGGATGTAAGCTTGCCGTTGTGGATACGACGGGAAAAGTATTGGATACCGTTGTAATTTATCCGACGGCACCGCAGAATAAGGTGGAGGAAGCCAAAAAGGTTGTAAAGAATCTTGTGGAAAAATATGGGATTACTCTGATTTCTATCGGGAACGGAACAGCGTCCAGAGAGTCGGAACAAATTGTTGTTGAAATGATCAAGGAAATGAAAGAGCCGATACAGTATGTTATCACCAATGAAGCCGGAGCGTCTGTTTATTCTGCCAGTAAACTGGCGGCTGAAGAATTTCCGAATTTTGATGTGGGACAAAGAAGTTCGGCTTCGATTGCTAGGCGGGTGCAGGATCCTTTGGCAGAATTGGTGAAAATTGAGCCAAAATCCATTGGTGTCGGTCAATATCAGCACGATATGAATCAAAAACAACTGGCGCAGGTTTTGGGAGGCGTTGTGGAGGCAGCGGTTAACAGAGTCGGCGTAGATTTGAACACAGCTTCGGCATCTTTGTTAGAGTATGTCTCCGGAATTTCTAAGGCCGTGGCAAAAAATATTGTGAAATACCGGGAAGAAAATGGCTCCTTCCAAAATCGTAAGGAACTTTTAAAAGTGCCGAAGCTTGGACCAAAGGCATTTGAGCAGTGCGCGGGATTTTTGCGGGTATTTGGAGGAAATCAGCCGTTGGATGCCACAGCAGTCCATCCGGAAACCTATCAGGAGACGGACAGTCTCTTAGAAAAGCTGGGTTATTCTAAAGAAGGATTATCCAAAGAAGGATTCCGGGGAATTCATCAAAAAATTTCGGATTACTGCCAGCTTTCTGAAGAACTTGGCATCGGAGAGATGACCTTGCGGGATATCGTAAAAGAACTTGAGAAGCCGGGAAGAGATCCAAGGGAAGATCTTCCAAAACCAATTCTTAGAACTGATGTATTGGAAATGGAAGATTTGAAGCCGGGAATGAAGTTAAAAGGAACTGTACGCAACGTCATAGATTTTGGTGCTTTTGTTGATATTGGAGTTCATCAAGACGGATTGGTTCATATTTCTCAGATGGCAGAGCGCTATATTAAACATCCGCTGGAGGTAGTCAGCGTCGGGGATGTGGTGGATGTTACGGTGTTAAGTGTTGATGAGAAGAAAAAAAGAATACAGCTGAGTATGCGTTCTGGAACGGGAAAAAACATGTAGTTTATGGGAATGAAGGAACGGGTTCCATTGGTTATATGTACCAGCCGCCGGAACAGGTAAGAATTTGTCCGGTCATATAGGAAGGAGCTGTGGCAGTATGATAAATCATCTGCGCAGCTTCTTTTGGGCTGGCAATATAGTCTGCAGGGATTTCTTCCCGGATCATGGCTGTTTCTTCCTCATTAAATTCCTGATTCATCTCTGTAGCAATCATTCCAAAGGCAACGGCATTAATTTGTACGTTACTGGGAGCAGCTTCTTTTGCCAAAGCCTTGGTGAATGCATTGACAGCCCCTTTTGTGGCAGAATACAAAGTTTCACAGGAAGCTCCGCGGGCGCCCCAAATGGAGGAAATATTGATAATTTTTCCGGCATGATTCTGTATCATATATGGAAGGATATATCTGCAGGCCGCAAACACCGAGATAAGATTGGTATGAAGGATTTGATCCCAATCCTCGGTGGTGGAGTCGGTAAACAGACCGGTAATGGAGATGGCAGCATTGTTAATCAGACAGTCGATGGAACCAAAGGTGTCAATAGAAGTTTCGATCATCTTTCGGACAAATTGCGGATCGCCAATATCACCTGAGAAAGACAGGATAGAAACATTCATTGCTGACAGTTCCTGTTCCAGCTGGAAAAGCTGATCGGTGTGACGGAATCCGTGGATGATCACATTCCAATGATGTTTGGCAAAAAAAATGGCAGTTTCTCGACCAATCCCCCGGGAACTGCCTGTAATCAATACAGTTTTCATAAAAAATACCTCTTTTTTTTCGTCATAGATTTCAAACTTAAGAAAAGCTTAAGCAGTTTTACATACAATTATAACACAGGGCTATGTTGAAATAAATCGAATAATTTGGTATACTGAACAAAGCTATGAAGGGAAGGAGCAGGGATATGGCAAGCGATAAAAGGAAAACATTAGGGGCGAAAGCCATAATTGCGAGAGTGATTGCAGTGGTTCTGGTGACCGGCATCGGGGCATCTGCAAGTTTTTTTGGCTTTAAAACCTATTTTGCAAATAAGTTAAAAAAAGATAAAAAAGCACAAATTGCCAGGCAATTAAAAGAAGAGAGCAAAGAACGGGTTGATGTGGGAATGGTGCAAGTGGGGAATTCCATTGTAATCCGAATTTACCATAATAAAAATCAGCAGATGATTTTTGTGCCGTTAAGATCCGATTTGGTTCTGACATTGAATGAGGAAGGTAAAAAGGCTGTGGAAGATGCTCTGGGAACGAATGTGGATACTGCCACAGTTTCAGATGTGGTAAAGTCCATGAAAAAAGACGGAAAGCTGATCAAGGAGCAGGTAGAAAAAACTCTTGGAATTTCTATTAATTCCTATGAGACGTTTACTCAGGACAAATTTGTAAAATTAGTAAATGATATTGGAGATGTTCAGGTAGATTTCTCTCAGGATGTTTCTTATACAGATGCTACCGATCAAAGCATTACTTTGGAAGCAGGAGAGAATGTCTTAAATGGCAATGCAGTTTATGCGATTTTAAATGATACGCAAATGTTTGAAGATAAGAATGATCAGGCGGAGATGATTGGTGAGGTGTGTGTCGCTCTTGCGGCAGAAGCAGACTCTAAACCTTTGTCAGATTACCGAGATTTCGTAAAAGATTATTATGAGGCTGCAAGTTCAAATACAAAATATGAGGACATATCCTCCTACTTAAAACGAATGCATGGAATAAAGAAAGATGATTTGAATTTTAAAGTTCTGGACGGAATAGAAAGTGACAGAAACTTCCATTTAGATGCTGCAGAGGCGAAGCGAGTTTTTGATGAGATTTTATCAGAAGAAGGCGATCTGGATTCTGCTCTGAATACTACAGAAGAAAGTACAGAGACTGCAGAGAAAAATTCTTCCAAGGAAATTTCTATTGAGATTCAGAATTCTACAAAAATTTCAGGACTTGCCGGGCAATGGAGAGACAAGCTTGCCAGCGACGGTTATACGGTTGGATCCATTAAAACCAACCGCCAGGGGACTTTGACTCAAACAAAAATTATCATTGCAGAAAAAGGAATGGGTCAGGATCTGAAAAACTATTTTAAAAATCCGGTTTATGAAGTTGGAACGGTGGATAGTGGTGCACAGATTTGTATTATTATCGGAACAGAGGATGAATTGTAAACAGAAAGTGGTTTTAGGATAGAATAAAAGCTGAAAACTTTTCCATACTAATAGAAAAAGAAGTATGGGAGAGTGTATCATGAGGCATTATGTAAAAATTGCAATCGGAACATTTTGTATGGCGGCTGCCACCAACACGGTTTTTATGCCCTTGGGAATTGTCACCGGGGGATTCAGCGGATTGGGCATTATCCTATGGGAGATGTTTCAGATCCCTCTGTGGGTGACAAATGCAGTACTGAATGTTCCGGTTTTTTTTGGCGCTTATTACTATAAGAAAAAAATGTTTTTTTGGAACACACTTTTTGGGGCAGCGGCGCTCTCTCTGTTTTTGGGAATCCTGCCCAGATTTTCTTTTTTTCCAAAAGATTTTTATGTGAATTTAATTTTGGGAAGTCTGCTCATGGGAATCGGCTTGGGAATTATATTGAAGGATGGCAGTTCTACAGGCGGGACCGATTTGCTGGCAACTCTGCTGAAAATTCAGTTTCCTCATGTCAGCATCGCAGTGCTGTTGGGAATTTTGGATGGAATCATTGTGTTTGCGGGAATTTTTGTTTTTGGAATCGAGAAGGTTTGTTATGCGCTGCTCTGTATTTATGGCATCACAAAGATTACCGATGTGGCAGCAGAGGGGCCGGGAATTTCAAAAATGGTACTGATTATCAGCAAGCAGCAGGAAAAAATCTCCCAAGAGATTCTCTATCATCAAGGAAGAGGTGTGACAAAAATTTTATCAGAGGGGGCTTATCATAAGAAACAGATGCCGATGCTTTTGTGCATTGTTTCAAAGAAAGAAATCTCTGAAATAAAGGAAATTGTCCGAAAATATGATCCAAACGCTTTTGTCATTATATCCGATGCAAGGGAGACAATTGGGGAAGGTTTTGTGGAGTTTCCACAATGATGTGTAAAAATAGCTAAATTTTTCTTTTTATTTTGGTGAAAATGCTGTATAGTATAAGAAAGGATTGAACGGTGTATACGAAAGGTTGATGGAGAATGATTTCAAATCAGATTTTACAGGAGACAATTAGTGGAATGAAAGATGTGACGGGAATCGATCTTTGTATTTTAGATTTATCCGGTCATGTCGTAGTAACAACAATGGAAGATCTGGAAGATCTGTCAGAACATGCACAGGAGTTTGCGGATTCTATGGCAGAAAGCCAGGTTGTTGATGGATTTCAGTATTTTAAGATTTTTGATGAGCAGAGATTGGAATATATTTTGCTGGTAAGTGGGATGAGTGAGAATGCATTTACCATTGGAAAGCTGGCAGTGATGCAGATTCAAAATCTTTTAACTGCATATAAGGAACGTTTGGATAAGGAAAATTTTGTAAAAAATTTGCTGCGGGATAATCTGCTTTTGGTGGATATCTATAATCGTTCCAAAAAGTTACATATAGAAGCGGAACAGCGAAGAGTCGCTTTTTTAATTCAGGCGGCGTATGAAAAAGAGCAGAATCTTTTGGAAGCAATGCGGGAAGTTGAGACGACGCAAGAATCCGACTTTATAACGGCTGTCGATGAAAAAAGCATTGTTTTTGTAACGCCGGTTTTGCCTGAAGATACACAAATTCAGTTTATTCTTCATGCAAAAGAGATTCAAAAAGGGTTAAAAGAATATGGAATTAAAGATGTCAAGATTGCCATAGGGAATGTTGCCGAGACGATTAAGGATGTCTCAAGATCTTATAAAGAAGCCCAGATTGCCTTGGATGTCAGCAAAATATTTTATGAGGAAGCGACGGTAATTGCTTACAATCAGTTGGGGATCGGAAGACTGATTTATCAGCTGCCTCTTCCATTATGTAAAATGTTTATTCGGGAAGTTTTTGGAGATTACTCGCCGGATTCCATTGATGCGGAAACCTTGGCGACCATTGATAAGTTTTTTGAAAATAATTTAAATGTCTCCGAAACTTCCAGACAATTATTTATTCATCGAAACACACTGGTTTACCGTCTGGATAAAATTCAAAAAAATACAAATTTAGATCTTCGGAATTTTGAAGATGCAATTGCTTTTAAAATTGCATTGATGGTAGTAAAATATATGAAACATATGGATACAATGGATTGAGGTTATGATTACATTAAATAACGTAACAAAAGAATACAAAAAAGGAAATGTCGGACTTGATCAGATTTCTCTGCAAATTGAGAAGGGAGAGTTTGTCTTTATTGTGGGAAAAAGCGGTTCCGGGAAGACAACGTTAATGAAGCTTCTTCAGAAGGAGCTGGAGCCTACCAGTGGAGAAATTGTTGTCAATGGACAAAATTACAGAAATTTAAAGCAGAGAAAGCTTCCAAAATTCCGGCGTCAGATGGGAATGGTATTTCAGGATTTTCGTCTGCTGAAGGATCGCACAATCTTTGAGAATGTTGCGTTTGCACAAAAGGTTGTTGAGGCGCCGAAACGTCATATGAAACGTCAGGTGATGGAGATGCTGGAGCTTGTGGGGCTAAAAGACCGCGTGAACGCACTGCCCAGTGAGTTGTCCGGAGGGGAGCAGCAAAGGGTGGCAATTGCCAGGGCTCTGGTAAATCATCCAGTGCTGCTGCTGGCAGATGAGCCTACCGGAAATTTAGATCCGGTCACAGCCAGGGAGATTATGAATTTGCTCTCGGATATTAATAAAAGCGGAACTACAGTACTTGTGGTCACTCATAACCGTGAATTGGTCAATGAGATGGGAAAACGCGTGGTGCTGCTGGACGACGGACATATTGAGCAGGACGAGATAAGGGGGTCTTATGATATTTAGAAGATTTGTATATGGAGTCCGAGAAGGAGCAAAAAATATTTTCAGAAATAAGATGTTTTCTCTGGCATCACTGGGAACCATTATTGCCTGTGTCTTTTTGCTTGGTGTTTTTTTATCGGTGATTCTGAATGTCCGTTCCACAGTGAGACAGATGGAGCGGTCGGTGGGAATTTCCGTTTTTTTTGAGGAAGGAATTTCAAAAGAGCGGAAAGAAGAGATCGGGAAAGAGATAAGAGAGAAAGAAGATATTGCCACGATGCGTTATGTGACGGCGGAGGAGGCGTGGGATACTTACAGAAAGGATGTATTTCAAGGAAACGAAGAACTGTTGGAAGGGTTTGAGGGAAAAAATCCTTTGGGGGAATCCGATTCTTATGAAATTACATTAAAAGAAGTCAAATCATATAAAGAGGTAACAGGTCAGCTTGAGAAAATTGACGGAGTCCGCAAAGTGCGCTATTCAGAAGGGGCTGCTGAGGGGATGACGAAGATGAATGTAATGGGAACTTACCTTGCAGCAGCGATTATTCTTATTTTAATGGGGGTTTCCATTTTCCTTGTCAGCAACACCGTATCCGTGGGGGTAGCTGTGCGGGAAGAAGAAATTGCAATTATGAAATTGATTGGAGCCTCCAATGGTTTTGTAAAAGCTCCGTTCCGCGCGGAAGGTATTTTGATTGGAATTTTGGGATCTGTAATTCCTGTCGGCGTTATTTGTGCAGGGTATGAGAGTATCATCACCTGGCTGAATGATAAGTTCCATGTGGTGACAGTGTTTATGAAATTTGTACCGATTCATGAAATTGTGATGTATTTGCTTCCGTTATCTTTGCTTGTAGGACTGGTAATCGGATTACTGGGAAGCTCAATTACAATCAGGAAGTATTTAAACGTATAGAAAGGGGTACCATGAAGAAGAGACATTTTGCAGCAGTTGTTTGTATTCTGACAATCGCAGCGGTGGGAAATCTGAGCTTTTTCGGAACAGTTTTTGCAAAGAATCAAAAGCAGAAGGTGAAGGAAGAAAATAAAGAATTGGCAAGCATTACACAAAAAATGGCGAATGAGGTCAAAGAGCTGGATGAAAAAATGCAAAAACGAAATGAGACTTATGAGAAATATAAGACGGAATTATCTTCTGTTCAAAAGGAACTGAACAAAACAAAAGAAGAGCTTCGGGAAGCAAAAGATTCCAAGCAGAAACAATACAAGATCATGAGCAAAAGAATAAAATTTCTATATGAGAACGGAAATATGGTCTATTTGGAAGCCGTTTTTGAGGCAAAAAATTTTCAGGAATTTCTCACAAGAGCAGAGTATGTATCAAAAATCTCCAAATATGATAGTAACATGTTTGCAAAATTGCAGAAAACAGAGAATAAGATTCAGGCAGAAAAGAAGAACCTCAAAAAAGAATATACAAGTATTGCCAAACTAACGGAGGATGCAAAGGGCGAAAAAGAGAAACTGGATCAGGCAGTGCAGGTAAAGAAACAGAAGATGGCTGAATATCAAAGGAAATTAGCTTCAAATAAAGCATTGTTGGCACAATATGAAGCCCAAGAGCGCCGTCAGGAAGAAATGGATGATGCATCGGCACAAGATTCTTCTTCCGGGGATTCTGCTTCCTCTGCAGATCAGGGAACATCTTCCGGTGGAGGTCATTCCAGTTCTTCGGGAACAGGGAGCTTTACGTGGCCGGTTCCGTCACTGCATAGTATCTCGTCAGGATATGGATATCGAATACATCCGGTGACCGGGGAGAGGAAACTTCACGCGGGGATTGATATTCCGTGTTCCACAGGAACATCCATTGTTGCCGCGGACGGAGGTAGGGTTACTGTAGCAGATTATAATTCCTACAATGGGAATTACATAAAAATCAAGCATGGCAATGGGATGGAAACCATGTATCTGCATTGTTCCAGACTTCTGGTATCTTCGGGGGCAAAAGTCAGCAAGGGGCAGACCATCGCAAAGTCGGGAGCTACCGGTATGGTAAGCGGAGCGCATCTTCATTTTGTGATAAAGAAAAACGGAAGCTATGTCAATCCAATGAACTATTTATAAATGACAGACCGGGAGGAATTTTAGCATGAAGAAGTTTTCAAAAATACTAGTTGGAAGTTTAGCTGTGATATGTCTTGTGGAGGGCTTTTTCTTATTCCGGGCATATGGATTTTCAGATGATTCTTTTTTTATAGCGCGCAAAGTGACTCGCATTGAGCAGATCATTGACCAATATTATAAAGGATCTGTAGATCAGGAAGAATTGGAAAAGGATACTTATCGGGGATTGGTTGCGGGTCTTGGGGATCCGTATTCTGCTTATTATTCAGAAGAAGATTTTGCGGAACTGGAGGAATCTACCAGCGGAGTGTATTACGGCGTTGGAATTTCTTTGACGCAGAATACCAAGACCGGCGTGATTACCGCTGTGAAAACCATAAAGGGAAGCCCGGCAGCCGGGACGGGAATAAAAAAAGGAGATATTTTAACTCAGGTGGATCACCATAAAGTGAAAAATACAGAGAGCCTGGATGAAGTGGTTAAAAAAATCAAAGGGGATGAGGGAACAAAAGTGTCATTAACTTTTCAGAGGGGATCTGCGGTAAAGACCTATTCCCTGACACGAAAGTCTGTGGAGAATCAGACCGTGGAAACAAAAATGCTGAAAAATCATATTGGATATCTTGCGATTGAGGAATTTGATGAGATTACCGTTTCTCAGTTTGAATCAGGATTGGAGAAATTAAAAAAACAGGGGGCAGAATCTTTGATCATTGATTTAAGAGATAATCCGGGAGGATTGTTGAAAAGCGTAACGGAGATTGCAGCCAAAATTCTTCCGAAAGGAACGATTGTTTATACAGAAGACAAAAATGGAAATAAACAATATTATAAAGACAAAGACAATGAGCAGCTTAATATGCCTCTGTGCGTGTTAACCAACGGAAACAGTGCCAGCGCGTCGGAGATTTTGGCGGGAGCTATCAAAGATCGGGGCGCAGGAACTTTAGTGGGTGAGAAAACCTTTGGAAAAGGGATTGTTCAGGGATTCTTTGATGTTGGGGACGGCTCTTATGTGAAATTAACATCTGCATCTTACTATACACCGGCAGGACATAACATTCATAAGAAAGGAATTCAGCCGGATGTAACGGTGAAAGATAATGAAAAAACCAAAACAGATGAACAGCTTCAGAGAGCAGTGGAAATTTTGAAATAGAAAAAATAATAAGATGAATTGATATGACTGGAAATGAAAAGTACAGAACAAACATTCGGTTTTGTTCTGTACTTTTATTTTATATTCTGATATAATGACAACAGAAATAGCAGATAATAGATTCATAGGAGGATTTTATGGATCATTTTGAATTAGTATCAGAATATGCACCGACCGGCGATCAGCCGCAGGCAATCGAAGCTCTGGTCAAAGGGTTTCGGGAAGGAAATCAGTTTGAAACGTTACTGGGAGTCACCGGCTCTGGTAAAACATTTACGATGGCGAACATTATACAGAAGTTAAATAAACCAACATTGATTCTAGCTCATAACAAGACGCTGGCAGCACAGCTGTACAGTGAGTTTAAGGCGTTTTTTCCACATAATGCAGTGGAATATTTCGTGAGCTATTATGATTATTATCAGCCGGAGGCATATGTTCCTTCAACAGATACCTATATTGAAAAAGATTCCTCTGTCAATGATGAGATTGATAAACTGCGCCATAGTGCTACGGCTGCGTTGATTGAGAGGAAGGATGTTATTGTAGTGTCCAGTGTATCCTGCATATACGGAATCGGAAATAAAGAAAGTTATACAGAAATGATGATTTCTTTGCGCCCGGGGATGATGAAGGATAGAGATCAGGTCATTGATGAATTGATTAATATTCAATATGTGCGAAATGAGCTGGATTTTAAGAGAGGAACCTTTCGGGTAAAAGGAGATGTGCTGGAAATTCTTCCGGTATCCACCTTTGAGGATGCCGTGCGCATTGAATTTTTTGGAGATGAGATTGACCGCATTGTGGAATTTGATATTCTGACAGGAGAAGTAAAAAGAAGTTTGAATTTCATTGCGATTTTTCCTGCGTCACATTATGTTGTGCCGCAGGAGCAGATTGAGCGGGCGATTCAGGGAATCAAAAAAGAGCTTGCACAGCAGGTAGAGTATTTTAAGGAACAGGAGCAGTTGATTGAGGCGCAGAGAATTGCGGAGCGAACCAATTTCGACATTGAGATGATGCGGGAGACAGGATTTTGTTCAGGAATTGAAAACTATTCCAGACATTTATCCGGACTTGCTCCGGGAGAGCCTCCGAATACATTGATCGACTTTTTCGGAGATGATTTTTTAATGATTATTGATGAATCGCATATTACAGTGCCCCAGATCGGCGGCATGTATTCCGGCGATCAATCCAGAAAATCCACATTGGTAGATTTCGGATTTCGTTTGCCATCGGCGAAAGATAACCGTCCTTTGGAATTTCAGGAGTTTGAGCAAAAGATCGATCAGATGTTGTTTGTTTCTGCAACGCCGGGGAAGTATGAAGCAGAGCATGAACTTTTAAGAGCAGAGCAGATTATACGCCCGACGGGATTGTTGGACCCATCCATTGATGTTCGGCCGGTGGCAGGACAGATTGATGACCTTCTGTCAGAAATTCACAGAGAGACAGAGAAGGGGCATAAGGTGCTTGTGACAACCCTGACGAAGCGAATGGCGGAAGAACTGACAGATTATATGCGGGAAGTGGGGATTCGTGTGAAATATCTTCATTCAGACATTGATACTTTAGAGCGAATAGAGATTGTCCGTGACCTGCGGATGAATGTATTTGATGTGCTGGTTGGAATTAATCTGCTAAGAGAGGGCTTAGATATACCGGAAATTACGCTTGTTGCAATTTTAGATGCAGACAAAGAAGGATTTCTGCGCTCTGAAACTTCTCTGGTTCAGACGATTGGCCGTGCCGCAAGAAACAGCGAGGGGCATGTTATCATGTATGCAGATACGATAACAGATTCCATGGAGGCTGCCATTTCAGAGACAAATCGAAGGCGGGGGATTCAAGATGATTACAATCGGCAGCATGGAATTATTCCGAAAACGATCCAAAAGGATGTGAGAGATTTGATTAAGATTTCAGATGATCATGAGGAGACTTCTTCCGGTTATGAAAAGGATATGGAATCTATGACCAAAAAGGAACTGAAAGAAATCATAGAGCGACTGACGAAAAAAATGAATCAGGCAGCGGCTGATTTAAACTTCGAGCTTGCCGCAGCACTTCGAGATGAATTAAAGGAATTCAAAATAGCATATAGAGATTATGATAACTAGGAGTAAACATGAAGAAAGAAATGATTCGCATTAAAGGAGCAAAAGAGAATAATTTAAAAAATATTGATCTGGAGATTCCAAGAAATCAATTTGTTGTTTTAACCGGATTAAGCGGTTCCGGAAAGTCTTCTCTGGCATTTGATACTATTTATGCAGAAGGGCAAAGGCGTTATATGGAGTCGCTGTCGTCTTATGCAAGGCAATTTCTGGGACAGATGGAAAAGCCTGATGTGGACAGTATTGAAGGTCTGTCACCGGCAATTTCCATTGATCAGAAATCCACAAATCGAAATCCAAGGTCTACGGTTGGGACCGTCACTGAGATCTATGACTATTTTCGATTATTATATGCGAGAATTGGAATTCCCCATTGTCCTAAATGTGGGAAACCCATTAGCAAGCAAACGGTGGATCAGATGGTAGACCGTCTGATGGAATTGGAAAATGGAACAAGGATTCAAATTTTAGCACCGATTGTCAGAGGAAGAAAAGGAGAGCATGCAAAAGTTTTTCAGACGGCAAAGAGAAGCGGATTTGTGCGCGTTCGTGTGGATGGCAATATCTATGATCTATCGGAAGAGATTCCTATGGAGAAAAATAAGAAGCATAATATTGAGATCGTAGTAGATCGTCTGGTGATCAAAGACGGGATTGAAAAACGAATGACAGATTCCATTGAGACAACGCTGGATTTGGCGGAGGGGCTTATGATGGTGGATGTGATAGGAGGAGAGGTTTTAAATTTCAGTCAAAGTTTTTCCTGTCCGGACTGCGGAGTCAGCATTGACGAGATTGAGCCGAGAAGTTTTTCCTTTAATAATCCGTTTGGTGCATGTCCGGTTTGTCACGGGCTGGGATATAAAATGGAATTTGATGTGGATTTGATGATTCCGGATCCCAAATTAAGTATTGACGAAGGGGCAATTCAGGTTCTTGGCTGGCAGTCTTGTACCGATAAAAAGAGCTATACAAGGGCAATTTTGGATGCTCTTGCAAGAGAATACCAGTTTGATTTGTCGATGCCGTTTCAAGACTATCCCAAAGAGATAAAAGATCTTCTTTTGTACGGAACCGGGGGCAGAGAAGTAAAAGTCCACTATCGAGGACAGAGAGGGGAAGGAGTCTATGATGTAGCCTTTGAGGGAATTATCCGAAATGTAGGAAGGCGGTATCGGGAATCTTCTCAATCTATGAAAGCAGAATATGAGTCTTATATGACAATTACTCCGTGCGAAGAATGTCATGGCCAGCGTTTGAAGGCAGAATCCCTTGCCGTGACGGTTGCAGGAAAGAATATTGCCGAAATGTGCGAGATGTCTGTGGGAACGATGGTGGAGTTTTTGGAGACGATGGAATTGACAGAGCGTCAAAAGTTAATTGGAGAACAGGTATTAAAAGAAATCAGGGCAAGAATCGGCTTTTTAAACGATGTGGGATTGGATTACCTGACTCTGTCAAGAGCGACCGGGACTCTGTCCGGAGGTGAGGCACAGAGAATTCGACTGGCGACACAGATTGGTTCGGGATTGGTCGGAGTTGCTTATATTCTCGATGAACCGAGTATCGGTCTTCATCAAAGAGATAATGATAAGCTCATCCGTACACTGAAAAATTTAAGAGATCTGGGCAATACCTTAATTGTAGTAGAACACGATGAGGATACAATGTTGGCGGCAGATCATATTGTAGATATCGGTCCGATGGCGGGAGAGCATGGCGGGCAGGTGATTGCTCAGGGCACTGCAAAACAGATTATGAAAAATAAGAATTCTATAACAGGAGCATATTTAAGCGGAAGAATTCAAATTCCGGTTCCAAAAGAAAGAAGAAAGCCGAGCGGATTTTTGAAAATTCTGGGAGCAGCGGAAAATAATCTGAAAAATATTGATGTTCAGATACCTTTGGGGATATTTACCTGTGTAACCGGTGTGTCGGGATCGGGAAAAAGTTCCCTTGTAAATCAGATTTTATATAAACGTTTAGCGAAGGAGTTGAATCGTGCAAAGACAAAGCCGGGGGCACACAGGGGAATGGAAGGGTATGAACAGCTGGACAAGATCATTGCCATAGATCAGTCTCCGATTGGGCGTACTCCAAGATCAAATCCGGCAACTTATACCGGCGTATTTGATCAGATACGAGAACTGTTTGCGATGACAAAAGATGCAAAAGCAAAGGGATATCATAAGGGCAGATTTAGTTTTAATAAAAAAGGGGGACGATGCGAGGCTTGTGCCGGAGACGGAATTATTAAAATTGAAATGCATTTTTTGCCGGATGTTTATGTACCCTGTGAGGTCTGCAGCGGAAAGCGATATAATCGTGAAACTCTGGAGGTAAAATACAAAGGAAAGAGTATCTATGATGTATTGAACATGACGGTAGAGGAAGCCTGTGATTTCTTCTCAAACCTTCCGTCGATCAGCCGGAAGATGGAAACCCTGCGGGATGTGGGACTCGGCTATATTCGGCTTGGACAGCCTTCTACAGAATTGTCAGGAGGAGAAGCGCAGAGAATTAAACTGGCTTCCGAACTGAGCAAACGAAGTACCGGAAAAACTATTTACATTTTAGATGAACCGACAACGGGACTTCATTTTGCGGATGTTCATAAACTGGTGGATATTTTAGGAAAATTAACAGAAGGCGGCAACACCGTGATTGTCATTGAGCACAATTTAGAGGTTATAAAAACTGCGGATTATATTATTGATATGGGACCGGAAGGAGGAGATAAAGGAGGAACGGTTGTGACGCAGGGAACTCCTGAGGAGATTGTAAAGACAGAAGCGTCTTATACCGGGCAATATTTGAAAAAATATTTGCAGGATATGTCCATTCGGTCGGAAGAGACCTGTGAGAAATAGAAGCAGGAATTTTTTGGGGAAATACAAAAAAGAGCGCTCCGACCGCTGAAAAAGCAATTGGTTGGGAGCGCTTTTTTGCATAACAAAGGTTAGAATTTTAAGGTTCCATTTGTTTTCCGAGAAAATCGGCACCGATTTTAGTAATCATCAGATCTTGATCGGTCAGTGGTCCTTCATTGGATAAAATGCACATTAATCCAATGGCGTCTCCTTCGGAAATAATTGTAGAAAAGGCAATTTCAACGAATTCTTCCGGGAAGTCAGAGATTAAAGGGAAAAAATCAGAATCTTTGCGCCCGGCAATGAATTGTTTTCGATCGTGCAGGGCTTCTTCCGCTTTTTCGTGAAGTATTTTTCCGATGAGTTTTTTTCCATTTGGCCCTGAGGCGGCAATGATAGAATCCTGGTCGCAAATACATACTGTATGTGGAAGCGACGCGGCGATGGCGTCCGTATACTGTTTTGCAACAACGCCCATCTCCCCGATCGGGGAATATTTTTTCAAAATAATGCTTCCATCTCTTTCAGTAAATATTTCCAAGGGGTCGCTTTCCCGAATATGCATTGTCTTTCGGATTTCTTTTGGAATGACAATTCGACCAAGGTCATCGATTCTTCTTACAATACCTGTAGCTCTCATTCTTATGATCCTCCATCATATTATTTTCGTGTATGAGCATAGTATTTGTAAAAACATTGGTTTTATACTCCAGATTATGCTATAATATCTCATTAATAGAGAAAAGGAGAAGAATTATGAAATTTCATACACAGTTAACTGCCAAAGACATTTTTAAATTCTCTTTGGCGTACACATATCTTGGAATTCCAGGAATTTTACCGGTACTGATTGTGCTTACCGGAATTTATTTAATTGTCACAGGACTGATTCATGGAAATGCATCCAGCAATGTTTTGTTTGGGGTTGTGATGATTGTGTTATTTGCGATTGTGAACCCTGTTATGCTTTATATCAAGGCAAAAAAACAAGCCATCGAAAATCCGATCTATCAGGTAAAGACGTATTATACAATTCAGAAGGAAGGAATTTTCGTAGAGATAGGAGAAGAAAATGCCTTAATTGAATGGAATCGAATCTTAAAAATGAATTATTTTATGGGAATTTATATTTTATATACAGGAGCGAAACAAGCCTTTGTATTTCCGCAGGAGTCTTTGGGGGCTGAAAAAGATCAGATGGTTGAGCAAATGAAAGGATTCATAAAAGAGGCGAGAGGACAAAAGAAAGGTTCCGGTCCGGCTAAGATTTCTAAATATACCAAGATCAGCGATGAAGCGGACGCGTCTGAGGATGTTCGGGAAAAAGAGTAAAGGAGCAGCAGATGATTGTACAGAGTTTTAGCGCCGAAGATACGTTTCGTCTGGGACAAGAAGTCGGCAGAAAAGCAGAGCCCGGGGATATCATTTGTTTATATGGAGATCTCGGTGTTGGAAAAACGGTCTTTACCAAGGGTCTGGCAGAAGGACTTGGAATTTGCGAGCCGATTCAAAGTCCCACATTTACCATTTTGAGAGAATATCATGAAGGAAGGCTTCCTTTCTATCATTTTGACGTATATCGGATTGGTGATCTTGAAGAAATGGATGAGATTGGATATGAGGATTACGTTTATGGAGATGGAATTTGTCTGATTGAGTGGGCGAATCTCATTGATGAAATTTTGCCGGAGCATTATCTGAAAATTACAATTCAAAAGGATTTGGAACGGGGCTTTGATTATCGTGAAATTGAGATGGAGGAGTTATAGATGAAATTATTGGTATTAGACAGCTCCGGTCTGGTAGCTTCTGTGGCATTGATTGAGGATGATCGACTAATTGCAGAGTATACCACCGGAAATAAACTGACTCATTCTCAGACGCTTTTGCCCATGCTGAATGAAGTGATCAGACGGACATCGTTTGAGATGGAAGAAATTGATGCAGTTGCCGTTGCGATGGGACCAGGATCTTTTACGGGACTGCGAATCGGAGCTGCCACAGCGAAGGGACTTGGATTGGCGTTCAAGAAACCGGTGATTCCAGTTCCGACGGTGGACGGACTTGCTTACCAGCTTTTTGGAGTCACAAATTTGATTTGCCCGATGATGGATGCTCGTCGAAAGCAGATTTATACAGGATTTTATCGGTTTGAGGGGTCTGAGATGAAAGTTCTCAAGGAACAGTGTGCTCAAAGCGTAGAAGATACTTTGATCCAATTAAAAGAGTATGGGGAACCGGTTATTTTTTTAGGCGATGGAGTTCCTGTGTATCGGTCAGAAATTGAAACCTGTATGAAGGATCTGGCTATCTTTGCCCCTGCTCATGCAAACCGACAGAGAGCCGGAGCAGTAGGCGCGCTGGCAGAAATATATTTTCAAAAGGGAAAATACATGGATGCAGATCAATTTGTTCCGGAGTATTTAAGAAAATCGCAGGCAGAGCGGGAAAGAGAAGAGAGAATTCATGGACAAGGCTAAGGCGACTGCAAGAGAATGGCATGTACATAAGGCGCTGCCGGAGGAGCTGCCTATGGTTGCGGAAATTGAGAAGCTTTCTTTTCATAAACCGTGGAGTCTGCTGAGTATCGAATCGTTCTATCGAAAGAAAACCAGTGATATTTTTGTTTGGAGAGATCGAAACCGAATTAGCGGTTATATTATGGCAGAACATGTTTTGGAGCAAGCTGAAATTCAGAGAATTGCGATTGTTCCGTTTATTCGGAAGATGGGAATCGGGACGCTTTTATTTGAGGAATTCAGAAAAAGATACCGGGCGCTTGGTGTAGAAACAATTTATCTCGAGGTTCGGAAATCAAATATTGCTGCGAGAAATTTTTACAAAAAATGTGGATTTGAAGAATACGGGCAAAGACCTAAATATTATACAGACCCAATTGAGGACGCGGTTCTGATGTTTTGGGATGACCCAAATCCGGGCCAATCATTACCAGTGGATTTTTGTAATCCTGCTCTTTATAATGAGGATTGTAAGGAGGAGAATGAGATGAAGTGTAATGTGTGTGGAAGTCCATTAAACGAAAAAACAGATTTTATTGCAGTAGAAAAAGAGTGGGGATATTTTTCTGAAAAAGATACGGAAATTCATAAATTTAAAATTTGCGAAAAATGCTATGATCGTATCCGGAAAGAATTTAAAATTCCCCCGATTGTAACTGAAAAAAATGAAGTGTTATCATAAAGGATGATTTATGTTAGATGTATGTTTGTTGGGGACCGGGGGCATGATGCCCCTTCCATATCGAAAGTTAACAGCGTGTATGACAAGATTTAACGGGCATAGCCTTTTGATTGATTGTGGGGAAGGAACACAAGTGGGGATCAAAGAGCGAGGATGGAGTGTAAAGCCGTTGGACGCCATTTGCTTGACGCATTTTCATGCGGATCATGTCAGCGGTTTGCCGGGATTGCTTTTAACCCTGGGGAATGCAGAGCGAACAGAGCCTCTGTTGGTGATCGGACCAAAAGGTGTAAGAAATGTTGTGAATTCTTTAAGGATTATAGCGCCTGAACTTCCGTTTTCCATTGAATTTTATGAGTTGACAAAAAAGGAACATACGATTGAAATGAATGGATATCGTCTGGAGGCTTTTCAGGTGAAGCATAATGTGCCCTGCTATGGATATAGTATGGTGATACCCCGTGCAGGCAAATTTGATCCTGAAAAGGCTAAGGCGAATAATATTCCTATGAAATATTGGAACCGTCTGCAAAAAGGAGAGACTTTGAAAGACGAAACCGGGCGCATTTTAACCAGTGATTTGATTTTGGGCGAGCCGCGGCAGGGAATTAAATTGACGTATTGTACAGATACAAGACCTGTTCCGGCAATTTCCGAGCATGCAGCCGGAGCAGATCTCTTTATCTGTGAGGGAATGTATGGTGAGGATGGCAAGGAGAAAAAGGCAAGGGAATATAAGCATATGACATTTTATGAGGCAGCCTGTCTTGCAAAAGAGGCCAAGGTCAAAAAACTTTGGCTGACGCATTACAGTCCGTCCTTGATTCGCCCCGAAGAATTTATGGAGAAGGTTCGTAATATTTTTCCGAGAGCGGCAGCCGGAAAAGACGGAAAGACAGTGACTTTGGATTTTTATGAGGAATAGGAGTAGGAGTACGGAATGGAAGGTAGAATTAAAATTTTAGCAATTGAGTCTTCCTGTGATGAAACTGCAGCAGCAGTTGTTGAAAATGGAAGGACTGTAAAGTCTAATATAATTTCATCTCAGATCGAACTGCATAAACTCTATGGTGGTGTTGTTCCGGAGATTGCATCCAGAAAACATGTAGAGAAGATAAATTATGTCATAAAAGAGGCATTGACAGAAGCGGGAGAAACACTGGATACTATAGATGCCGTTGCAGTAACCTATGGTCCCGGACTGGTTGGCGCACTGTTGGTGGGAGTGGCAGAGGCAAAAGCAATTGCATTTGCAAAACAAAAACCGTTGGTTGGAGTGCATCATATTGAAGGGCATATTTGTGCAAACTATATAGAACACCCGGATCTGGAACCACCGTTTTTATGTTTGGTTGTTTCAGGAGGACATACTCATTTAGTTGATGTGAAAGCGTATGGAACCTATGAGATTATTGGATGCACAAGAGATGATGCGGCGGGTGAAGCTTTTGATAAAGTGGCGCGTGCAATTGGTCTTGGATATCCGGGAGGACCTAAAATAGAAGCCCTCGCAAAAGAAGGAGACAAAGAGGCGATTGCCTTTCCAAGGGCAAAAGTAAACGATTCTAAGATGGATTTTAGTTTTAGCGGGCTAAAATCAGCAGTATTAAATTATTTAAATCATTGTGAAATGAAGGGGGAAACTGTAAAGAAAGCAGATGTGGCTGCATCTTTTCAGGAGGCAGTGGTAGATGTTTTAAGTTCTCATGCAGTGGAAGCGGCGAATGAACTGGGCTATCAAAAACTGGCAATTGCAGGAGGAGTAGCTTCCAACGGGGCATTTCGCGATAAAATGAAAGAGCGCTGTCAGAGAGCAGGAATTCAGTTTTATCACCCCTCTCCTATTTTTTGTACAGATAATGCAGCCATGATCGGGGTATGCGGATATTATGATTATATCAATGGTGTAAGAAGCGGTTGGGAATTAAATGCGGTGCCTGGATTAAAAATCGGGACCAGACAGGGGTAAGCTATGAGAGAAAAGATTGTAGCCATTGTTCTTGCTGCCGGGGAAGGAAAAAGAATGGGCAGCGGAATTCCAAAGCAATATATGCTGATCAAATCACGGCCGTTGGTGTATTATGCTTTAAAGGCGTTTGAGGAGAGTCCGGTTGACGAGGTAATTCTTGTCACAGGCGGGGATGAAATTGATTATTGCAAAAAATATATTGTAGAGCGCTACCATTTTGATAAGGTGACAAAAATTATAGCGGGCGGATCTGAGCGTTATGAATCAGTTCATTGCGGACTGCAGGCGATTGATCAGGCGGATTATGTATTGATTCATGATGGGGCACGTCCGATGATTCATGTTCATCTGGTCCGAAAGTGCATTCGTTATGTAAGGGAATACCGGGCGTGTGTGGTAGGAATGCCGTCAAAAGATACAATCAAGGTTGTCGATGAGGAGCAATATGCCATTCGGACTCCGGAACGAAAGCTGTTATGGCAGGTTCAGACTCCGCAATGCTTTGAATTCGACCTGGTAAAAAAAGCTTATGAGAAATGCATAGAATGTGGAGATACAACCGTTACAGATGATGCAATGGTTGTTGAAACTTATGCAAAGGTTCCAGTAAAATTATTTGAAGGCGGATATGATAATATTAAGATTACGACACCGGAAGACATGAGAATTGCAGGAAGTCTTGTCAAGGCGCGTAAAGTGTTGAGAGTGCTCCATACAATCCATGATAAAATGATTTATGTGCAGATGAAACTATATCAGAGGCACTATAAAACAAAAAAAGTAGAAAAATAAAAAAAGTTTGAAAAACATGTTGACAAATAGTTTCTGTCTTGGTATTATATACAAGTCGTCGCAAGAGAGACGGAAGCAATGACAACATATATTTATTGTCTGGAGAGGTATCGAAGTGGTCATAACGAGGCGGTCTTGAAAACCGTTTGTCCGCAAGGGCGCGTGGGTTCGAATCCCACCCTCTCCGTTTATCATGGAAATGATATCAACCCTTGGAGAAGTACCCAAGTGGCTGAAGGGGCTCGCCTGGAAAGTGAGTAGGTCGTTAATAGCGGCGCGAGGGTTCAAATCCCTCCTTCTCCGTTTGGATATGATCCATAGCTGCGAGAAAGTTCTTGACAAGTTGAGAAAAAAGAAGTAAGATATAAAAGTTGCTGTCGCTTGGGAAAGTTGAACAGGACAAAATATCGAAAAAAGTTCTTGACAAACAAAGAACGAAGTGGTAAAATAAGGAAGCTTCTTATCAGAAGCGGACGAAAAGATGGCGAAGGATGCTTTGCTTCATGCCATCTGCCAAAGGAACTTTGACAACTAAACAATAAGACAACCTTGAAAATTCTAAGAGATTTTCAGATCGGT
>NZ_BAAJCL010000003.1:323627-324248 GCF_057535655.1 Anaerostipes stercorihominis | reverse complement strand
CCCTATCCGGCGCAGGCGGAGGAAATTTGATAGGAGCTGTCCTTAGTACGAGAGGACCGGGATGGACGGACCGCTGGTGGATCTGTTGTACTGCCAAGTGCATCGCAGAGTAGCCAAGTCTGGAAGGGATAAACGCTGAAGGCATCTAAGCGTGAAGCCCCCCTAAAGATAAGATTTCCCATAGAGTAATCTAGTAAGACCCCTTGAAGACGACGAGGTAGATAGGGCAGAGGTGGAAGTACAGTAATGTATGGAGCTGACTGTTACTAATCGGTCGAGGCTTTAACCAAAGAAGGTTTGTGAGGGAGAGAGATGTAGGAAAGATTTTGTATGATGTTTTGAGGGTATGTTTTATTCATATCTTGTATGGCCCGGTGGCTCAGCCGGTTAGAGCGCCGCCCTGTCACGGCGGAGGTCGTGGGTTCGATTCCCATCCGGGTCGTTTTATATTTTATATAATTCTGGGATCATAGCTCAGCTGGGAGAGCATCTGCCTTACAAGCAGAGGGTCACAGGTTCGAGCCCTGTTGGTCCCATTTTTTTTGCCGTTGTGGCTCAATTGGCAGAGCAGCTGATTTGTAATCAGCAGGTTACCGGTTCAAGTCCGGTCAACGGCTTACC
>NZ_BAAJCL010000003.1:1402-323504 GCF_057535655.1 Anaerostipes stercorihominis | reverse complement strand
AATTTTAAATCCACAGTAACAGAGTTGCCTCAAATGAATATTTAAGCCCAGATAGCTCAGTCGGTAGAGCAGAGGACTGAAAATCCTCGTGTCGCTGGTTCGATTCCGGCTCTGGGCATTTTGCAAAGATCCTTATTGATAGGGATCTTTTTTTATAATATAGGAAAGTTAGAACTTTCCTATATTATAAATGCTTTGCGGGATGCACACGATATGCAGAGAAAAGCTGCGAAAGCAGCCGCACATCGGCGCGCAAAGCGGAACAAGGTCTGCATTTTATTTCGGTCGGTGTTAAGAGGACATCTGTTAAGATGTCCAGCATCCCTCAAGGATTGAAGAATTCAAGAAGTTCGAGGCGGACTTGTCCTCTTTGTTCTGCTATTAGAAACATATAGAAATATGTAGAAATATGTTATAATAAAAAGTGAAAAATGAAAAAGATAGTATAAGGATGTTATATATGACACAAATATTTGAATGTTTAAAGGATCTTAACAAACAAAACATCTATCCATTTCACATGCCGGGACATAAAAGACAAAAGTATGGAGATTCCTTTGTTTCAGAATTATTTTCCCGGGATATTACAGAAATAACCGGTTATGATGATTTGCATCAGCCGGAAGGGATCATTCGGGATGCTATGAGCTTTATAAAAGAGGTATATGGGGTTAAAGAGAGCTATCTTCTAATTAACGGCAGTACCGCAGGAAATTTAGCAGCAGTTGCTGCTTTATGTAAAATAGGGGATAAAATTTTAATGGCGAGAAATTGTCATAAATCAATTTATCACGCAGTGGAGCTTTTGGGACTGCATCCTGTCTATGTATATCCTGAAATTGATGAAGATGGGATTTGTCTTGGAATCAAAATGCAGCAAATTGCAGAGATTTTAGACCAGGAAAAAGACATAAAAGCTGCGGTCATTGTTTCACCAACTTATGAGGGACGGATTTCGGAAGTTCAGGAGATTTCAGAGCTTCTTCACAGTTATGGAATTCCTTTGATTGTAGATGAAGCGCATGGCGCTCATTTTGTATTCCATTCTGTTTTTCCGGAAAGTGCAGTATCTCAGGGAGCAGATTTGGTCATTCAGAGTCTGCATAAGACGCTTCCCTCTTTGACCCAAACGGGAATTTTGCATTTATGCAGCGATTTCATTTCAGGAGAAAACATACAAAGAAAACTTTCCATCTTTCAGAGCAGCTCACCCTCGTATCTTTTGATGGCGTCGGCGGAGTGGTGTGTCCACAGATGTGCGGAAAATCCGCAAAGTTTTCAACAATATGCAGATCAATTGTTGATAATGCGCAGAAAATTAAAGGAACTTGTGCATATTCATCTGGTTGAAAATGATGATCCGGGAAAGCTTGTATTGAGTGTGAAAAACACCTCGATGACCGGACAGGAATTATTTGATCTTTTAAGAGATTCCTATCATTTGGAACTGGAAATGGCGGAAATATCTTATGTGATTGCGATGACAAGTGTATGTGATACTGAAGAAGGGTGGAACCGGTTCTTTCATGCATTGCATGAAATTGATCAGAAAATATCCAACTCTGAGCAATTAGAGCAAGGAGATTTTATAATAAAAAATCAGATGGCACTGACGCCTCAGGAGACTTCCCAATATTCACGGCGTCCTGTAGACTTGGAAAAAGCAGAGGGAACGATTGGGGCTGATTTTATTTTTTTGTATCCTCCGGGAATTCCCTTGATTGTACCTGGAGAAATTATTTCAAGAAATGCAGTTCAAAAGCTTCTTCAATACGAAAATGATAAAATGAAAATGGTCGGAGTATCAGATCATAAAATTTATGTACTAAATAAGAGGATATGATATATGAGTTTATTTATAACAATGGAAGGTCCGGACGGGGCGGGAAAAACAACACAAATTGGATTATTAAGAGACTATTTATCCAGTAAAGGTTATGATATAATAGTATGCAGAGAGCCAGGCGGCACACCGATTAGTGAAGCAGTCCGCCAAGTCATTCTGAATAAAGATTTCAAAGAAATGGGCAGTATGACAGAATTGCTTTTATATGCAGCGGCAAGAGCACAGTTGATGGAAGAGGTGATTCGGCCCGCACTTTTTGAAGGAAAGATCGTCATTTGCGATCGCTTTGTGGAATCCTCAGTGGTATATCAGGGAATTGCGCGAAATATGGGAATTGATTTGGTGTATCAAGTAAATCATTTTGCAATCGGAGATACAGTGCCGGATTTGACAATCTTGATTGATTTGGATGCTAAGATGGGAATCTCCAGAAAGAAAAAACAAACCAATCTTGATCGGATGGAAAGTGAAGCACTGGATTTCCATGAGAAAGTGGCAGAAGGATACAGAAAGCTTTCAGAGATGTATCCGAATCGAATTTATAAAATTGATGGAAGCATGGCAATAGAGGAGATTCATCAGAGAATTGTGATGCAGGTCAATAAAAAATTTCATGATAAAGGGTGATATAGTATGAAGAGTTTTGATGCAATAGTGGGACATAAAAAAATAATCTCTCATTTTGAAGATGCGATACAAATGGGAAAGATTTCTCATGCATATTTGCTAAGTGGTGAGGATGGCAGTGGAAAGATGATGATTGCAAAAGCCATTGCAAAGGCTCTTTTATGTGAGACAAAGAATGGCTGCGGAAGCTGTCAGGCGTGTGCTCAGGTAGAATCCGGAAATCATCCGGATTTGATTTATGTAACTCATGAAAAGTATGAAATTCGAGTAGATGAGATACGAAAGGGAATTAATGAAAATATTGATGTAAAACCATACAGCGGAGATTACAAAATCTATATTATTGATGATGCAGACCGTATGAATCAGGGAGCACAAAATGCGCTGCTTAAGACATTGGAAGAGCCTCCCGCATATGCGGTGATTTTGCTTTTAACCAATAATAAGGACAGATTGCTTGATACAATTTTATCCAGATGTGTCTGTATGACACTGGGGTCTGTAAGAACCGATGAAATTGAAAAATATTTAAGAGAGCACACAGATGCCAGTGATTCTAAAATTCAGTTTGCGGCGTCCTTTGCCCTGGGAAATCTTGGACGGGCTCTTCATGTGCTGGAAACAGAAGAATTTCAGGATATGCTCAATGAGGCTGTCAATGTTATGGCACATATCCAGGGAATGGAAGTGTACGAGGTTGTATCCTATGCGAAGAATTTGACAAAATATAAAAATGAAATTTATGATTTTCTGGATATTATTATGGTATGGTATCGAGATATGCTAATCTTAAAAACAACCGGGTCGCTAAATCATCTTGTTTTTAAAGATAAATACCGACAGTTGAAAGAACAGGAAATTTATCTCTCTTTTGAGGGGATTAGTCATATTTTAGATGAGGTAGAAAAGGCACGAAGAAGACTGGTTGCCAATGTAAATTTTGAAGTGGCAATGGAATTGCTGCTGATGACGATAAAGGAGAATGGCAAAATATGATAGAGGTAATTGGCGTAAGATTTCGTACGGCGGGCAAGATTTATTTCTTTGATCCGAAGGAATTTGAAGTGCGAATAGGGGACCATGTGATCGTAGAGACAATTCGCGGAATTGAATACGGAACGGTAGTGGCGGAGCGAAGACAGGTGAAGGATACATGCATCGGAGACGAATTAAAGCCTGTGATCAGAATTGCGACAAAAGAAGATGATGAGAGAGCAGAAAAAAATCGCCGGAAAGAAAAAGATGCTTATCAAATTTGCCTGAAAAAAATACGGGAACATGGACTGGATATGAAATTAGTATCCACAGAATATACTTTTGACAATAACAAAGTCCTGTTCTATTTTACGGCGGACGGGCGAGTAGATTTCCGGGAATTGGTAAAAGATTTAGCGGCAGTATTCCGGACAAGAATTGAACTTCGGCAAATTGGTGTCCGAGATGAGGCAAAGATGCTTGGGGGAATGGGAATATGCGGAAGAAAATTATGCTGTAATACTTTTCTTTCTGAATTTGCTCCGGTGTCAATTAAGATGGCAAAAGAACAAAATCTTTCACTGAATCCCACTAAAATTTCCGGCGTGTGCGGAAGATTAATGTGTTGTCTGAAAAATGAGCAGGAAACTTATGAATATTTAAACAGCAAGCTTCCGAATATCGGGGAGACAGTGAAAGCAAAGGACGGCACCATTGGCGAAGTACAGAGGGTTGATGTTCTGCGTCAGAAAGTCAAATTGATTGTGGAGAACGAGAATGGAGACAAAGAAATTCAGGAGTATAAGATTGATGATCTATTGATGAGAAGAAAGAGACAGGGATGTCAGGGTTGTAAAGGACATGGAAAGAGAAAGAATTGATGATCTTGGAATTCATGGATACCGAATTCTTCAAAAGGAGCAAGGATTCTGTTTTGGAATGGATGCAGTGCTTTTATCGGATTTCGTGTCTGTAAGAGACGGAGGAAAGGTCCTGGATCTTGGAACTGGAACCGGTATTCTTCCGATTTTAATGGAGGCTAAGACGAAAGCCGGACATCTTACAGGATTGGAAATACAGCCGGAGATGGCAGAGATGGCAAATCGAAGTGTACAATTAAATGGTTTGGAGTCAAAAATAGAAATCGTAGAGGGTGATATAAAGGAAGCTTCTGCGATTTTTCCACAAGATAGTTTTGATGTGATAACTTCCAATCCGCCTTATATGATTGGCCGGCATGGTCTGGTGAATCCCTCTGATACCAAAGCCATCGCACGGCATGAAATTTTGTGCACTTTTTCAGATATATCACAGACAGCTAAAAAATTACTGAAGCATCGTGGAAAATTATTTTTAGTTCACCGAAGTTTTCGATTAGCGGAAATATTAAACCAGCTTTCCGGGGACGGGTTAGAGCCAAAAAGAATACGTTTTGTGCATCCCTATGAAAATAAGGAATCTAACATATTTTTATTGGAGGCTGTAAAAGGCGGGAAATCCCGAATGATTGTGGAGCCACCTTTGATCGTTTATGAAGAACCAAACCGATATACCGATGAAGTTTATAAGATTTATGGAATGGAGCGGGAGGAACATTAATGGCAGGAACCTTATATTTATGCGCAACACCTATTGGAAATCTGGAAGATATTACATTTCGTGTGATTCGGACTTTAAAAGAGGTGGATCTCATTGCGGCGGAGGATACGAGGCACAGTATTAAGTTATTAAATCATTTTCAAATCAAAACGAAAATGACCAGTTATCATGAGTATAATCGAGTAGACAAAGCAAAGGTGCTGGTGCAACAGCTGTTGGATGGAAAGAAGATTGCTTTGATAACCGACGCCGGAACTCCCGGTATTTCAGATCCCGGAGAGGAATTGGTTCGTCAGTGCTATGAGGCAGGAATTACGGTAACAGCTCTTCCGGGTGCCTGTGCTTTTGTTAATGCGTTGGTAATCTCCGGGCTTCCCACGAGACGATTTTGTTTTGAAGCGTTTCTCCCTGCAGATAAGAAAGAGCGGAAAGATATTCTTCAGACGCTGGAGAGCGAAACCAGAACGATCATTTTGTATGAAGCGCCGCATCGTTTGATGAAAACTCTGCAAGAATTATTGGAGGTACTTGGAAATCGCTCTGCGACTTTATGCAGGGAATTAACCAAGCGTCATGAATCTGTTTTTGTATCCACTCTGGAAGAAATCATTGCCTATCATAAAGAAAATCCGCCTAAAGGCGAATGTGTTTTAATCGTAGAAGGGAAATCTTTGCGGGAAATAAAGAAAGAAAATCAGGAAGAATTTCGGAAAGTTCCGTTGAATGAACATATGGATAGATATATGCAGCAGGGTTATTCAAAAAAGGACGCTATGAAACTTGTGGCAAAGGACAGAGGCCTTGGGAAACGAGATATTTATCGGCAGCTTTTAAGTGAATCTGAGAATAAATAAAAGGTATGGATCGAGAGGTCCATACCTTTTGTATTTCTATTCGGAAATATGAAGTCCTGCAAGTTTTGCTAATTCAATGATTGATTTTTTAGAAACCTTTTTTCCTTTATAATCAACCAGATCATCCATATCTTCTCCGGTAAAAATATCTGCAGGATTATATTTTTTTAAAATGATTTTATCGTCATCTACAAATATTTCAAGAGGATCACGTTCGTTTACATCAAAGTTTCGACGTAATTCAATCGGTAACGTAATTCTTCCAAGTTCATCAAGCCTTCTTACAATGCCTGTGCTTTTCATGTGTAAACCTCCTTAATAATTATCAATCAATTTTGCATAAAATAACCATAGCATACCGAAATCTGCTTGTCAAACGCTTTAGTTATTTGGTGCAGGAGAATGAAATAAGAAATTTAACAGATTTCAGCGCCGGATGGCATATCTTTTTCTGGAACAACCAGGGCAAGCTCACCTTTTTCATTTTCTGCACATAAAAGCATTCCCTCTGATAAGACGCCTGCAAGTTTTGCCGGTTTTAAATTAACGAGAACCATAACTTTTTTTCCGACCATCTCTTCCGGTTTGTAGTAAGCTTTGATACCGGAAACAATCTGTTTAACCTGATTGCCGATTTTAACCTGAGAACAAAGTAATTTCTTAGATTTTTTTACTTCCTCGCATGCAATGATTTCTCCAACCTGAAACTGCATTTTCATAAAATCATCAAATTGAATTTCTTCTTTAGGTTCAATTTCAATTACCGGTTCTCCCGCAGCAGCTTTTGCCTGCGTATCCATCAATTCCTGAGCTTTTTCAAGGATTTCTTTTTCATCTAATCGTGCAAATAAGATTTCTGGTTTTTCTGTTACTTTTGTTCCGGTTGGATAGTTTCCAAAGGAATTTAAATGTTCAAAAGCAATGGCAGATGTATGCAGCTGAGCCATGATTTTTCCGGAGGTTTCAGGCATAAACGGTTCTAAAAGAGAAGCGCCGATCGTAATTCCTTCAACTAAGTTGTAAAGGACTGTGGCAAGACGATCCTGCTGTGACTCGTCTTTTGCCAGAACCCAAGGCATGGTCTCATCAATATAACGGTTGCATCTGCGGAATAAATTAAAAATTTCAGTGATGGCATCGGCAACACGGAGTTCTTTCATCTTGTCGGCAACGTTGTCTCTGGCGCTTGTGACGACTGTCTTCAGGTCTTCATCAAAATCTCCGGTCGCTCCGCGGTCTTCAACAACTCCATTGAAATATTTATTGGACATGGAAATTGTCCGGTTCACCAGGTTTCCGAGAATGTTTGCAAGATCGGAATTCATTCGTTCTACCATTAACTCCCATGAAATGACACCGTCACGTTCAAATGGCATTTCGTGCAGTACAAAATAGCGGACAGCGTCTACTCCGAAGAAATCTACCAAATCATCTGCATATAAAACGTTTCCTTTGGATTTGCTCATTTTTCCATCGCCCTGAAGCAGCCAAGGATGACCGAATACTTGTTTTGGGAGAGGAAGATCTAAAGCCATTAAAATGATTGGCCAATAGATTGTGTGGAAACGAATGATATCTTTTCCAATGAGGTGGAGATCTGCAGGCCATAATTTTTGAAACTGGCTGCTGTTTTCTCCATCGCAGTCATAACCGATTCCTGTAATATAGTTTGTCAGAGCATCAAGCCATACATAGACAATGTGCCCTTCATCGAAATCAACCGGAATGCCCCACTTAAAAGAAGTTCTGGAAACGCACAGATCTTGAAGACCCGGCAGCAGGAAGTTATTCATCATCTCATTTTTGCGGGATTCCGGCTGAATAAATTCCGGATGTGTATTGATATGCTCAATTAACCCGTCCGCATATTTGCTTAACTTAAGAAAATATGCTTCTTCTTTTGCAGGCTGAACCTCGCGTCCGCAGTCAGGACATTTTCCGTCTACAAGCTGACTTTCAGTGAAAAAAGATTCACATGGGGTACAATAGAGTCCCTCATACTCTCCTTTGTAAATATCACCTTTTTCATAGAGCTTCTTGAAAATCTTCTGTACCTGCTTTTCATGATCCGCATCCGTTGTTCGGATAAATTTATCATAGGAAGTATTCATAAGGTCCCAGATTCTTTGAATTTCACCTGCGACATCATCGACAAATTCTTTCGGGGTAATTCCTTTTTCCTCAGCTTTTAACTCTACCTTCTGTCCATGTTCATCTGTTCCGGTCTGGAAAAAAACATCATAACCTTCCATTCTCTTATATCGTGCAATGCTGTCTGCCAAAATAATCTCATAAGTATTTCCGATATGAGGTTTTCCGGAAGTGTAAGTAATTGCAGTTGTAATATAATATGGTGTTTTACTCATAATAATCCTCCGATTTTTTAGTTTCTGGTTTTAATTATAGTACATCTTTTCAGGTTAGTCTATTTTTTTTCTCCAAAAAATAGTATAATAGTAAGCAGATGTTTGATTCGCTCAAAGAAGGGAGCATTTATGAAAAAAATACCGATTTGGATATTGTCTTTTTGTATGACGATATCCTTGACTGTCTCAGGCTGCGGAAGAATTGATTCATCCTTCGGAGAATCTCATAAGAGCGGTACAGCTAAGACGGAAACGCTGAATGCATCGGTACAGAAGAAGTTTGATCGTTATCTGTCAGCACTTTTTCAGGAGAATGTGACAGATAACGGTATCAATCTCCATTATACATTGGAACATCCTGAACAATACGGAATCAAAGATCAGAAAAAATCCCTGAATCCCATTGAATCTGATAAGATTCAAGGAGAAAAAAAACAGATTCACAAGGAAGAAAAAAAACTGCAGAAATTTGATTTGAAAAAACTGTCAAAAAGCCAGAAAATTACATACGAGGTTCTGAAGGACTATTTCAAAATGCAGGAGGATATGGCGAATTATCCATACTATCCATCGCTTTTAAGTTCCGGTTCAGGGCAGCAGGCACAACTTTTGATTACATTCAGTGAATATCGCTTAAAGAAGAAAAGTGATATTGCCTCCTATTTTCAAATGCTGTCACAAATGGATGATTACTTTCAGTCGATCGTTGAATACGAGAAAGAAAGAATCAAAAGGGGCTTATTTATGTCAGATGAAAGTGTAGAACGAGTGATTGCACAGATTCAAAGCTCTATAAAACGTCGGGAGGATCATATGCTTCTCGGTACGTTTGAGCAGCGCATTCAGGCAGTCAAAGGGCTAAGTCAGGCACAACAGCAAAGCTATATCAAAAAAAATCGTGAAATAGTATATCATCAGGTGATTCCTGCTTATGAGAGGCTGGCACAACAGCTTAAGAATCTCAAAGGAAATGGAAAAAACGAGGCTGGACTGTTTTATTTTAAGAAAGGTCGTCATTATTATGAGGCGCTGGTTCGTGCAAAGACAGGGTCAAGTCGTACGATTCAGGAGATGATAAAGGATACAGAAGCAAATATTCATCAGTGTATTCAAGAGATTCAGAACATGCAGATCAAATCTCCAAAGGCAGTGGAAGATTACATGAATCTAAAATGGAAGTCTTATGTGGAGAAAGACCCTGAGACAATCATTCAAAAACTGAAAACAAAAATGATAAAATATTATCCAAAAGCACCGAAGGTCAATTATCAGGTGAAATATGTGCATTCCTCAATGGAAAAGGATACCAGTCCGGCATTTTATATGGTTCCTGCAATAGATTCCTATCAGGAGAATGTGATTTATATTAATCAGTCACAGACCAATGATGCAGTCAGCTTGTATCCGACCCTTGCACATGAAGGATATCCCGGTCATTTATATCAGAATGTGTACTATGCCGCAAAGAAGGAAGCGCCCATTCGTTATGTTTTGAATTATCCGGGATATACAGAAGGATGGGCTTCCTATGTAGAAGGCTGGAGTTATCGTACCATCGATGCCGGGACAAATCGTGATATTTATGCAAAATTAAATGTAATGATGTATGAATACAATTTAGCCATATGCTCCAGAACAGACTTTGGAATTCATTACGAAGGGTGGAAGAAAGAAGATACCAGAAAATATTTAGCACAGTATGGAATTCCTTCTTCCCAGGCAGATGAGCTTTTTCAGATAATTGTTGAAGATCCTGCAAATTATCTTTCCTATTATATTGGATATCAAGAGTTTCAGAAGCTTTTATCCTATTATAAGAAAGAGGCAGGTAAAAAATATAGCTTAAAAGCATACCACACAATGATTTTAGATGCAGGCCCGTGCAATTTCGACATTTTAAAAAAGTGCATCGAGAAAAACCTATGAATGGAGGAGTAACTTATGTCAACAAAAGCTTATTACAAACATGAGGAAATCGGAAAAGGAAAACCTGGGTTTTCAAAAACCAGATCCATCATTGAAGCAGCATTTTATGGAAACAATGTTGTGGAAGTTAAGGATTTAAAGCAGGCTTATGAATTAGCGAAAAATTCTCCCGGAACGATTGTAACGGATATGCCAGTATTTGAACCGGAGAAAATCGGTCTGGAAAAGGATTCTAAAGTTCTGTTATTTAATGATGGTTCTGTGACAGGACGCTGTGCGGCAGCCAGAAGAATTGCCGGCGAACCGGGAGTTGACACCAATGATCTGGATTTAAAGGTGATGGATGCGGTTTATGATACCAGATGGTCAACAATGTATCATGCGCAGGTATATATTGGTCTGGATCCGGAATTTATGGTAAAAGCCCATCTTCTGATTCCGGAAGGAGAAGAAAATATTCTGTACTCATGGATGTTGAATTTTCAGTATATGACACCGGAATATGATGAAATGTATAAGAATTCAAAGCCGATCGGAGAAGAGACGGATATTTATATTTTCTCTGATCCACAGTGGAGTCATGAAGAACACCCTCTGGGATTGACCTATTTTAATACAGATGCCAACTGTGCGGCACTTCTTGGAATGAAGTATTTTGGGGAACATAAAAAAGGAACTTTGACGATTGCATGGGCAATTGCCAACCGCAACGGATATGCTTCCTGTCATGGAGGACAGAAAGAATTTAAGCTGGAAGACGGGCGCCATTTTGTAGCATCTTTCTTCGGATTATCCGGATCCGGAAAATCTACGTTAACCCATGCAACTCATAATAATAAATACAAATCTGTCACAGTTCTTCATGACGATGCGTTTATTATCAATACGAAAACGGGAGCTTCCATTGCCATGGAGCCTACATATTTTGATAAAACCGCAGATTACCCGACGGGATCTCCGGATAATAAATATCTTTTAACTGCTCAGAACTGTTCTGCCACAAGAGATGATGAAGGGAAAATTGTTCTGGTGACAGAAGATATCCGAAATGGAAATGGGCGCGCAATTAAATCAAAATTATGGTCACCGAATCGTGTAGATCGGATTAATGATTCTGTGGATGCAATTTTCTGGATTATGAAAGATCCTACCATTCCTCCGTTGGTAAAGATTAAAGGAGCTTCTCTGGCATCTGTCATGGGAGCAACCCTGGCCACAAAACGTTCCACCGCAGAGCGATTGGCGCCGGGAGTTGATCCGAATCGTTTGGTTTTAGAGCCGTACGCCAATCCGTTCCGTACGTACCCACTGGTGAATGATTATAAAAAATTCCGCACTCTTGTAAAAGAGAGAAATGTAGATTGCTATATTATAAACACTGGTGATTTTATGGGCAAAGATATTACTCCCGCCGTTACCATTTCTGCCATTGAGCAGGTTGTTGAAGGAACTGCCAATTTCAGACAATGGGGACCGTTTACGGCGATGGAATTCTTAGAAATTGAAGGATATGTGCCTGATTTCGGCGACATGAATTATATAGAAAATGTAAAAGCACGTCTGACAGATCGTTTGAATTTTATTTTTGAGAAGGATGTAGAAGACGGCGGATTTGATGCACTTCCGACTCAGGCAAAAGAAGCGCTGGCAAAAGTGATTGGAGAAGCACACAATTTGGAAGTGGAAAACTCTAATAATATATAAAAGACATTTAATTTGAATCGAGTGAAGGGTGAGAAAGAGGTAGAACTTGGTGGATAAGGATCATTTAAATAGTATGGTTGTAGATTTGTTTCATGGAATCTCCTATGAAGAGGAAAAGGCTGTAATTACGGAAGAATATCGGGATATTTCCAACAAGGATCTCCATATTATTGATGCGATCGGAATCGGACAGCCGAAAAATATGTCTTCGATTGCAAGAGATCTGAATATTACTGTAGGTACGCTGACAACGGCTATGAATAATCTTTTAAAGAAGGGGTATGTCATAAGAAAGCGCAGCGAAAAAGATCGAAGAGTGGTTTTTATTTCTCTTTCAGAAAAAGGCAGATGCGCTTATAATCATCACCGAGAATTTCATAAGCAAATGATTCAGGGACTTTTGGATTCTTTAAATGAAGCAGAGCAGGAAATGCTGGTAAAAGTAATGCAGTATTTTCACGATTATTTTAAAGGAAAAAGCTGATATGATCTGAGATTTCAGCGATCAAAATTTTCAATGGGAGTGGAGGGTTCCACTCCCATTTTCAGTGTTGCATTTTAGATATTAAGTGAGAAAAATGTAAGTCAGAACGACTGAGACAGCAACACCTGTAAAGGTTGCAAGAAGGGCACCGCGCAGAGCGTAGCGTGTTTTTTTTATGTGTATAGAAGACGAGTAGATAGATAAAATATAAAAACAGGTTTCTGTAGAGCTTAGAATGATGGAGGACATAAACCCCTGCAGAGAATCGGGACCGGCATTTTTGAAAATGTCCAGAAGAAATCCTGTGGCAGCGGAGGCTGAAAAGAGTTTCGCAAAAATAACTGGAAGAACTTCTGTGGGAACCTGAAGAAGGGTTCCAATTGGGGTTAAAGCTCTGACAAGAAGATCTAAAGCGCCGGAAGATCGGAAAATTTGAATGGCAAAAAAAAGGGCAATCAGGGTCGGTGCGATGTCCAGTACAATTTTAAATCCTTCAGAAACACCCTCCAGGAAGGGATTGTACATATCTTTTCTTTTGATGGTTCCGTAGAGAATCAGTGTGAAAATAAAGAGAGGAAGAATTAAATTTGCAAGATAGGTAATCATCGTTTTGGGTCCTTCCATTTAATGTAAATAATACCCACCAGTGTAGAGCAAAAGGTTGCAATAATACCGGGCAGCAGGATGGCAGCAGGATGTACAGAACCATATTGACTGCGATAGGCTATGATATTAATAGGAATCAGCTGCAGCGAAGATATATTAAGTATCAGAAAAGAACACATTTCATTGGTGGCAGCCAATTTGTTAGGATTATCTTTTTGCAATTCTTTCATAGCTTTTAGACCGGAAGGGGTAGCTGCCCAGCCCAGTCCTAAAATATTTGCTACGAGATTGGCGCCAATATATTCTTTGGCTTTTTTATTTTTTAAATTGGGAAATAGAAAGGACAAAAGAGGGGAAAGTAAATTTTCCAGTTTTTTTGTGACGCCAAGGGACAGTGCAATGTTCATGATTCCGGACCATAATCCAACGATTCCGAACATAAGAATACATAATTCAATGGCTTCTTTGGAAGAAGATAAGATACTATCAGAGATTGCAGTTATTTTTCCGGTAAAGCTTCCGATGATAAATCCGGAAAGAATCAAAAAGCTCCATATATAGTTAATCATAGGGCACTCCTGATCGTGTTTGTAATAGTTTATGTTCCACGGAAAATTTTATGAGGAATTTAGAATTAATTTTTTTAAAAAAATTTTTAAGAAAATGAAAAAAGCACTTGCATTTTCTTTGAAAGCATGATATATTATTACTTGTCGTTAGGACATGCGGGTGTAGTTCAATGGTAGAACTCCAGCCTTCCAAGCTGATCACGTGGGTTCGATTCCCATCACCCGCTTTTATTTGAGGATATATCCGGGAGGATATATCCTTTTTTGTAATATAGGAAAGTTCTGACGTTCCTATATTACAAAAACGCTCCGCGGTGATATACAGTGCACACAATATATAAAGAGAATAGAAGGTGAAATTTTAATGTTAGAAGAAGAAAAAAATCAATTTGCTGTATTGATTGATGCAGATAATATCAGTCCAAAGTATGCTCCGATTATTTTTCATGAGTTGGAGGCTTATGGATTTGCTTCCTGCAGAAGAATCTACGGAAACTGGTCGAAATCAAACGGATGGAAAGAGGAGCTTTTGCTGGAATATTCTATTATTCCGGTGCAGCAATTCTCCTATACATCCGGAAAGAACGCGACGGATATGGCAATGGTGATTGATGCCATGGATTTATTATACGGAAATAAGGTGGATGGATTTTGTCTTGTGACCAGTGACAGTGACTTTACAAGATTGGCGATGCGGCTGCGGGAGGAGCATATGTATGTCATTGGCATGGGAGAATCCAAAACACCGGTAGCGCTGACCAGAGCATGTAATAAATTTATTCATCTGAATTTGATTTGTGAGCCGGACAAAGATGAGGAAAAAGAAGAGATCATAGAGAATAATGAAATTGCCAATGTAACAACGTTGGAAGAAATTAAGAAGACCGTGGCAGATATGCTAAGTGAGAATGGAAATGAGCCGATTGATCTTGGAATTGTGGGAAGCCGATTAAATGAAAAGTATTCAGACTTTGATGTACGAAATTATGGATATACAAAGCTCAGCGTATTAATTGATGAGGAAATGGATGCTTTTATTCTTCATCAGGAAGATACTAACTGTTATGTGGAATTTAAGGAATTGACAAGCAGAGAAACGATAGAGCAGGAAGTCATTCAGTTTGTGAAGAAAAATGGAGGATCTCTGGATAATTTATCGGCAATTACATTGGAACTGAAAAACCGTCATAGCGGGTTTAGCATAAAAGACTATGGCTACAGCAGAATGTCAAGCTTTCTCAGAAGTATTCGATGTCTGTCGGTGAATGGAAATACAGTAAAATTAAAAACAAATACAAAGAGAAATTATTGGTAGCTGAAAGTCTGTATCACTGTAAGAAGGAAAGTAGAAAAGAGATTATGAAAAGAATTTGGAGAATTTTGATGATCTTGAATATAGTGTTGATGCACTTGTTTTTGAGATTTCCTGTTTCGGCGAAAGAAGAGGAACCCCAAATTGTAGGGGAGGCTGCCGTGGTGGCAGATGTAAAAACCGGAGAGATTTTATATGAAAAAAATGCAGCAGTCACATATTATCCGGCAAGTATTACAAAATGTATGACGGCGTTGGTTGTGTTGGAACAACGCGATTTAAACGATACAATAGAATTTTCCAAGGAAGCTTTGTTTTCGATTGAATCAGGAAGCAGCGCTGCGTATATGAAACCGGGAGAAATTATGACCGTGAAGGATAGCCTTTATGTGATGATGCTTCATTCCGCCAACGATGTGGCACATGGATTGGCGTATGACATTGGAGGAGATCTGCCTGGTTTTGCAAAAATGATGAATGAAAAGGCAGAAGAGCTGGGCTGTACAGACACAAATTTTGTAAATGCCAGCGGCTTACAGGATGAAAATCACTATACGACTGCGTCGGACATGATGAAAATTGCACAAGCAGCATATAAGAATAAGATGCTTCGGAAAATTATGGGAACGGTACAATATCAGCAGGCTGCAACAAATCTTACAAAAGATCCTCGCACATGGATCAATGGAAATCGTATGATTCGCAAAGAAAGTGAATACTATTATGAACCGTGTCTTGGGGGAAAGACAGGGTATACGATGACGGCAGGCGGGACATTGGTAACTTATGCAAAAATTCAGAACAAGGTGCTTGCCTGTGTTGTTTTAAAGAGTAAAAATTCTGCCTCAGCTTATGAAGACAGTATGAAATTATATGATTATGTGAACGAGAATGTCCCTCTTTCAGAAAATCAAAGAAGCCGTGCAAAACAAATAAGCGATGATGGGAACAATGAAAAGGCGGAGAAAGAGGATACGAAAATTTCAGAACGCCTGTGGATAAACTTAAAAGAACATTGGATTTTTTTGATATTGGGAATGCTGGTTCTGATTTATTTAAAAAAACGAATTGCACTGGCGCGAAGAAGAAGGGCGAGAGAGAGACAGCGTGCAAGGGCAAGAGCAAAAGAGCGGGAACGCAGAAAAAGGCGTTAAAAAGAAATAATTGTAAATAAAAGGAACCGGGATTTCGATCGAATACTTCAAAATTCCGGTTCCTTTTGATGCTTTATGAGATCAAAGAGACGAGTCAGACCTGTCTTCTTTGGTCAGAGATTAAATATCCAGCAGATCACTGTAAGCTTTCAGAGCACCCTCTGTGTCATGGGCAAGCACTCGTTTTGCGAGAACTTTTCCAAGCTGAACCCCTTCCTGATCGAAGCTGTTTACATTCCATAAGAATCCCTGGAACATAATTTTATTTTCAAAGTGGGCTAATAATGCACCCAGTGATTCTGGAGTCAGCTGATCTCCGATAATAATACTGGAAGGACGTCCGCCTTCAAATTTTTTGTTAAGATTTTCATCTGCTTTTCCGCATGCAAATGCAACAATCTGAGCAGCTACGTTGGCACAAAGCTTCTGCTGGCTTGTACTGTCTTCGATAACGACATCCATACCAATCTGGCTCTTTTTAAATCCAACAAACTGTAATGGAATAATGTCAGTACCTTGATGGAGCAGCTGGTAGAAGGAATGCTGTCCGTTGGTACCAGGTTCTCCAAAAATAGTCGGACCTGTTACATAATTGACGGGTTCTCCGAAGCGGTTAACGGATTTACCGTTTGACTCCATATCACACTGCTGCAAATGAGCAGGGAAACGGCTTAACGCCTGAGAATACGGTAATACAGCAGTGGAAGGATATTCTTGAACATTGCGCTCATAAACACCAATCAGAGCATCTAACATATCAGGATTTTTTAAGACATCACGATTGGTTGCAAGTTTGTCTTCTTCTGCCATACCGTCAAGAATTCTTGCAAAGATATCCGGCCCGAATGCAAGAGAAAGAATTACGCCTCCAACGGCAGAGACAGAAGAATAACGTCCGCCAATAAAGTCATCCATAAAGAAAGCGTCAAGGTATTCATCACTTTTTGCTAAAGGAGAAGTCTCACTTGTTACGGCAAGCATATGTTTGGAAGGGTCTACTCCGGCTTTTTCTAAAGCATCTTTTACAAACTGACCGTTTGTGAGTGTCTCCAGGGTTGTTCCGGATTTTGATACAACAATAAACAATGTACGTGATACGTCAACAGAATTTAAAACGGCGCCGGCATCATCCGGATCCACATTGCTGATAAATTTTGCTTCCATCTTCAAAGTATGGTTGGTTTTTGCCCAGTTCTCAAGAGCAAGATACAATGCACGAGGACCCAAATCACTTCCGCCGATTCCGATTTGTACAACAGTGGTAAATTTTTCACCGGCTGCATTTGTAATTTCGCCGGAATGAACCTTGTTTGCAAATTCAGCGGCTCTTCTCTGCTGTGTCACATAAAACTCGCGCTTGTCAACACCGTCGACAATTACCGGATTTCCAAGCTGTCTGCGTGCCAGATGATGAAGTACCAGACGTTGTTCTCCGGTATTAATGACAGCACCATTGTATAATTCTTCAAATTTTTCAACAAGCTGCGCTTCCTCGGCGAGTTCAGCAAGTGCTGTAAGAATCGTGTCGTCTACCTCTTTTGCGGCGTAATTAAAACTCATGTCAGCAGCCATTGGAGCGCTGTATCGGGTGACGCGGTCTGCACCCTCTTCTCCGGACATTGCTTCCACAATGTTCACACGTTTTTTCATATCGGCAAGCCTTTTGTAAGATGCCAGAGTATCAAGATTGTTCCATGTTGCCATAAGTAATTCCTCCTTACATTTCTACCGAATTTAAGAAACTCAAAAAATTCTTCGGTATTAATAGATTTCAAAATAATTATACTAAAAAAAAAGAGTATTGACAATAAAAAATCAAGTGTGTATAATACTAAAAAGGTTAGGAAGCTAACTAAAAGAAAAGGAGATGAAAGGATGCAGGATTTTGAACATCGCTTAAAAAAGATGCACATGGGAAGGCTGATTCACATGTTATCTTCTCAGATGAAGCGCAGTCAGCAAGTGGAGCAGGTTATTGCAGAGGATTTGACAGTTATGCAGAAGCATGTACTGAAGTTTATCCTTTTGGAAACGCTGCACAGAGATCTTTATCAAAAGGATATTGAAGAAGAATTTCAGATTCGCAAGTCTACGGTCACAGGTATTTTAAAGCTTATGGAGAAAAATGGATTTATTCATAGGGAGTGCGCGCCGCAGGACGGAAGGCTGAAGAAAATTGTTCCCACAAAGAAAGCAGAGGCATTGAGAGCAGATATTTTAAAAAATATTCAAAAGACAGAACAGATGCTGACGGAAGGAATTTCTGAGAAAGATGTGAAAATATGCAAGCATGTGATGTGTCAGATGTTTTGGAATCTTGTACATGATAGTAAGGAGGTAGTAAATAAAGATGAATAAGACCCTATTAAAATCCGTCCGAGAATATAAGAAACAGTCTATACTGGCTCCGCTTTTGGTAATTCTCGAAGTATTGATGGAAGTTTTAATACCGATGGAAATGGCAAAAATTATTGATATTGGAATTGGCCAGGAAAATCTGGGCTATATTGTTCAGAGAGGAATCGTTCTTGTGATCATGGCAATGCTTGCGCTGGCGTTTGGAATTGCAGCCGGAAATACGGCGGCAGTAGCCGGAGCGGGATTTGCAAAAAATCTTCGACACGATATTTTTTATAAAGTACAGGAATTTTCTTTTAAAAATATTGACAGATTTTCAACCTCAGGGCTGGTCACTCGTATGACAACAGATATTACCAATATTCAGCTGGCGTATATGATGAGCATCCGTCTGCTGGCGAGAGCGCCGATTATGGTGGTTCTGTCATGGATTATGACATTGATTATTAATAAAGAAGCAGCCCTGCTGTTCTTAATTATTGTTCCGGTCTTAGGAGGAATTTTATTTTTTATTGCAAAGAAAGCGCACCCGCATTTTATTAAAGTATTTGATGAATATGATATTTTAAATAATTCCGTTCAGGAAAATGTCAATGCTTCTCGTGTAGTCAAAGCATTTGTAAGAGAGGATTACGAAATTTCAAAATTTCATAAAATTTCAAAATATGTTTATCAGTTGTTTACGAAAGCTGAAAAAATCGTTGCTTGGAATTCTCCAGTAATGCAGTTTATGATGTATGGTGTTGTAATGCTTTTGGTGACGATCGGAGGAAAAAGTATTATAAACGGAAGCATGGAAACCGGAGAGCTTACCAGTATTATTATCTACGCATTACAGATTCTTATGTCGCTGATGATGGTTACCTTTGTATTTGTTCTGATTATGATCGCAGAGGCTTCCACAGATCGTATTACAGAGGTGCTGACAGAAGTTCCGGAAATGGTTGATAAAGAAGAGGCTGTAAAAGAAGTTGCCAATGGAGAAATTGTTTTTGACCACGTAGATTTCAGCTATGGAGGAGAAGGGGGAAATCTTTCTCTAAAAGATGTGAATCTTCATATTAAATCCGGTCAGACCATTGGGATTATCGGAGGAACCGGAAGTTCTAAATCAACGCTGGTACAGTTAATTCCACGGCTTTATGATGTGACGAAGGGAAGTATCAAAGTCGGAGGAGTGGATGTCAGAGAATATAATCTGGAAGTACTGAGGAATCAGGTATCAATGGTACTTCAGAAGAATGTTTTATTTTCCGGCAGTATTTATGATAATATTCGCTGGGGAGATGAAAATGCAAGTGATGAAGAAGTACAGAGAGTTTGTAGGCTGGCACAGGCGGATGGATTTGTGCAGGAATTTCCGGCAGGATATGATACGATGATTGTTCAGGGCGGAAATAACGTATCCGGAGGTCAGAAACAAAGACTTTGCATTGCACGTGCACTGTTAAAGAAACCTAAGATTTTGATTTTAGATGATTCTACCAGCGCCGTTGATACAAAGACTGACGCGCTGATTCGGAAGGCGTTTCGTGAAGAAATACCAAATACAACGAAAATTATCATTGCACAAAGAGTTTCATCCATCGAAGACGCAGACCAGATTATTGTATTGGATGAAGGTCGGATTATGGGAGTTGGAACCTCAGAAGAATTATTGAAAACCAATGATATTTACAGAGAAGTTTACGAATCACAGATGAAAGGAGGCAGCGAGGATGAATAAGAAGCAGGGAGTTTCAAAAAATACATTAAAGACAGCAAAGCGTCTTCTGCGCTATGTTACAGAGACTTATAAAGTACAGTTTATCATTGTATTTATCTGTATTTTGCTTAGTGCGGTTGCTTCGATTTCCGTATCCCTTTCTTTAAAATTTTTATTGGATGACTTTATTATCCCGTTAATTGGAAACACCAATCCAAATTATTCGCAGTTCTATCAGGCGCTGACAGTTTTAGGCTGTATTTTTATTATGGGAGTCATTTCAACTTTTATTTATACAAGAATGATGGTTTATATTGGTCAGGGAGTTTTAAAGAGAGTCAGAGACGATATGTTTGAACATATGCAGACATTGCCGATTCGATATTTTGATCAGAATACCAACGGTTCAATTATGAGTCTTTATACCAATGATACAGATACGTTAAGACAAATGATCAGTCAGGCAATTCCGCAGGCTTTGATATCATTCTTTACCATTATTGTAACATTTATTTCTATGTTAATCTTAAGTCCGCTTTTGACGGTGCTGGCAGTTCTTATCATCGGAATTATGATTGCGGTAACCAAGATGATCGGAGGAAACAGTGGAAAATATTTTGTCCGCCAGCAAATGTCGCTTGCTGATGTGACAGGATTTGTAGAGGAGCGGATGAATGGTCAGCGTGTCATAAAGGTTTTTAATCATGAAAGAAAATCGGAAGAAGAATTTGACAAGTTAAATGAGAATCTGTTTGAAAGTGCGGCGAAGGCAAATAAATTTGCCAATATGATGGGACCTGTGATCGGCAATATCGGAAACCTTCAGTTTGTTTTGACAGCGGTTTTCGGAGGAATTTTATCTGTACAGGGAGTCGGAGGAATTACTCTTGGGGTGATGGCTTCCTATCTGCAGTTTACCAAAAGTTTTACTCAGCCGTTTATGCAGGTAGCTCAGCAATTTAACTCCATTATTATGGCTTTGGCAGGAGCAGAGAGAATTTTTGAGCTAATTGATCAGGAACCGGAGAGCGACGAAGGATATGTAACGCTTGTGAACGCCAAGAAGGATGAAAACGGAATCATTACGGAAAGTAAAGAAAGAACGGGTATGTGGGCATGGAAGCATCCTCATTCTGTCGATGGTTCCGTTTCTTATACAGAGCTTACAGGTGATGTGCATTTTGAAGATGTAACGTTTGGATACAATGAGGATAAAGTGATTCTTCATAATATTAGCTTATTTGCCAAACCGGGACAAAAGCTTGCATTTGTAGGTTCTACCGGAGCTGGAAAAACAACGATTACCAATTTAATTAACCGTTTTTATGATATTCAAAAAGGGAAAATACGTTATGACGGCATTAATATTCGGAAGATTAAGAAGGACGATTTAAGAAGATCTCTCGGAATTGTACTGCAGGATACTCATCTGTTTACCGGTACAATCAAAGAAAATATTCGTTATGGAAAATTGGACGCAACGGATGAAGAGGTGTATGGTGCAGCAAGATTGGCGCACGCCGATCAGTTTATAAAAATGCTGCCGGATGGATATGATACAATGATCAGCGGTGATGGCGAAGAACTTTCACAGGGACAGCGGCAGCTATTATCCATTGCCAGAGCCGCAGTGGCAGATCCACCGGTTTTAATTTTAGATGAAGCCACATCCAGTATTGATACGAGAACAGAAAGTATTGTTCAGCAGGGAATGGATAATCTGATGAAGGGGCGGACGGTCTTTGTAATTGCCCATCGTCTGTCTACAATTCGCAACAGCGATGCGATTATTGTTCTGGAACATGGCAAGATCATTGAGAGAGGCAACCATGATGAGCTGATCAAACAAAAAGGAACGTATTATCAGCTTTATACCGGAAAGCTCGAGCTTTCTTAAATCTAAAGGAGTCAGGAAATTCCGCAGTCAGATGATAAGAAATTTGACTGTGGAATTTTTGAAATTTATTAGAAATGTTAAGGTTTTGTAATTTAAATTCTATAGACGAAAGTTGTAAGGTGGGATATAATAATCTAAATAAGATTGTTGCAGAAAGAGGACCTTTTATGATATTTGAAACACACGCTCATTATGATGATAAGAAGTTTGACTCAGATCGAGAAGAATTATTGGCATCCATGACAGAGCATGGAATCGGAACTGTTGTGAATGTTGGTTCTAATATGGAAACTTCTCGATGGACCGTGGAGGCAGTGAAGCAATACCCTGTGATGTATGGTGCGGTGGGAGTGCACCCCAGTGATACAAAAGATATGAAAAATTCAGACTTGGAGACATTGCGAGGATATGCAAGGCAGAAGAAAATCATTGCCATTGGAGAAATTGGATTGGATTATTATTGGGATACGCCAGAGCGTGCAATTCAAAAGAAATGGTTTGCAGCACAGATGGAGCTTGCCAGAGAAGTCAAGCTGCCAATGGTGATTCACAGTCGGGATGCGGCAAAGGATACAATGGATATGATGAAGGAAGCAAGGGCCGATCAAATTGGCGGGGTAATTCATTGCTTTTCTTACTCAAAAGAAATGGCAAGAGAGTTTTTGGATATGGGATTTTATATTGGAATTGGCGGGGTTGTAACTTTTAAGAATGCAAAAACATTGAAAGAAGTTGCCGCGTATGTTCCTCTGGACCGTCTGGTTCTTGAGACAGATTCTCCTTATCTTTCTCCGGAACCCAACAGGGGAAAGAGAAATTCATCTTTCAACTTAACATATATTGCTGAAGCTGTCAGTTCCATTCGAGGAATGGATACAGAAACATTGATTGCCGCCGCAGAACAGAATGCAAAACAATTATATCGGATGAGTGAGGTGTTAAAGTGAAACTTGGAAATCCAAAAAGTACAATTGAAGTAATCCAAAAATACAACTTTGGTTTTCAAAAGAAATTTGGGCAGAATTTCTTAATTGATGAGCATGTACTGGATAAAATTATTCGAGCGGCAGAGATTACAAAAGATGATTTTGTATTGGAGATCGGACCGGGGATCGGAACAATGACACAGTATCTGGCAGAAAATGCCGGGAAAGTTATGGCTGTGGAGATTGATAAAAATTTAATTCCGATTCTTTCCGAAACACTGAAAGACTATGAGAATGTTACCATTTTAAATGCAGATATTTTAAAGGTTGATATAGAACAGATCGTAACAGAACAGCATCAGGGAAAACCAATAAAAATAGTAGCGAATCTTCCCTATTATATTACAACGCCGATTATTATGGGATTATTTGAAAGTCATGTGCCAATTGATAGTATTACAGTTATGGTGCAGAAAGAAGTTGCAGATCGAATGCAGGCGGGACCCGGAACAAAAGATTACGGCGCATTGTCTCTGGCAGTTCAGTATTATGCCAAACCTTATATTGCTGCAAATGTGCCGCCCAATTGTTTTATGCCGCGACCGAAAGTGGGATCTTCGGTAATTAAGTTGACAAAATATAAAGAGGCGCCGGTTCAGGTGTCCAATGAGACATTGTTGTTTCAGTTGATACGAGCATCCTTTAATCAGAGAAGAAAAACACTTCAAAATGGAATTAAAAATTCAAGCCAGTTAAACTTCTCCAAGGAACAGGTTGCAGCGGCACTGGAGGAGATGGGTTTGTCAGCGTCTGTTCGCGGAGAAGTTTTAACTTTAGAGCAATTTGCACAGCTAAGCAATCTTTTAGATCGGTAAAATAAAATAACCAAAATTCCCAGTCTTTTGGGATTTTACGGGAACGGTCAGAAAAGATTGGAATCCAAATAATTTTGAGATAAATGATTTCTCATTATCAAAAATTCCGGGAACGCCTAACCAAAATTTCTTTGTTTTTTTATTTTGAGCAAACATAAGATGACCGTAATTTCCATAATTCAGAAGCAGAAATCCATTGGTTTTGATATGTTCGGGAAGATCGGGAATCTGTTCAAGATCTTCTAGTTGGATTTTAATGCAAGGAGAAAAGCAATAATCAGCAGGCATGAGCAAGGAGGGATACTCCTTCCAGTCAAAGTCCGCCGATGGAGTTTCACATGGCTTTTCTTTGGCACATTTTTCAAGTTGAAGAGCTTCAATATATTCTGCCAGTTTGGATGGAGAAGAGGGAGATGCCTCCTCTGCAGAAAAAAGCGGTTGTGCCAAATCCGTGGCAGCAGAAAGTTCCGTGGCATCGGAAGGAGCTGGCTGTGGCATTGGAGGTTCTTCCATTGAAGGTTCTGCTTCCTCTGTTGGAAGTGCAGCTTCTTCGGCTGGAAGTTCAGAGATTTCTTCCGAATCAGAGGAAGTTGTTTCCTCCGGCTCCGCTGTTTGCACTGTTTGTTCTGGAATAGGTTCCGGTTCGGGAAGTTTTTGATCCAATGGTGAAAAATTTCTAATGGCAATCGGATGGTCTTTCCATTGAGAACCGAAAAAATAATCATTGGAATGATAAATTAAAAAACCGTCTATGGTATCGGGCTCCGCAATGAGCGGATAAGTATTTTTAAATTCAATGACGGTATCGCTTCTTTGAATACTGTCAAGAAGAATTCCTTCCATGGTGCCGTGACGAAAACGGTAAAAGTAAATTTTGTATTTTAGAGATTTATCATTTGTTTTTACATGGAAATAAAGACGTAGCTGTTTTTGACGTTTTTCAATTTTTGCAAAACCAACATTAGCGCCTTTGATTCCATGATGATATTCGTACAAATAAGACACAATTCTTTGATAATCAGACAATGGTCAACTCTCTTTTTGATTCATTGTATGAGATTGGGTTTAAAAATATGACACAGGAGGGGAAAGGTGGAGAAGGAAAAAAAATACATGAGGGAGGCAATCAGGCAGGCAAAAAAGGCTGCAGAGGCAGGGGATGTTCCGATTGGCTGTGTGATTGTTGCAGATGATAAAATCATTGCCAGAGCTTATAACCAAAGGAATAAGAAAAAAACTACTTTAGCTCATGCGGAATTGCTGGCAATTCAGAAAGCCAGCAAAAAGACGGGGGACTGGAGGTTGGAAGAATGTACCATGTTCATTACTCTGGAGCCATGTCAGATGTGTGCAGGGGCAATTGTACAGGCAAGAATTCCAAAAGTTGTGATCGGAGCCATGAATCCTAAGGCTGGATGTGCCGGTTCTGTTTTAAATATTTTACAAGTAGAACAGTTTAATCATCAGGTGGAAATCCAAAAGGGAATTTTGGAGGAAGAATGCAGCCAAATGTTGTCAGACTTTTTTCGTGAGTTGAGGCGGAAAAAGAAGGGAGAGGGAAGGAATGAAAAGAGTTAAAAAATTTTCGGTTATTTTGTTCAGTATGATTTTATTGCTGAAAACTCATGTGGGAGATGCAGGCGCTGCACAGAGGAGCGGAAAATATCATAAACTGGATCTCGAGATTGAAGCTCCAAAGACAGCGTCGGATTCTGTAAAAAGAGGCAGATCGTTTGAGAGATCCTATAATTCTGCAGATCATGGTATTGTGACCGGGGTTAAAAATCAGGGAAATACAGAATTATGCTGGGCATTCAGTTTAGCTTCGGTGGGAGAAACATCTATGATGAAGAGGGGATTGGCAGGACCTTCTGTAGATTTTTCGGAAAAGCATTTAGGATATTTTATGTATCACCGCACCAATGATATCCTGAACAATACAAAAGGAGACCGCACGAAGGTGCCGGGTGACTGGAGAATGGCGGGAGGAAATTCACTTCTTACCATGCTGTCTCTTACCGGATGGTACGGACTTTCCAATGAGAGTGTTGCTCCGTTTTACAGCAGCAACTGGAAATTATCTTCTTCTCTTGGTCAAAAAAATGCTGCAATTTTGAAAAACGGGTATTTTCTGGGGAACGGGCCATCAAGGGATTTGGTAAAAGCTTATATTAAGTCCTATGGATCGGTATCGGTAGTCTATCATGCGCCAACAGAAGACTGGGAAGATAAAAAATATTACAGCGATGATCGTCAGGCTTATAATTGTAATGACTATAATCAGGATGCCAACCATATGGTGACAATTGTAGGGTGGGATGATACTTACAGCCGCAATCACTTTCAGGCGGCATCCAGACCTAAAAATGACGGAGCCTGGATTATTAAAAACAGTTGGGGGACCAATGATGGAAAGGCAGGTTATTTTTATCTGTCCTATGAAGATCGGACGCTGAGCGAATTTGTTGCCGGGGAATTTACGAAAGCTTCAGATTATCAATATAACTATTTTTATGACGGATCTTCCAGTCCAGCTGTCATAAGCCTGAAAAAAGGGCAGAGCTTTTCCAATATTTATACTGCCAAAAAGGGCAGCGGAGGAAGAAAAGAACTGTTGAAAGCAGTAAATTTTGTGACATGGTCTCCAAACATGAAGTATCGTATCAGAATTTACAAGAATCCCAAAAAAGGGAAGCCGACCAGTGGAAAGAAAGTGATCAGCCAGACCGGAATACGATCAGCTGCCGGTACGCACACAGTTGACCTGAAAAAAAAAGTGGAGATGTTAAAAGGCGAGCGGTTTGCGATTGTAGTGGATATGCTTTCTTCCGGAAAGGTTGGCGGTGACATCAGCGAAGACATCCAATGGATTTCGTTTGTTAATAAAACGAAAAAGGGACAGAGTTATCTCTATCAGCGAGGAAAATGGCATGATTTAAATTCAGAAAAAGTAACGATGCGTCTGAAAGGATATACGGTAACGGAACCGTCCTCCAAGGTTGATCTGCGTTATTGTAAACCGTCTTCTGTTTTCAGAAGTTACACAGGGAAGACAATGAAACCTAATATCTCTCTTTTCTACCGAGGCAAGAAACTAAGGAAAAATGTGGATTATAAAGTTTCTGTGAAAAAAAGAAAATCAATCGGGGCATCTTATGTAAACTTCCGGGGAAAAGGAAAATACCGCGGAACAAGAAAGGTTACCTACTATATTGTTCCTAAGAAAGTTGAGAGGGTTTCTGTAAAGAGCAGTCGAAGAAGATCAGTAAACATCCGATTTAAAAACGTAAAAGAGGCAGATGGATATCAAATCATCTATAAGAAAAAGGGAGCAAAGAAATACAAAAAAGTTTCCACAGCCAGAGCTTCCAAAAAGATCGGAAATTTATCTTCAAGAAAGAAGTATTCATTTAAAGTGAGAGCCTATAAAAAAGTGAAGGGAAAACGGTTCTATGGCGCATACAGTAAAACAAAAACCATAAAAGTAAAATAAGAATGCTATTGACCAAAAGAAAAGTATTTAGTATAATAGAGTCTGCATCTTGAGAGATGCGAAGAGATTATCAAGTCATAAAGTTTCCGTGCTAGCCGGGGAGGTAGCGGCACCCTTTTTCTGCAATCCGCTATAGCAGAGGTGATGGTTTGTTTCGGGTTTTGTTCTGTGGAGCTGCCCTCTACAAGTGGCGTTGATATCTGGGTCTTACGCAATAGGAATCTATGAACCGTGTCAGGTCGGGAACGAAGCAGCACTAAGTAGAACCTCCTATGTGCCGTAAGGGCGCCTGGGTTGAGTTAACTATAGAGGTAACGTCTGTGGAGCATCGCACAAGGCAGACTGCACGGATTTTTTTATGATATAAGGAAGTTCCAGACGCACTTGTCCGCTTTGTTTTTTGAAATTTATAGAACTTATTGGACAATAGTGATAAAATAAGGATAAGATCAAAAAGGTGAGGAGTGATAAGTGAATGAGAGAATTAGAATTGCCTGAGGTAAAAGATGTGCTGGTTGAGTATAAGCAGATTCAGCTGCTTTATCGCTCTGCTTTAAAAGAGATTGGCACAAAATTGGAAATTTTAAATGATGAATTTCGGTTTGTGCACAAATATAATCCAATAGAGCATATTGAGTCGCGTTTAAAGAGCGATGAAAGTATTATGAGAAAGTTGCTGCGCAAGGGACTGGATGTTACCGTGGAAAATATTCAAAAATATATTGATGATATTGCAGGAATTCGAGTGATTTGTTCGTTTACTCCTGATATTTATCGAATTGTAGATATGATTTCGTCCCAGGATGACATTGAAGTATTAAAAACAAAAGATTATATGATAAATCCAAAGCCAAATGGATACCGCAGTTATCATTTGATTGTAAGAGTTCCTATTTTTTTATCAGACCGGGTGGTACCGACGAAGGTTGAGATTCAGATTCGGACCGTTGCAATGGATTTCTGGGCATCATTGGAGCATAAGATATATTACAAATATGAGGGAAATGCTCCGGATTATATTCGGACAGAATTAAAGGAATGTGCAGATCTTGTGGCGTTTCTTGACAGTAAGATGCTGGCAATTAATGAAGAAGTTCGCAGCATACGCAAAGAGGACAAATAAAGGAAGGAATATTTTCATTGCTCTGTCATATGATAGTATCAGTATAGAAAAGGAGTACATGAATGGGTGACAGAGAAGGATTGGGAGATCTGCCGACATTTGATACTGATATTTTTCAGGGAAGGAATATGGCGGAGGAAGAAGAAGTTTATGAAAATGATTATCAGTACATGACAAAGATGTATTCTGCTACAGCAAGAGAGATTCTGGAGTTTATTGAGGAAGTTTGCGATCAGATGGAATACGAGGGAAGTATGATGTTTGATGAATATATGGATCGAACCAGTGTTTTTGCTATGGCAGATAAAGTTTATGATAAAGTGATGTATCATGAAAAAGAAGAGTGTCAAAAGAAGGATCGGATGTTATACCAGATGGTTCTTGCACTGCTTGGAGGAGAGATGTGTCACAGGCGGTGCCGTCATCGCAGAAAATTAAAAATGTTTCAGTAAAGGATGAAAAGGAATGCAGAAGGCATTCCTTTTTGTGATATTAGGAGAGTTTTTCTTTTATCCATTGGGAGGAAGAAATAAACCGAGGGAGGGCGGCTGATAGGTGAAAAGACAAAAAAGGAAGGAAAGAAGGAGGAGAAGAATTGGAGCAGCAAAACGATTGTGATTTTTTGCGGAAGAAGATTTTAAAGCATGAAAGATGTAGGAAAAACCTGCGATGACGCTGCATCCAAAAGTCAAAAGATCCAGAAGGAAAACATGGAATCCAAGAATTCCTGTGTAGGTATAAAAAAGAACAGGAATCAAAAAGGTACCGATGAGAATCCCTTGTGCGAGCACGTGAAATTGTGGACGGAACTGATTTTTCCATTTTATACATAGAAAAAGAGAGTAGAAAAGCATCGGAAAAAATACCAGTTTCATATGCTCCCAAGTAGATTCATTTACGGGACATAGAAGACCGATCCAATGTTTTTTTTCACTCCACTGATAGAGAAAATGAGCCAGTGATCCTGCAGCAAGCACAAAAATGATTCCGATTATGGAACTGCTTTTTATTGTTTTCATAAATATCACCTCGGTTTAGTATACACGAAAGATGGAAAATTAATTCCGGAAGATTTGGCAGGAGTTTTAGCAAAGATTGTTTGCATGGATAAACCACAAGTGACTAAAATGCGAGAAACCACGGGGAATAGCCATTCTTAGCGTGGCATATCCTTAAAGATTTCTTAAAATGGTTGTATAAAAGGTAAAAAACGGATAAAATGATGGGGAAGAGGCTTTGTCCGATATCGGAAAAAAGGAGAAACAAATGAGGCATAGTAAGACAATTGAACTATCTATTTTTGGAGCTGTTTTTATCGCTTCCCTGCTGATTTGGAATTATGTTTTAGTAGGGAGCCATAATAAGGGTGTTACAGAGACTTCACAGGCAAAGCTGCCGCTTTTGACGTTATCTGCAGACGGACAAGAAATAAATCAACTTCATGGATATCAGGGTGATGTAGATGCCTCCTTACTGCGTGACAGTGTAACACCCGTTTATAAGAATCAAATGAAAGCGATTTTAACGGAAGCTGAGGAGAAGGTGGAGGCTCTCAGCTATAAAATTTATGATACGGATAACAAAACTGTTCTGGATAAAGGTGATACAGGCTTTCAAAAGATCAAAGGAGAGACGGCTGCGAATCTTACGATTGAAGAACGTTTAGATTCCGGAAAGACGTATTTAGTGGAATTCTCACTGAAACAGGATGGAAAAACAATACGATACTTTACCAGAATTCAATATGGCACCAGTTTTCATTTAAAAGAATGTCTGAATTTTGCAGAAAAATTTCATGCAGCGGCATTATCGGAAGGGAACACAGAATTTATCAGTCAATATTTAGAGACAAAGGAAGGTACAACATCCAATGATCTTTCTCAGGTAAATTTAAAATCTACACCGGAGGCGGTAGCCTATGCGAGTTTAAAACCTCAGGTGGAGTGTATATATCCGGCTACGGTAAAAGAGATTTCTGAAAATGTGACTTCCTTAGAATTGCGGTATATTTTGTCTGTGGAAAATACCGATGGAACCAAACAATATTATCAGGCGACGGAATATTTCAGAATTCGGTATGCCAAAGACCGAATGTATCTTTTAAATTATGAAAGAAATATGGAAGCCTATATGCGTTATGATACCATTGATCGGGCAAACAACAGAATTTTGATTGGGATCGGCAGCAGTGATAAGCAACTGGTCAGTCAAAATGGAGGAAAAAAGGCGGCATTTGTGGTGCAGAATGAACTTTGGTATTATGATTATCAGAATTCCAATATGCATAAAGTGTTCTCTTTTGTAGGAGAGGATTATCGGGAAGGACGCAGCAACTATCAAAAACACGGGATTCGAATTATGAATATGGAATCAAATGGCGATATGTCCTTTCTTGTCTATGGATATATGAATCGTGGAGCTCACGAAGGGGAGAATGGAATTGCAGTGTACCGTTTTTCGGCAGATGATCAAAAGATTGAAGAATTGGCGTTCATACCTACAAAAATTCAGTATGAGATGATGAAAAATGATATTCAAAAAGGCGCGTTTCTAAGTGAGGATGATCAGTTCTATTTTTATTTGGACGGAGCAGTTTATCATGTGGATCTTGATTCCGAAAAAAGCAGTGTTTTACAAAAGAATGTGACAGATGATATGGCAGTGGTTTCAGAAAATGGAATGCTGGCAGTGAACCGATGCAAGAATGCTCTGGAGATGATTGATTTGTCACAGGATAAGAAATATGAAATCAAATGTGAGGATGATGAGGTTCTGCGGCCGATTGGATTCATTGAAAAAGACTTTGTATACGGAATTGGAAAGAAAAGTCAGATTGTCCGCAAGAAAGACGGAACCTATCTGTATCCTCTGGAAAAGGTTTTGATACAGAATCAGGATAAGATCTTAAAAGAGTATGAACAAAAAGGCGTTTATATTACGGAAGCAAAGATTGATGGCACGACCGTCATGCTGACCAATTCTGTGAAAAAAGGCAGCCGTTATCAAAAGAAAGATACAAGCTATGTGCGGTATAAGAAAAAGACGGAGAATAAGGTTGTATTTGTCTATGGATATACCGGTACAAGATTGAATCAATTGTACTTGTCATTTCCGGATAATGTCTACATTCAGTCAAGACCGAATTATTTATCGACCAACGTGATGGAACAGGATGAAAATATTTCGGTAAAATTTGCAGAAAATAATTTTAAATATCAGGATGCCTATGTTTATACCGGAGGAAAACTTTCTGGTGTGTACAGTAATATGAAAGATGCGGTAAAGGATGCGAAGGATGGCGGCGGAGTGGTTGTTAATTATCATCAGATGTATTTATGGGAAAAGGGAATTGCGAAAACTTACGCAAGATGTTCTAATATTCCTATGGTGAAAGCAAAATCGAAAGATGAGACAGATATTGCGTGTATTTTAATGATGGCGCAGGCAGAGAATATTGACACAAGCTATGATAAGATAAAGAAGATGCGTGGTTCTGCATATGATAAGCTGTTTGAGGTGTTTGACCGAAATGCCGTGAATTATTCAGATTGCAGTATGGAAGATCTTGTTTATGCGATCAGCAAAAACAGATCTGTCATGGCAAAGAGAAAAGATGGAACCTATGTGTTGCTTATGAGTTATAATCAATCAGATCTGAGATATTATGATCCATTGACGGGAAAATCTGTAAAAGTAAATAGAGCTTCTTTGGAAAAAGAATTGAAAGCTGCCGGAAGTATTTTTTACAGTTATACGAATTAGAATTGTCTGGAAAAAGCGAAGTATGTCGAAGTAAAAAGTGTAGCGATCATATATTTTATGTTACAATTACAATTAGATGTTGGGATCAAAATCAAACGAAAGGTGAAAGGAATATGGCTGAAGAAACAAAGGAAACCAAGAAACTGATTCCCGAAAGAAAGAAAAAGAGAAAGAAAAAAGGAAAGAAAAGAAAGATTCTTTTGAAAGTTTCGATTGTCTTTTTATTTCTGGTCGTTGTCGGCTGGTTTACTTTCGGAATTAAGGTTATGAAACTTCGGAGTGAGGCAAAGAAGTTGGTTGCTAATGCGACGGAAGAAACATTCCGGGCATCTCAGACGAGCATTGTTTATGATACCAATGGAAAGCAGTTAACGAAGTTTAAAGGTGAGAAAGATGCATACTATTTGAAGTATAAGGATCTGCCGGTATATGCGGTGGCCTCTATGATTTCGGTGGAAGATCGAAATTTTTATAAGCACAGCGGCGTAGATTATAAGGGAGTCTTCCGGGCAGCAGTATCTTTTGTCGTAAAGAAAGGAGAGATCACACAGGGAGGAAGTACCATCACCCAGCAGCTTGCCAGAACTGTCTTTCTAAACAGAGAGGTTTCATGGCAAAGAAAAGTAAAAGAAATGTTTGTGGCGGTGGAACTTGAGAAAAAATATTCCAAAGATCAAATTATTGAGTTCTATTTAAATAATGTATACTTTGCCAATGGATATTATGGTATCGAGGCAGCCAGCAGGGGATATTTTAATAAAAGTGCGAAAGATTTGACAATGGCAGAGGCGGCGTTTTTGTGTGCCATTCCAAATGCGCCTACAATGTATAATCCACTGGAACATAAAGAAAAAACAATGACAAGGCAGAGAAAGATCCTGAAGGATATGTATGAGCAGGATTTAATTCGCAAAGATCAATATGAGGAAGCCCTGGATGAAGAAATTAAAATCAAGACTTCTCAGCAGAAGGAAGAAAAGAAAAATTATATTGAGACTTATGTGATTCACTGTGCTACGAAAGAAATTATGAAGCAGAAGGGCTTTGAGTTCCAATATGACTTTGATACGGATGCAGAGAAAGAAAAATATGAGGATGAATATGATAAGATGTATGCAGAGTGTAAAAGAACGCTTTACAGTGCAGGATATCATATTTATACATCCATTGATCCTGAGGTACAGGATGAGCTGCAAAAAAGTGTCGATGATTCTTTAAATGGCTATACAGAGAAAGATAAAAATGGAATTTATAAGACACAGGCATCGGGAACCTGTATTGATAATGAGACGGGTAAGGTTGTGGCAATTGTCGGAGGAAGAGAGCAGGAGAACATCGGTTACACGTTAAATCGGGCATATCAAAGTCCAAGACAGCCGGGAAGTAGTATTAAACCATTGCTTGTATTTGCGCCGGCATTGGAGCATGGATGGTCTGCCAGCTCTGTTGTCAATGATTCGCCGATGGCTTCCGATGACAAACATCGTGTGCGAAATTCCGGAGGATCTTATTCCGGTCAGATTTCACTGCGAAGAGCTGTGGAGAAATCAAGTAATGTTGTGACAATGCGTCTTTATGAGCAGATGGGACCAAAGACCTGTTTGAAATATTTAGAAGAGATGAACTTTAAGTATCTGACCGATGAAGATTATACGTATTACACAACGTGTATTGGTGGTTTTACAAAAGGAACAACGTCGGAAGAAATGGCATCAGGATATGCCGCACTGCAAAATGACGGAGTTTACCGGGAGCCTACCTGCATTACCAAAATAACAACCTCTGATGGAGATGAGGTGATGTCCAGTTCTGCAAAGAGACGCAGAATTTATTCTGAAAATGCAGCCAATGCTATGACGGACATTTTGCAGAGCGTTGTAACTTCCGGAACAGGTGCGGGGGCAAAGGTTCCGAATGTGGATACTGCCGGAAAAACTGGTACGACAACCAGCAACCGTGATGGATGGTTCTGTGGTTATACTCCATATTATACAACTGCAATTTGGGTTGGACGGGATGATAATAAGATCATGCCGGAACTGAGCGGAGGTTCTTATCCAAAAACCATTTGGAGTAACTTTATGAATGAAATTCACTCTGAATTCTCTTCCGATAAAACCTTGGGGGGAAGTTATACGGATTCAGGAAGTTCTACGGAAACAACGACCGGTCAGGATACGACAACGACAGAGGAGACCACAACAGAAAAAACGGAGAAGGCCACAACAACGACGACGGCAGCTCCAACCACAGCAGCGCCGACGACCACGGCAGCTCCGACAACGGCGGCGCCAAGCACGACGGCATCGCCTTCTCAGGACGGTCGGGAATAAAAAAAGGAGATCTACAAGTATGAAACTGTAGATCTCCTTTTTGTAATATAGGGAAGAGAGAGCTTTATTTTACATTCTTTTTTTCTAAATACTCTTTGATGCGTTCCGTAGGATTTAATAATTCGCTGATGGAAGCGTCATGATTCAGTGTATCAATTAAGAGTGCTACATATTTGGATACATCGGAAGATGCATACCAGTCGCGGGATAATAATTCCGGAGTCTGATATATCAAATTGGTCGTAATAACTTTGGCAATGGTACCGTCTTCGATAGCACGATCAAAAACTTCCAGACCGTTTGTAAAGAGACCGAATGTGGAAAGACAGAAAACGCGTTTTGCATTTCTGCGTTTCAATTCTTTGGCTACGTCAATCATACTTTCGCCGGAAGAAATCATATCGTCAATGATCAGAACATCTTTTCCATCTAAGGAATCACCGAGAAATTCATGAGCGACAATCGGATTGCGTCCGTCAATTACTTTCGTAAAATCACGACGTTTGTAGAACATTCCCACATCCACGCCAATGACATTTGCCATATAGATCGCACGCTGCATTGCTCCCTCATCGGGACTGATTACCATTAAATGGTCTTTGTCGAACTTCACATCATCACATTGCTCTACCAGAGATTTTACAAATTGATAAGTCGGCTGTACATTATCGAATCCACTGATTGGAATAGCATTCTGTACACGAGGATCATGGGCATCGAAAGTAATCAGATTATCGACACCAAGATTAACCAATTCCTGCAGCATCACTGCACAGTCTAAGGATTCACGGGTACTTCTTTTGTGCTGTCTGCTTTCATAGAGGAACGGCATAATGACATTGACGCTTTTTGCTTTTCCGGCAGCAGCACTGATGATACGTTTTAAGTCAGCGTAATGATCATCCGGTGACATGTGGTTGATTTGTCCGTTTAAGGAATAGGTAATGCTGTAATTCAGTACGTCCACAAGAATGTATAAATCCATGTCGCGGACAGATTCACGAATGAGTCCTTTTGCTTCTCCGGATCCGAAGCGGGGACAGCTGGCATTGAGCAAATAGGTGTCTCTCAGGTAGCCGTCGCATGCAACAGAATCTTTGAAAGCTCCATGACTTTCTTTTCTCCATTGAATAATGTAATGGTCGATGGCTTCGCCAAGTGCCTCACAGCCTTCCAGGGCGATGATTCCAAGTTTTCCGTCGGGAATCTTTGTAAAGTTACGGTCAGATCGTCTCATGATACTATCTCCTTCGTATATTGTTCTATAGTTTTTTATATCATTATAATTTGATTACGTCAAGTTTGATTTCTTAAAACGAATGTCCTCGCCATATATTTGATGCCAGGAATAATTCTCAATAATCCTTGAAAAGATTCTCTCAGAATAAATATTTCGGAAATCCTGAAGAGATAAATTTGTGGAAATAATGGTAGATTTCTCTTGAATCAGGCGTTCATTCAGGCATTGAAATAATTGAGAAATTACAAATTTGTTCATCATCTCGGTGCCTAAGTCATCAATGATCAGAAGATCGCACTGAAAAATAAGATCGGCGGATATTTCCTGTTTCGGATCTTTTTCCTTTCCAAATGTATGTTTTGCCAGCGTATCAAATAATTGGAAAGCTGTCATATATACACAAGTATAGCCAAGATCCATGATTTCTTTTGCAATGCAGTGGCTTAAAAATGTTTTGCCGACACCGGTAGACCCTTGAAAAAGAATGTTCTCATGGTTTGGAAATCTGGAAATAAATGCTTTGCAGTGATTTACAATTTTCTGAATGTTCAGCCGTGGGCTTGGAAGTCCGCTGGCAGTAATTTCATCAGAATAGTAGTCTTCCCGAAATTGCTTGAAATTTTCGCGGGCAAGAATTCGATCCATATTTGAACCGGTATACAAAAGATCGATCATAGCCTGACGAAAACAGGAACATGGTTCCTGTCCGATATATCCGGTATCCTGACATTTGCCGCAATGATAAATCGGTTCTAAATAATCTTCCGGATATCCTGCGTCTCTGAGGAGGCAGAGTTTTTCTCGGGCAAGGGCTGCATTCTTTGTCCGGCATTCTTCTCTGAGGACCGGATCATCTTTCAGAATTAGTTTCTTTCCCAGGGCAATCGAATTATGAGTCATTTGAAGATCCAGCTCTTTGATGCGGGGAATTGCAGCATAAATATCCTTTTTTCTCTGTTCCTGTGTGTGATAATTGGAAAGTCGTCTGGACTCATACATTCGCATAATTTTTTGATAATCGGTATTGGATAAAGGCATAGATTAATTCTCCCTTATTTCATCAGAAAATTGTTTTTGCAGAAGCTGCTGTTCCAGTGCGTCAAAATCATAATCTCTCTGTTTAAAATTATGGAGATTTGCATGGTTGTTTTGGTTGACGAATGTTTTTGGAGCTCTGGAAGGCTGTTTAAAAATGCGTGCCTGCTCCAGAGATACGATATGGTTATCTTTCCAATGTTTTAAAATAGTATCCGCATAAGGAAAGCTTGGCTTATTAATAGCGTTGATTGTGCGGTTGCAGGCTTCAAGAATCAAGGCCAGATCGAAACCATCGGTTTCCAGCCAGCGCTTCATGTACTGTTCCTGAATCGGCGCAGGATTTTGATTTAACCCAAAAGCGCGCATGATGGAATAATATTCTTTTCGGAAGTTCTGGCTGTGGGATTTTGCTTCTTCCGGAGTTTTTATATTGCATTCATACCAGTTGATTGCAACGGTCTGCATATAGCGAAAACTTTTTTTGCCGTTGGAGACACAGTGCTCAACCAAATATTCAATGAGTTCACAGGACATGGACAGATCTTCATACATATACAGAAGAGTATTCATATCTGTGCAGGTCAGAGGCTTGCCCAAAAACATTTCACAAACATAGAGAAGATAAGAAAAACGTTCATCCTCGCTTTTTTTCTGTAACTGAGCCGGGGATAGTGTTTTCATAGCGGGAATTGCCTCACTGGCTACGGAATTTTCCTGAACATCCGACGGTTCGGATACGGCAGAATCAGAAGCATCCTCCGTCTGAATCGGAGGAACCGGATGTCCGGGAATCGGAAGAAGTTCAATGGATTGAATTTCTCTTTGATTCATCTCAATCTTCAGAAGAGATTCTTTTTCCCAGTATTTTAATGCGCGGGTGACATCGCGTTCGGTGAGCTCTAAAACATCAGCGAGGCACGGAATACTGAAATTTGCCCCGTCAGAAACCATGCGGAGGAGATAAATATAAACTTTGATGTACTCTCCGTTGGCACGAATCATATAGTTATCAACAAAAGCATTCGGAAGCAGTGTTCCTCCGGTTGGATATGTAGTTGTGACCTGAATATAGTTCATGGCAATGTCCCCTTTTTTATTTTATATCATCTAATGTGACTATAACGCAGATGAGGAAAATTGTAAATAGAGGCAGAATCCACAGAGGATTTGTGGAAAAACCTGTGGATAGTGTGGATAATGTGGATAAGAAAATAAGAAATACGAGAATAAGCCATTTACATAGATTTTACAATTGTGGAAAAAAGAAAAAGAAATCCACAGGTCTATTTTTCAACAACTGTGTACAAACCTGTGGATAATGTGGATAACTATCTGCTGACCAGATGATTTCCGATAGAATCGACGTTTCCAGCTCCCATAGTTATCAACAAATCATTTTTTTTACAATTTTTTAAAATAAATTGTTCAATGTCATCAAAATCTTTAATATAGTGGGCATCCACATCATATGCTGCCATGCGTTCTACAATATTGCGGGCGTGGACAACCCCGGTGTTTTTTTCTCTTGCAGCATAGATATCCGTAATGATTACATGGTCACAGAGACTCAGGGCTTTGGCAAAATCATTGAGGAATGCCAAAGTCCGCGTGTAGGTATGAGGTTGGAAAACACACCACAACTCATTATGAGGATAATTTTTACAGGAAGTCAAAGTAGCGCGGATTTCTGTGGGATGATGCGCATAATCATCAATCACGGTGAATCCATTGCAGGTTCCTTTGAATTCAAAACGGCGTTTTGCGCCGGAGAATCCGAGAAGACCTTGTTTGACAGCACTCATCGGAAGATCAATTCTTTTTGCGGCAGCAATCGCAGCCAAAGCATTTTTGACGTTGTGTTCTCCATTGACATTGAGCTGAATGGTATCAACAAATTCCCCACGAAAATAATAATCAAAATGTGCATGTCCAAAAGCATCATATCCGATATTTTTTGCAGAGAAGTCAAAAGAATCATCGTTGAGCCCGAAGGTTGCATAATCTGCTTCTAAATCGTGGACAATGTAGTCGAGATTGTCAATTTCTCCATTGATGATCAGATATCCGTAATCGGGGAGTTTGTGAGCAAATTGCCGAAAGGAATGTCGAATATCGTCAAGGTCTTTAAAAAAGTCCATATGATCTTCTTCAATATTTAAAATTATGCTGATTTTCGGGAAAAATTCCAAAAAACTGTTGGTATATTCACAGGCTTCGGTAACAAAGGTATCGGAGCGACCCACACGGATGTTGCCGCCAATGGCGTCTAAGATTCCGCCAACACTGATGGTCGGGTCTGTTTCACCGGCAAGAAGTATGTGAGAAAGCATAGAGGTTGTTGTGGTCTTGCCGTGGGTTCCGGAAATTGCGATTGCATTTTTATAATTATGCATAAGCTGTCCAAGGAGCGCTGCGCGGCTCATCGTTGGAATTTTCAACGATGCTGCGGCCTGATATTCTGCATTGGTATCAAAATGGATTGCGGCAGTGTAGACTACAAGATCAATATCCGGTGTAATATTTTCAGCAGTTTGTTCAAAGAAAATTTTTGCGCCCTTTTGCTCCAGACGGTCGGTGATTTCTGTGGAGCGAATATCAGATCCGGATATGGTAAATCCTTCTTTTAAGAGAATCTCTGCCAGTCCGCTCATGCTGATCCCTCCGATGCCCATAAAGTGAATATGAATTGGTTTCTTAAAATCTATCTGATACATTTTCATGTGTCCTTTCTATATCAATATCAATGTTATTTTTTACTTTCCTTATTATAAGTCACAGATATAAAAGTTGCAAGAGTGGTGGTTCTGGAAAAAATTTCATGTCACAATAGAATCTGGAATAAAAAATAGTAAAAATTAATAATAAGAAAATAAAAATAAAAAAGAAATTTGTTCACATCTACCGAAAAAAGTGGTATAATTAAAAATAGCAGAATCGGTCAGAAAAAAAGAAGAAGTTGCAGACAGGAATGGACCGGAGAGCGAGTTTCAGCTATATTTAAAAAAACTAGGAGGATGACAACATGCAAATTACAGATGTACGAATCAGAAAAGTAGCCAAGGAAGGCAAGATGAAGGCTGTTGTGTCAATTACCATCGACAATGAGTTTGTAGTACATGATATTAAAGTGATCGAGGGAGAGAAAGGATTGTTTATTGCAATGCCGAGCAGAAAGGCAGCGGATGGGGAATATCGTGATATTGCACATCCGATTAATTCGGATACGAGAAATACAATTCAGAAATTGATTTTGGAACAGTATGAGGCAATGAAGTTTGGTGATATTGACGCCACAGAACCCGAAATGTAGATCAGAACTTCTTCTTAATGTGATGTGAAAAAAGAATCAGGAGATTACCCTGGTTCTTTTTTCTGTTATAATCTTATCCAAAGCAAACACTTAAGGTATTTGTTTTGGATAATCAGAGAAAAATTATTTTTTAGGAGGTGTCTTAGGTGGAATTTCAAGTCGGTGATGTTATCAAACTGAAAAAAGCGCATCCATGTGGGGAAAACCAGTGGGAAATTTTAAGAGTAGGAATGGATTTTCGGCTTCGGTGTCTCGGATGTACAAGACAGGTTATGGTATCAAGAAAATTAGTGGAGAAAAATTTTCGGGGATTTATAAAAAAAGCTTGCGAATTATAAAGATCTATGATAACATGAGTATTCGTGGTATATGAAAATATCCTTGCTCTTTCAGAGGAAAGAGCCACTAGACCAAAAGGAGGTGCAAAGTAATGATGAAATATGAATTAGCATTAGTTTTAAGTGCAAAGATCGAAGACGAAGAGCGTGCAGCTATGATTGAAAAAGTTCAGGCAATGATTACTACAGCAGGTGCTGCAATCACGAACGTCGATGAATGGGGTAAGAAACAGTTAGCTTACGAAATTCAGAAGATGAAAGAAGGATACTACTATTTCATCCAGTTCGAAGGCGAAACTACAGTTCCGGCGGAACTTGAAGAAAGACTTCGTATTGAGGAAACTGTATTACGTTTCTTATGCGTGAAACAAGATGCGTAATTAGCAGGAGGGATCCGAATATGAATAAAGTAGTATTAATGGGAAGACTGACCAGAGATCCGGATGTGAGATACTCACAGGGAGACAGACCGATGGCAGTTGCCAGATATACGTTAGCAGTGAACAGAAGGTTTAAGAGAGACGGCGATCAGGATGCAGATTTTATTAACTGCGTGGCATTCGGACGTGCAGGAGAATTTGCAGAGAAGTATCTGAAACAAGGTACAAAAATCGTTGTTTCCGGAAGAATTCAGACAGGCAGCTATACCAACAAAGACGGAATGAGAGTCTATACAACAGATGTTGTAATTGAAGAGCAGGATTTTGCAGAAAGTAAAGCAGCGGCATCCCAGAATCAAATGGGAATGGGCGCTCCTGCACCGAGCGCACCGCAGCCAAGTGCCGCGGTCAGCGATGGGTTTATGAATATTCCGGACGGGTTGGAAGAGGAACTGCCGTTTAGTTAAATAGGAGGTAGAAATCATGGCTTATACAAAAGGCGATTCTCCAATGAGAAGAAGAGGCGGACGCAGAAGAAGAAAAGTATGTACATTCTGTACAGAAGCTGACGCTGTGATCGATTATAAAGATGTAGCGACATTAAAGAAATATGTATCTGAGAGAGGTAAGATCTTACCTAGACGTATTACAGGAACATGCGCAAAGCATCAGAGAGCTGTCACAGGAGCAATTAAGAGAGCTAGACATTTAAGTTTAATGCCGTATACAGCAGAATAATTTTCAATGAAAGTGCCGATAAACTCTAAACTTAGGGTCTATCGGCTTTTTTGTAATATAGGAAAGTTTTGACTTTCCTATATTACAAAAACGCTTTGTGGAATGCACACGATGAGCAGAGGAAAGCTTTGTCCTCTGGTCGCAAATTGTGTAAAATTTCTGATGAAACAGGCTTCTGCCAGCAAATGCCTGGCTAAAAAAATCGGGTTCTTTAAATTCGGTGTACAAATCATTTCAAGAGAGGTATAATAGAAGATATTTAAAATCTGGTAACAGCTGAATCAGGAGTAAAATATGGACATTATAAAGAAAACAAAAATCGACCAATATCTTCAGGGACCGTTAAAGGCAATGATTTTGCTTATGCCGGTGGATATTCTCTTTTTTTGGATTGATATTCGTTGCGGCATTATTTTGGGATTCGTGCTGGTGGTATATCTTGCGCTTCAGTGCTTTTTATATTCAAGCAGCAAGAAAGAGATCGTGAAGGAATGCATGAATTTTGTCTTTGAACAGGGACAGGTACAAAACTATCTGATTCATGATCTGCCGATTCCCTATTCGCTGCTGGACGGCGATGGAATGATTATCTGGTCGAATGCAGCATTCCAAAAAATTGCAGGTGACAACAGAGGGAAGAGTTTACAACAGATTTTTCCCAATTTAAATCGAAATTTACTGCCTTCGGACGTGAATCATACAATTTCTCATATTGAATACAAAAAAAAGGATTCAGAGGGTAAAAAACAAAAACTTTTTTATAAAGTCGAGCTGAATCGTATTCGTGTAGAAGATTTTCTGGGAGAACAGGATGAAAGCTGTTCGCAGCAGATGTTAAAGGATCATTGTTTGATTGCCGCGTATTTCTTCGATCAGACACTTCTGAAAAAGTATATGGAGCAGAATGAGAACCAGAGAATGGTTATCGGATTGATTTATATTGATAATTATGATGAAATTTTAGATGATATTGATGAGGTCAAGCGCTCCATGCTTATTGCGGTGGCGGACCGCAAGATTAATAAATTTATTCAAAACGTATCTGGAATTGTAAAGAGAACCGAGAGAGATAAGTATTTTGTCGTGTTTGAACAGAAATATTTGGATAAAATTAAGGCAAATAAATTCTCGATTCTGGATGAAATCAAGACCATCAACCTTGGAAACTCAATGCATATTACGCTTAGTATTAGTTTTGGAATCAATGGAAACACCTATCAGGAAAATTATGAGTCGGCGTGTACCGGAATGGACCTCGCCTTGGGAAGAGGCGGCGACCAGGCAGTCATCAAAGACGGAGAAGATATTTCTTACTATGGCGGAAACTGTGAAGTTATGGAAAGAACAACCAGAGTTAAGGCAAGGGTAAAAGCACATGCGCTGAAAGAGCTTTTGGAATCAAAAGAGAATGTTGTGATTATGGGGCATAAGATTCCTGACCCGGATGCGATGGGCGCGGCAGTTGGTCTGTATCGTCTGGGGCTTTCTCTCGGCCGCAAGGCACACATTGTAATGAATGAAATGACAATATCCGTTCGCTCCATGCTGGAAGCTTTACTGGAAAGTGGAGATTATGACGAGGATATGTTTATCGACAATGAGAAAGCCATAGAAATTACCGATGAAAATACACTGTTAATTGTAGTGGATGTCAATCATGCAAGTTATACGGAGTGTGAGAAACTGTTAAGTCAGACAAAAACGACTGTGATTTTAGATCATCATAGAAAGAATAAGAATATGATTAAAAATCCAGTGCTTTCGTATGTGGAACCATATGCATCTTCCACCTGTGAGTTGGTTGCGGAGATTTTGCAGTATGTGGCTTCTAAGCCAAAGCTGGAACCGATGGAAGCAAATGCGATGTATTATGGAATGTTGGTAGATACGGATAACTTTGTGAATAAAACGGGAGTCCGCACCTTTGAAGCCGCGGCGTATCTCAAACGTAGCGGAGCAGATTTGACAAAGGTCCGTAAGATGTCCAGAGAGAGCATGGATACCTATCGAATCCGCGCAAAGGCGATCAGCGAAGCAGAGATTTTATATGATGAATTTGCCATTGCAACTTTGGTGGGAATTGGCGTGGACAGCCCGACGGTTATTGGAGCGCAGGTAGCCAATGAATTATTGGACATTAAAGGAATCCAGGCGTCGTTTGTTCTGACAGCGGTGAGAGAAAAGGTTTATATCAGCGCCAGATCTATAGATGAAATTAATGTTCAGAAAATTATGGAGGAATTTGGCGGCGGCGGGCATCTGACCGTTGCCGGAGCCCAGTTGGTGGATGTTTCCCTGGAGGAGGCTAAGATTGTCATCCGCGAAACCTTAAGAATTTTAAAAGGAAAAGGAGAAATATAAAGATGAAAGTTATTTTGTTGGAAGATGTAAAATCTGTTGGGAAAAAGGATGAAGTTGTAGAAGTCAATAATGGATATGCGAGAAATGTGTTATTCCGCAAGGGGCTTGGAATTGAAGCTACAAAAAAGGCTTTGAATGACTTGAAATTAAGAAAAGCCAACGACGACAAGCTGGCTGCGGAGGCGTTGGAGGATGCAAAAGTTTTTGCAAAAGAAATCGAGGAAAAACAGCTTGTATTAAAAATGAAAGTGGGAGAGGGCGGAAGAACCTTCGGATCAATTTCTACGAAAGAAATTTCGGCGGAAGCAAAAAAACAGCTGGGATTTGATTTGGACAAGAAAAAAATGCACTGTGAACCGATTAAGAATCTTGGATTTCATGATGTGGCGATCAGAGTTCATCCAAAAGTAACGGCTACATTAAGAGTGAAAGTGGAAGAGGCTTAAGGGGACACAATTTATGGATGAGGCATTTGTAAAAAAGATACAGCCCAATAGTCCGGAAGCTGAGCAGTCGGTTATCGGTGCGATGATTATGGACAGAGATGCCATTGCAGATGTTATTGACATTGTCGGACCGGAAGATTTCTATCAAAAACAAAATGGAATTTTGTTTGAGACAATGTCCGAACTGTACCGGGAAGGAAAACCGGTGGATCTAATCACTCTGCAGAATAAACTGAAAAAGAAAGATGTTCCGGAATCTATGAAAAGTCTGGAGTTTATTCGGGATCTTTTAGAGTCGGTTCCCACGTCTGCAAATGCAAAGCAATATGCAACCATTGTCCGGGAAAAGGCAACACTGCGGAAATTAATTAAAGTCAGCGAAGAAATTACCACAGAATGTTATCTTGGGAAGGATGATGTGTCTGAAATTTTAGATCACACAGAAAAAAATGTGTTCGGTCTTTTGCAGCAGGCAAGCGGCAGGGAGGAATTTGTACCGATTGATAAGGTTGTATTAAATACTCTGGATGCCATTGAGGAAGCTGCCAGCTCGGCAGGGAGAGTTACCGGGATTGCTACCGGTTTTACAGACTTGGATTATAAATTGTCCGGTCTGCATCCTTCAGAACTGATTATTGTCGCGGCACGTCCGGCGATGGGAAAAACAGCCTTTGTCTTAAACATTGCGCAAAGAGCGGCGGTTCGTGATCATGTCCCTACGGCAATCTTCAGCCTGGAGATGTCAAAGGAGCAGCTGGTGACCCGTATGATGGCAATGGAATCTATGGTTGATTCACAGTCAATCCGTACCGGAGATCTGCAGGAAACCGACTGGGAAAAAATTATGGAGAGCGCAGGAACCATCGGCCGTTCACCGTTGATTATTGATGACACCCCGGGAATTACAATCGCAGAGCTGCGGTCCAAATGCAGAAGATATAAGCAGACCCATGGCTTGAACTTGATTATTATTGATTATTTGCAGTTAATGTCCGGCGGAAAGCGTTCTGAGTCAAGACAACAGGAAATTTCGGAAATTTCCAGATCCCTAAAAGCGCTTGCAAGGGAGATGGATGCTCCGGTAATCGCATTGTCGCAGCTAAGCCGAAGAGTGGAGGAACGAAAGCCGGCAAAGCCGATGCTTTCCGATTTGCGAGAATCCGGATCAATTGAGCAGGATGCTGACGTTGTAATGTTTATTTATCGTGATGAATACTATAATGAAGATTCAGAAAAAAAAGGAATTGCCGAGATTATTGTAGATAAGCAGAGAAACGGTTCCACAGGAACCGTGGAACTTGTCTGGCTGGGGCAATATACGAAATTTGGGAACAAGGAGAGAGCGCCGCATTAATTTGCGTGCTCTTTTTGTGATAGCGATGAGCCAAAGTCCGGGCTTGCCCGCTTTGTTATGATAGGAGGGGGTATCTATGTTATCATTTCTTTATCCTCCGGTTTGTCCACTGTGCGGGAAAGCGCTGTTGGATCAAGGGGAGCGTGTCTGTAAAAAATGTGAGAAAAAAATTCAGTTTTTGGAAGAACCGACATGTTATTCTTGTGGAAAGCCATTATCGGATGCGGATTTGGAATTTTGTGAAGACTGCCGGGAGCATCCAAAGGATTTCAAGAGAGGCATGGGATTGTGCATATATCAAAAGCCAGTGACAGATTCTCTGGCAGCGATTAAATATAAAAATAAGAGAATCTTTGCAAAGTATTATCTGGAAGAAATTCGGCGGCGTAAAGGACAGCAATTGCAGAGACTGCAGCCGGATTTGATTCTTCCGGTACCGATTCATCCGAAAAAAAGAAGGAGGAGGGGATTCAATCAGGCAGAACTTTTTGCCGATGGAATCGGTCAGATCGTCGGACGTCCGGTATGCTGCCAGTTAGTGTCCCGGATTCATGAAACAAAGCCGCAGAAACAGCTGAATCCTGTTGAGAGAAGAAAAAATTTAGAACATGCGTTTCGGGGGAATGATAAGCTTTACCGGAAGCTTAATTGTCCCAAAAAGATTTTGGTAGTTGATGATATTTATACCACAGGTGCCACTGCTCAGGCGGTGACAAAGATTTTAAAACGTCTTGGGGTCCGGGAAGTCTATATTTTCTGTGTAGCCGTTGGCAGGGGATATTCTTGAGATTTCTTCCATAGCAATTTTTGATACCTTTTGTTATAATAAAGCGTAACTGCGTCGGAAATCAATTCGATGAGTTTAGAAGGGAAATGAGATGGAAAAACGATACGACTTAGGAGAATCCTTGCTTCATTGGTATGATTATAATAAAAGGCTGCTTCCGTGGAGAGAAAATAAAGATCCTTACCGAATCTGGATTTCAGAGATTATGCTGCAGCAAACCAGAGTGGAGGCTGTGAAGCCATATTTTGACCGGTTTATGGAGGAATTGCCGACCGTTGCCGATCTTGCAGAGGTGGAGGAGGATCGGCTTATGAAATTATGGGAAGGGCTGGGCTATTATAATCGAGCCAGAAATTTAAAAATAGCGGCGCAGACCATTATGGAAAAATACCATGGAGAGCTTCCCGCAGATTATGACGCTTTGTTATCACTGAAGGGTATCGGCATGTACACGGCAGGAGCCATTGGTTCGATTGCCTTTGAATTGCAGGTTCCGGCAGTGGATGGAAATGTACTTCGTGTACTTGCAAGACTTTGGGCAGATGATTCCGATATTCTAAAGGATAAAACAAAAAAGGAAATGGGGAAGAAAGTTCTTGCATTGATGCCGGAAGATCGGGCAGGAGATTTTAACCAGGCATTGATTGAACTTGGAGCCACGGTCTGCGTACCCAACGGCAAACCAAATTGTGAGCAATGTCCGTGGGATACGGTATGCCGGGCATACAAAGAGGATCTCATTGATCAGCTTCCGGTAAAAACAAAGAAAAAGCCAAGAAAAATTCAAAATAAGACGGTATTTTTACTGGAAACAAAAGATCAGGTTGTCATAAGAAAAAGAGAAACGAAAGGTCTTTTAGCAGGGCTTTGGGAATTTCCGAATCTTGATGGAAGGATGGATTCTGAAGATCTTAAGAATCAGATGGAACAATGGGGAATTCCAAACTGCCCAATGGAGCAGGCAGGGAGGGGAAAGCATATTTTCAGTCATGTGGAATGGCATATGGAAGGGGTTCGGATTTTGCTGGAACATCCCATTCCGCTGGAAGATTTTTTGTGGGTGCCCAAAAAGGACCTGGAAACGGTTTATGCATTGCCTTCTGCATTTGAAATCTTTCGCAATATATTGTAAAATACATGTTATGTGTAGGAACTATTAATGAACTATAAGAGAAGTTATAGGATGAGAAAAAGGAGAACATTATGAGGTTAAAAAAAGTATTAGCGGTTGCGCTTTCCGCAGCGGCATGTTTGGGTCTGCTGACCGGATGCGGCGGAGGAAATGACAAAAGCAGTGAAGACTCCAAGAAACTTGTAGTTGGCGCAAGTCCATCTCCTCATGCAGATATTTTAAAAGCTGCACAAAAAGAGTTGAAAAAAGAGGGCTATACTTTGGAGATCAAAGAGTATTCGGACTATGTACAGCCAAATACAGCGTTGGATGCTGGAGATTTGGATGCAAATTATTTTCAGCATAAGCCGTACATGGACAACTTTAATGAAGAAAAAGGGACAAGTTTAGTAGCAGCGGCAACTATCCACTACGAGCCTTTTGGAATCTTTCCGGGGAAGACAAAGAAGATAAAGGATCTAAAAAAGGGCGCGGTCATTGCAGTGCCGAATGATACAACCAACGAAGCAAGAGCGCTGCTGCTTCTGGAGACAGAGGGACTCATTGAGTTAAAAGAAGATGCAGGGCTGACTGCCACAAAGAAGGATATTGTAAAGAATCCGAAGAATTTGGAGATTAAAGAGATTGAAGCAGCACAGATCCCAAGATCATTAAAAGATGTAGATCTTGCTGTAATCAATGGAAATTATGCACTGGAAGCAGGATTAAAAGTCAGCAAAGATGCACTGGCAATCGAGGATACCGATTCTGTGGGAGCAAAGAACTACGGAAATATTCTTGCTGTTCGCGACGGAGATCAGAAGAAGGACAGTATCAAAGCTCTGATCAAGGCGTTAAAGAGCGACAGTGTAAAAAAATACATTGAAGATAAATACGACGGAGCGGTCGTTCCATTATTTTAAGAAAGAGGAGAAAAAAGATTATGAAAAAATTATTAGCGGCAGCATTGACAGGTGTTTTAGCGGTATCTATGTTGTTTACAGGATGCAGCAAAAAAGAGGAGGCAACAATTCCGGATACTTTAAAAGTCGGAACAAATGCAGAATTCCCTCCGTTTGAGTATGTAGACAATAATAAAGAGATTGATGGTTTTGATATTGCAATGATGAAAGAGATTGCAAAACGTATGGATGTGAAGATTGAAATTCAGAATATGGAATTTAAGTCCCTGATCGGAGCGATGGAATCTGAAACAATCAATGCAGTTGCGGCGGGAATGACAAAAACAGCAGATCGCAAAAAAGCGGTAGATTTTTCTGACAGCTATTATACAACCAGCCAGGTGCTCATCCTGAAAAAGAACAATGATAAAATTAAAAAAGTGACAGATCTCAAAGGCAAGAAGGTCGGAGTTCAGGAAGGAACAACCGGAGATCAATTAGTATCCGGAGATCCGTTCGGTGAAAAAGAAGAGCCGGTAGTTGCAGCAGGAGATGTTGATGTAAAACGTTTCCCAAAAGGCGTCAATGCCGTTATGGATTTGAAAAACGGTGGAATTGACGCGGTTGTAATTGATGAGAAAACTGCGCAGGAATTTGTACAGAAAAATAAAGGGTTAAAGATTGTCAGAGATAAAGCGGCAGAAGAGTACTACTGCATCGCGCTTCCGAAAGGAAATGATAAGCTGCTGAAGGAAATTAATAAGCAGCTGACGGCAATGAAAAAAGATGGTACATTTAAGAAGCTGAGAGCCAAATACATTGATTAGATGCTGGAAGGAAAGGTAAGATTATTATGAGTTTAGATTCGTTTTATACAGCGTTTATCGCGGGGAAGCGTTATCTGATGTATCTGGATGGGTTGAAGATGACGATTCTCGTTTCCTTTTTGGCGGTCATTCTTGGAGTGATTCTCGGAACTTTGCTTGCGTTGATGCGTCTGACGGCAGAAAAGAATGGAAAAAGTACCATTCTATCAAAAATTGCATATGTGTACATTGATATTATCAGAGGAACTCCAACGGTTACCCAGTTGATGATTATGTTCTTCATTATCTTAAAAGGGGTAGACGGACTCATCGTAGGTACTGTAACCTTTGGGTTAAACAGTGCAGCCTATGTGGCAGAAATTATTCGTGCCGGAATTCTGGCAGTCGATCAGGGACAGATGGAAGGAGGACGATCTCTTGGATTATCCTACGGACAAACGATGAAAGATATTATCTTACCTCAGGCGATTAAAAATATTCTTCCGGCGTTAGGGAATGAGTTTATTGTTTTGGTGAAGGAAACATCCATCTTAGGATATGTATCCATAGTAGATTTAAGTAAAGCGGCAGATTTTGTAATTTCAAGAACTTATGAGGCAATGACACCGCTGATTGGCACGGCATGCATTTATTATTTGCTGGTAAAAATTTTAACTCTGGGATTAAACGCAGTGGAAAGGAGATTGCGGCAAAGTGATAAGCGTTAAAGATTTACATAAATATTTTGGGTCTCTGGAAGTTTTAAAAGGCATTCACTGCGAGATAAAAAAAGGAGAATGTGTCTGCGTGATCGGACCATCCGGTTCAGGAAAAAGTACGTTTTTAAGATGTTTAAATCTTTTGGAGACTCCCACAAGGGGCGAGATTGTCATTGATGATATGCATTTGATGGAGAAGAAATTCAATGTGGATGCTCTCCGAAAACGAGTGGGAATGGTGTTTCAGCATTTTAATCTTTTTCCGCATCTGACGATTCTTGACAATGTAACGCTGGCGCCGATCCGCCACAAGATGATGAGCGAGGCGCAGGCAAAGGAAAAGGCAATGGAATTGTTAAATCGAGTTGGTGTCGGTGACAAGGCAGATAATTTTCCAGTACAGTTATCCGGAGGTCAGAAGCAGCGAGTTGCAATTGCCAGAGCTCTTGCACTTTCACCGGAAGTGATGTTGTTTGACGAGCCCACCTCAGCGCTGGACCCGGAGATGGTCGGCGAGGTTTTGGAGGTTATGAAACAGCTTGCCAAAGAAGGTATGACCATGGTTGTTGTAACTCACGAGATGGGATTCGCAAGAGAAGTGGCAGACAGAGTACTGTTTATGGATGGCGGAGTGATTTGCGAGCAGGGAACACCGCAGCAGATTTTTGAGCATCCAAAGGAAGAGCGAACAAAAACATTTTTAAGCAAGGTATTATAAAAATACGAAGGAGTCAAGGGGTTCCCTTGGCTCCTTTGCCGTGTCTGTGTTTGCTTATTGATGCGTTGTTCCCTCGTTGTGGAAAATAGAGACTAAAATAAAGTCGGCATAAAATACATGATCTTTCATTGTTCCTTTGACAGAAACGAAGCTGTCAGCTGTCAGGTCATCAACAGTTCCTTTTCGGTCTTCGTAGCTGCTTCCGCTGCCGTAGACATCTCTTACCGTAATCGGCACATTTTTTTTGTAAGAGATCGGAAGGTAGATTTTTGTGCTTGTAGATACGGAGCCGCCGTCTTTGGTCTCAAAAGAGTCGATTTTATTTAAGGTAAAGGTTTGAGAATCATGTCGTGTGGAAGTGATATAGCCGGTCAGTTCTGTTTTAGAATTTGGAAAAGACATTTTTTGATCCTCGGATGTTTCGGAGGCTATGGGATCACTGAGTACAATAACGCTCGCTGTTTTTTGTCTGGCTGTTTTATCAAACCAGACGGAGACCCGGGAATTTTTTTTCACAGACTTTAGCTGAGACGGAGTGTAGAGCTGATAGACTGCTTGAGTTTTGTAGGGCGTCCATTTTTTTGATGTATATTTTAAATAATAGATGGTCGTATTTTCTTTAATGCGGATGGCTGTTTCTTTCCCAAAGGATGGGTCCAGAGAATTCGCTGCAGTGAATTTACAATCATTGCCGGATATGAAATATCCTGAATAATCCTCCGGATCTTTCGGTACTTTTTCACCGCCAATTACTTCTTCTTTATATTCGATTCCAAGACGATTTCCAAATTCAAAGTATCCGATGGAAGCGGCTCCTAAAAATGCGGCGAAGCTCAGAACAAGACTGACTTTGTAAATGACGGTCTTTTGATGCCCTGCAATGACAGACAGAATCCGAAAGCATAGAATACCGAGGAACGCCCCGAAAACATTTAAAATGATATCATCAATGTCGGCGCTGCCGAGATAGAGAAAAAACTGCAGACACTCAAAGGCAAGGCTCAACAGGAGAGCGCTGATTAGAATTACAAAATTTTGAAATTTGGTGGAGAACCGCAGGGACAGCAAATATCCATAAGGAAGAAATACCAGCGCGTTTCCGGCGATGTTTGAAATGCCCCAGAGAAAATTTCCCTTTTTGGCAATGGCGAAAAAATCCTGAAAAGTTCGGAATGGAACCAAATTTAAGGAACGAAATCCGTTATAGTCTGGGGAGAGATGTTTGGGCAAATCCGCCAGAGCTGCATCTTTTAATAATATAATTTTTATTAAAATAAGTAAATAAATGAGAAACATTATGGAAAAAATATAGGGAAAGACACGGTTTTGAATTTTGAATTTCATTGAAAAATCTCCTTTGTTTAAATTTATAAAAGTATCGAATCAAACGCTGTGTGAAATATAGTATAAAAGAAAAAAGGCAAGAATCCATAAAAATACCCTGAAAATAGAAAAGAGAGCATAAAGTGTCATGGAGTCTTAACGTTTGGGCCAAAAAGATATCCAACAAACCGCAGCAGAAATGTCTAAATATGTCTGCAAATTGTGGAAAGTGTTAAAATTTATGTAAAGAATGAATGAAAAAGCTAGTAAAGATCATGAGAAGGGGATAAAATAGGTGTATCCGAAATAGGGGAACCTATTTTATAAGAAAGGGGGATTTCTATGGAGCGAATTGCAAGTCAGCTTTTGGAAATCGAGGAGTCTGCCAGAGCAATCGTAGAAAACGCCGAGGAGGAAAAGCATGTACTGGAAAGAAAGATGCAGGAGCGGCGCGATCGGTTCGATAAAAAAACGGAGCAGGCAACGAAGGAGAAAATTCAGCAGATTCGATCCGATTTGCAAAAAAATATGGATCGAATGCTTCAGGAACAAGAACAAAAGAATCGGCAGGAAATAGAGTTTCTAAAGAAGGACTTTGAGCAGAATCATACCATGTACGCGGAAAAGATTTTAAAAAACATTTTGAATGCACAGTAGAAGCTTGAGAGATTTGGGGGTGGTATGATGAGAGATGTTATGCGCTACAGCGGAATTGTAACAAAAGCCGCTGCAATGCGTGCGAAGCTGCTAAAGCAAGCAGATTATAAAAGACTGGCCGGCATGAGTACAGTCACAGATATCATTGAGTATCTGAAGGAAACCAGATCGTATGGAAGCTTAATTGAGCAAATGGATGAATCCTTATATCACAGGGGAAGCATTGAAAAAATTCTGGTACTGTCGCTCTATGATGATTACAGCAGACTTTATCGGTTTGCGGACATGGCACAGAAAGAATTTTTGAGAATTTTTATGAAACGGTATGAAGTGGAGCTGCTAGAATATTGTTTCCGAATTGTATTTAACCACTATAATCCGCCGTTTGACATCAATTATAAACGTCCGTTTTTTGATCGTTTTTCAGATCTTAGAATTGAATATCTGATGACTGCACAGAATATAGAGCAGTTGGTGGAAAATTTAAAAGATACGGAATATTATGCTCCGCTGAAGAGAGTTCAGGAAATGGGATCATCCAGTCTTTTGGATTATGATTTGGCGTTGGATCTATATTATTTTTCTGCTATGTGGAAAGCAGGAAAAGGGTTAGGGGGATCCAATGATCGAAAATTTATAAAAAAGGAGCTGGGAACGAAAATTGACTTGTTAAATCTGCAGTGGATTTATCGGTCAAAAAAATATTATCATATGCTGGCTCCGGACATTTATAATTTATTAATTCCGATTCAATATCGAATCAGAAATGAGGAATTGAAGGAGCTGGTGGAAGCGCCATCGGCAGAAGAATTTGGGCGGCGGTTTGAGGATACTTTCTATGGACGAAAATATCAGTTGAATGGAGACACATCCATTGAATCCATTGCAAACCAGTGTTTGGAGAAGATTTTGCGTGCAGCCTATCGAAATCATCCGTATTCCTTGGCAAGCATTTATTATTATCTTTTTCAAAAAGAGGAAGAGATTTATAAAATTACGACGGCATTGGAATGTGTGCGCTATGGATTATCAGAGCGGGAAACCTTACAGTATTTCATACAGGAATTCAGACAGAAAGGAGGTAACGCCGGATGATTGTAAAGATGAAATTTTTAAGTATTTCCGGTCCCAAAACGGATATAGACCGGGTAAGCAGCAAATATTTATCAAAATATGAGATGCAGCTTGAGAACGCATTAACAGAACTGAAAACAACAGATAATTTAATGCCCTTTATGGATATTAATCCTTACAAGGAGCCGCTCTCCAGAGCAGAACAGTATGTTGGCATGCTTCCAGATGCTTCAGCGAAGATGGATCTTTCGCTCTCTGAAAGTGAAATCTTAGATTTGATTCGGGAAATTCATCATGATTATCTGGATCTGAAAACGAGGGAGGAAGTCTTAAAAAAGAAGCAGGAAGAACTGCTGGAGAATCTTCATGAATTAGAGCCTTTTCTGCCGCTGGACTTAAACCTCAAAGAGATTTCTCAATATCAATACATTAAAGTTCGGTTTGGACGGGTGAGCATTGGCTATTTTCAGAAGCTTGAAAAATATTTATTTGACGATCTCAACGCCGTTTTTCTGGAAGGCACCCGTGATGAAAATTATGTTTACGGATGCTATTTTGCGGCACACAAGGAAACCGGAAAAATTGATTCGGCATTTCAGTCTCTTCATTTTGAAGTCATGCATCTGCCGGAGGGATACAATGGAATGCCTGCGGAGATTTGTCATAATCTAAATCAGAAAATTGATGAGATTGGCAGGCAGATGCAAGAAGCGCAGGATCAAATCGGAAAATTTTTATCAGCGCACGCAGCGAAAATTTTAGGCGCCCGATATCGGCTGGAAGAATTAACAAGAAATTTTGATGTGCGCAAAATGGCGGCACGGATGGAAAATGAACAGGAAGATTATTATATTCTCTGCGGCTGGATGAGTGAGGAGGACACTCAGGCTTTTATGACGGAGGCAAAGGAGGACGACCGAATTACCATTGTAGTAGAAGAAGGACGGGAGAAATTCTTTGGAGATCCGCCGACAAAGCTGAAAAATCCTAAATTTTTTAAACCGTTTGAAATGTTTATTCGTATGTATGGATTGCCGGCTCATAACGAGATGGACCCCACAATTTTTGTGGCGCTGACTTATACATTTATTTTCGGCGCGATGTTTGGCGATGTCGGGCAGGGCTTATGTCTCTTTTTGGGCGGTGGAGTTCTTTATCTTTGGAAGAAGTGGAACCTGGCGGGAATTATATCCATAGCAGGAGTTTTCTCAACCTTTTTCGGATTCATGTACGGAAGCTTTTTTGGGTTTGAGGGAACGATCATTGAACCGATATGGCTTTCTCCGATGGAGGCAATGACAAATCTTCCGTTTGTAGGACAATTAAATACAGTATTTATTGTTGCGGTTGCATTTGGAATGGTGTTGATTCTTCTTGCAATGATTTTTCAGATGATCAATGCAAAAAAGAGGGGAGATACAGAAAATATGCTGTTTGGACCCAACGGGGCAGCGGGATTTATTTTTTATGGATTTCTTGTGCTTACCATTGTTCTTTATATGACCGGACATAAGACTCCCGGAAATATCATGATGGCAATCTTTTTGGGGATTCCGGTTTTGATGTTTGTTTTTAAAAAACCGCTGACACAGATGATCAAGGGGAAAAAGCCCAAGGCAGAAGATGGGGTCGGAATGTTTTTTATTGAGGGATTCTTTGAATTATTTGAGACCTTATTAAGCTTCTTTTCCAATACCATTTCATTTGTGCGTGTGGGTGCTTTTGCAGTCAGTCATGCGGCAATGATGGAGGTTGTACTAATGCTTTCCGGAGCCACAGAAGGTCATCCCAATTGGATTGTCATGATTCTGGGAAATCTTCTGGTTTGTGGATTGGAGGGACTTGTGGTTGGAATTCAAGTACTTCGTTTGGAATATTATGAAATGTTCAGTCGGTTTTATACAGGCTCCGGAAGGGAGTTTCATCCGTTTCGTCATCATGTAAAAAAGTAAAACTAGGAGGGTAACATTATGACATTAGCGATAAAATTAACAATAATTGCAGCATTTATTTTCAGTGTTTTGATTCCTTTCGGATATTTTTTCAGAGGGGAAAAGACGAGAAAGCGTTATAAAAAAAGTATTCTTTCCAATGTTGTCTTATTTTTTGGCGTGGTTGTCATTGCAGGAGTGATGCTGTTTGTGACCAGTCCGGTAGAAGCGGCACAGGCAGCTGCGGACGGAGGAATGTCTACCGGATTGGGATATTTGGCGGCAGCGCTTTCCACCGGTCTTTCCTGTGTCGGAGGAGGAATTGCCGTTGCCAGTGCAGCCAGCGCGGCGCTGGGAGCAATCAGCGAGGACCCCGGCGCGCTCGGTAAATCCCTGATCTTTGTAGGTCTGGCAGAGGGAGTCTGCCTGTATGGATTGATTATTTCTTTTATGATTATTGGTAAATTAGGCTAAATCGGGAAGTGATTGATATGAAAATGTATTTGATCAGCGATAACGTTGATACGCTGACGGGGATGCGTCTGGCAGGCGTTGACGGCATTGTAGTTCATGAAAAAGAAGAACTTTATCAGGCATTGGAAAAAGCAATGAGCGATTCATCCATCGGCATTGTTCTTTTGACAGAAAAATTTGGAAGAGAATTTCCGGAATTGATTGATGAGATGAAGCTGAAACGGAAAATGCCGCTCTTAGTTGAAATTCCTGACCGGCACGGAACCGGACGGAAGAAGGATTTTATTACATCCTATGTCAATGAAGCCATTGGATTAAAATTGTAATGCCGGATGAAAGAGGGTGACAGAATTGACGATTGAAGAGAAAATTACGCATATACGGCAGGCTGCGATGGAAGAGGCGAGAGATCTTGGCAATGAGATGATAAAGAATCATCAGAAAACGCTGGAGAATCTTTTGGAAACGCATCGGCAGGAAATTTTGATGCAGTCCAGAACCAGAATTAAGACAGAGACGGCTTCTGCAAGACAGCAATTGAATTCTGCAATATCCAAGGGGCAGCTAAAACTCCGAAAAGAATTAAGTGTTGTGAAAAACACGTTGAAAAATGATCTGTTCAAGGAAGTGCATCAACTGTTAAAGAATTATATGGAAACAGAGGCATATCAAAAGCTTTTGATTTCTTATATCATGGGAGCTGCAAGATTTGCTGACGGGCAGCCTCTGACAATTTATATGAACCAATCGGATGAAGATAAGAAAGCTTTTCTGGAACAACGGACGGGAATGACAATCACGATCAGTGAGGAAGAGTTTCTTGGAGGAATCCGGGCGGTAATTCCTGGACGTAATATTCTGATTGATCACTCTTTCCAGGGAGCTCTGGAAAAAGAGTATGAAGATTTTATCTTTAAGGGAGGTGCGTCAGGTGCATAGAACCGGAAAAATTTATGGAATTAATGGTCCTGTAATTTATCTGAAAGGAGATACAGGATTTAAAATGTCAGAGATGGTGTACGTTGGAAAAGAGAAATTAGTGGGAGAAGTGATTTCTCTTGAAAAAGACCGGACAACAATACAGGTTTACGAAGAGACCAGCGGCCTGCATCCCGGAGAAATCGTGGAAGCCACCGGTGAAGCTGTGTCTGTGACGCTGGCTCCGGGAATTTTGGACCATATCTTTGACGGAATTGAGCGTCCGTTGGAGACAATCGCAGAAAGTGCAGGAGCCTTTATTACTCGCGGAGTTCAGGTAGATTCACTGGATACAGAAAAGCTCTGGAAAACCAAGCTCATTGTGAAGAAAGGCGATTTTTTACACGAAGGCGATATATTTGCCGAGGTTGAGGAGACACGCGCAATTACTCATAAATGTATGGTTCCTCCGGGAATCTCGGGAACTGTTGTATGTGCAGCGGAAGATGGAGACTATACCATCAAAGATCCTTTGATAACTTTGGAAACAGAACAGGAGGCGAGGAAAGAACTGACAATGATGCAGCGGTGGCCGATTCGAGTTCCCAGACCGGTGCACAATCGCATTCCTGCCAGCGTCCCACTGGTGACCGGTCAGAGAATTTTAGATACGATGTTTCCCATTGCAAAGGGAGGAACTGCGGCAATTCCGGGGGGATTCGGCACCGGAAAGACGATGACACAGCATCAGATTGCCAAGTGGTCCGATGCGGATATTATTATTTATATTGGCTGCGGGGAGCGTGGGAACGAGATGACACAGGTGCTGGAGGAGTTTTCAGAACTGGTAGATCCGAAAAGCGGGAATCCATTGATGGACCGAACAACATTAATTGCGAACACTTCCAATATGCCTGTGGCAGCCAGAGAAGCTTCTATTTATACGGGACTGACCTTGGCAGAATATTACCGGGATATGGGATATGACGTGGCAATTATGGCAGATTCCACCTCCCGATGGGCAGAGGCATTGAGAGAATTATCCGGTCGGTTGGAGGAGATGCCCGCAGAAGAGGGATTTCCGGCATATCTTGCATCTCGGCTTTCTGCATTTTATGAGAGAGCAGGAATGATGCATAATCTCAACGGAACAGATGGATCGGTGACAATTATCGGCGCTGTCTCCCCTCAGGGCGGAGATTTTTCGGAACCTGTAACACAGAATACAAAGCGTTTTGTCCGCTGTTTTTGGGGGCTAGATAAATCTTTGGCATATGCAAGACATTTTCCTGCAATTCACTGGCTGAGCAGCTACAGCGAATATCTGGTGGATTTAGGAGGATGGTACCGGGATCACGTATCTCCTAAATTTGTAGATTACCGAAATCGTCTGATGGCGCTTTTAAATCAGGAGAACAGTTTGATGGAAATTGTAAAACTGATCGGAGGGGATGTTCTTCCCGACGATCAGAAATTGGTGCTGGAAATTGCGAGAGTGATTCGTTTGGGATTCTTGCAGCAAAATGCGTTTCACAAGGATGATACCTGTGTGTCAATGAAAAAGCAGTTTAAAATGATGGAAGTTATTTTATATCTGTATGAGAAATGCAGAGAGCTTGTGGTTAGAGGGATGCCCATGAGCGTCCTAAAGGAAGAAGGAATCTTTGAGCGGATGATTGCGATCAAATATGATGTGCCAAATGATAACTTACAAATGCTTGATTTGTATCAGGAAGAAATTGATACTTTTTACCGTACTGTGTTAGAAAAAAATGCATAGGAGGGATAACGTATGGCAATTCAATATTTAGGACTGAGCAGTATCAACGGTCCTCTCGTAGTTTTAGAGGGGGTGCAGGATGCATTTTTTGATGAAATTGTGGAATTTACGGTAGGCGGCAGCACGAAAAAAATCGGAAGAATTATAGAGCTGTATGAGGATCGCGCAGTGATACAGGTGTTTGAGGGAACCGAGAATATGTCCCTTAATAATACCCATACAAAACTGACCGGTCATCCCATGGAGGTAACTCTGGCGCCGGATATGCTTGGCAGGACGTTTAACGGAATCGGAAAGCCGGTGGACGGTCTGGGAGCGTTGGTATCTGACGTGAGAAGAGATATCAATGGACTTCCGCTGAATCCGGTGAGAAGAAAATATCCGAGAAATTATATTCGGACCGGAATTTCTGCAATTGATGGATTGACCACCCTGATCCGGGGACAGAAGCTTCCGATCTTTTCTGGAAACGGTCTTCCGCATGATCAGCTGGCGGCGCAGATTGTAAAACAGGCATCTCTGGGAGACGGATCAGAAGAACCATTTGCGGTTGTATTTGGAGCTATGGGAGTCAAGCATGACGTCGCTGATTTTTTCAGAAAAACCTTTGAGGAAAGTGGTGTTGCAGATCACGTGTGTATGTTTTTAAATCTGGCAAACGATCCGGTCGTTGAGCGTTTGATTACGCCAAAAGTTGCTTTGACAGCAGCAGAATATCTGGCGTTTGACTGTAATATGCATATTTTGGTAATTTTAACTGATATGACATCTTTTGCAGAAGCAATGCGTGAAGTATCTTCATCCAAAGGGGAAATTCCCTCCAGAAAAGGGTATCCGGGGTATTTATATAGTGAACTGGCGACGCTTTATGAGCGCGCGGGAATTATTGAGGGAGCGGAGGGGTCTGTGACACAGCTTCCGATTCTTACAATGCCGAATGATGACATTACGCACCCGATTCCCGATTTAACCGGATACATTACGGAAGGTCAGGTTGTGCTGGATCGTAATTTAAACGGTCAGTCCATTTATCCGCCGATCAGTGTATTGCCGTCATTGTCACGTCTGATGAAAGACGGAATCGGAGTAGGTTATACGAGAGAAGACCATCAGGATTTAGCCAATCAGCTGTTTTCTGCCTACGCAAAGGTAGGAGAAGCGAGAAACTTAGCCTCTGTCATCGGTGAAGATGAACTCTCGCCGATTGATAAAAAATATTTGGAATTCGGAAAACAATTCGAGGAACGCTATATTGGTCAGGGACATGAAGAAAATCGTTCGATGACAGAGACGCTGGATCTTGGCTGGGAGCTGCTGAAGATCCTTCCGAGAGAAGAGCTGGATCGCATTGATACGAAAATTATTGAGAAATACTTACCGAGAGAGCCACAAGAGTAAGGGGGGAATCGTATGGATCCAAGAGAGTTCCCAACCAAAGGAAATTTAATTCTTGCAAAAAATTCTCTGAATCTTGCCAGACAAGGTTATGATTTGATGGATAAAAAACGGAATATTTTGATTCGTGAGCTTATGGAGCTCATTGACGAAGCAAAAGGGATTCAAGAGCAGATTGACCTTACGTTTACAAGAGCCTACGCCTGTCTGCAAAGGGCGAATATCCAGCATGGGATCAGTAAAGTGGAGCAGTTGGCTTACACAGTGCCCATAGAGGATTCAATACAGATACAGACGCGAAGTATTATGGGAACAGAAATTCCTCATGTAAAATATGATGCCGGGGAAAATAAGCTTACCTATCCGATGGACGGAACCCTGGAGTCCATGGACATTGCAAGAGAGGCATTCCGTCAGGTTAAAGATTTGACAATTAAACTTTCTATGGTGGAAAATGCCGCGTATCGTCTGGCGACCAGCATTAAAAAGACACAAAAGAGAGCCAATGCGCTGAAAAACATTACCATTCCCACCTATACGGCATTGGTGTATAAGATTTCCAATGAGCTGGAAGAAAAGGAAAGGGAAGAGTTTACAAGATTAAAGGTGATAAAACGAATGAAGCAGAGGAAGCAATCTTAGAAAAAAAGAGAGAAAATCAAACAAAGACGTTTTTTGATTCATATCAAAAAACGTCTTTATGGAAAGTAAATACTATGAATCCAGTCTCAGACAACATGTGCAGATCTTTAGACTTCCAAATTGCCAATAATATCTAAAATTTCCTGTTTTGTTTTGGCACGGCGCATTTTTTCAATATTTTCTTCTTCACAAATGATTTCTGCAAGTTGTGTAAGGATATCCAGATGGGTACCGTCTTTTCCGGCAATCCCCATGACAATGTAAGCAGGTTCCTCGCCGTACATTACGCCCTCCGGAACTTGAAGCAGTGAAATTCCGGATTTTTTTATGTATTGTTCCGAACCGTCGATGCCGTGAGGGATTCCAACGTTATTTCCCACATAGGTGGAAATCACCCTTTCGCGCTGATGCATACAGGAAATGTATTCCAAAGCCACATAGCCTTGCTCGAATAATACTTCACCGGCTTTCTGAATCGCATCGGCCTTCTCCTTTAGAGAAACATTTAGTACAATGTTGTTTTCGTTAAAAATTTCGTTCATAATAGTCTCCTTTTCGGTTTAAAATTTCAAGTCTTCGTCGGGTCTCTGCCTTTTCTTTTTCATTGAGCAAGGGAGAAACACATAAATATTTGGATTCATCCAGATCCAATGGAACGGTTGAAATGATAAAATCATAATCTTCCAAAGTTTCGTCGTGCAGCTTATGAAGAGAAATAATTTTTTTTACATCAATTTCTGAAAATTCCCGTTCCAGGCGGCTGCGCAGCATTTTGGAGGAGCCGATTCCGGTGGAGCATACAACAAGCACTGAAATCGAGCGCTTGCTTAAATAATCCATGGAAGCGATAAAATAGATTACAATATATCCCACTTCGTCTTCCGGAATGGAAATCGAGTGAAAGATTTCCAGAAAGCTTTGTTTCACAATTTCATAAAGCTTTGGATTGGATTGATAAATTTCATCTAACATAGGGTTGGTAACGTTAATACCGCTTTGAATTCGCTCCATTGCCATGCTGATGTGAAGAAGCAAGTTTTCTGCAAGGTTTTTATCGTGGCTGAATGGAAAGCGGAATTTTGTTTCAACATCTCCAATGAGACAACTGATTTTATCAAGGCTTTGGAATACACTGACTTGCTGATGGCGTTCATAATGTGTTCGTCCCACATAAAGATGGATCATCCATTGGAAATACTCCTTCTCACTGTCATAAAGTGCGATTTCAAAATCATTCTTTAAAATACTCAAAATATCTGTTTGAAATTCCTGCTCGTAATCCTGATAATCCAGGGAAATATTCAGCTGAAGAATATTGGTTTGATTTTGCGTCAGCGGATGCCGTTTTATAAAAATGGAAATCAGGAGAAGAAACTCCTGAAGCTCCTGATCGGAAATATTAATATGCCGTTGATGTATTACTGAGCGAACTTTTTGATATAAAATTCGCAGAGGCTCTTCAAAGCCCCATCGGTTTAAAAATTCAATCAGAAAATTGGAATGATGTTTTTCATTTTTCATCCAGCCAAAGAAATTATCCGGAGATATATTTTCCAAAAGGACATTCACAAATAAATGCCGTTTGGGGATTTCATTTCCTGAAAGCCGCACGCCATAACTTTTCTTAGTTTCAAATGCAACATCATGGGTACGAATTTTTTCCTTTAAAATATGATAATCATTTCGGATGGTCTGGGCAGAGGTATTTAAGTCGATGGCAAGGGCCTTGGTTTTCATATAATCATCTTCGTTAATGAGCATAAGGAGCATAAGATCTACGCGTTCTTTTCCAGAATAAATCTGTTCGCTTTTTACATCTTCAAAGGCTTGGCTCAGTCTTTTGATATTGTAGAGAGAACCAAAAATCATCATGCCTCTTCCGGAGGAATGATCCAGTGTTAAATCAAAGGATTCAATGATGTCTGTGACCTCCGGCATTTGACGGTAAATCGTCCGCTCAGTGACTTGAAGGTTTTTTGCCAAGTCGGAGATTGTCAGTGGTCCATTGGCATTCATCAAATATTCAATTATAGCTTTGGAGCGGTCAGAAATATACATATACACCTGTTCTTTCATTTTTTATTATACAATCATCCCTCGAAGCTTTGCTTGATACGCTGTGAGTTCATAGATTAAATTGTTCAGAGATAATTGTTCATTTGTAACTTTATCATAAAAATAAAGAATGTGCTCAAAAAGTTGTTCATTTTTATAAATTTTACATGTTGCTTCCAAAAGCTGCTGAGGATTTTGATCCTTCATGAAGGAAAGTGCAAGGGCAATGGCAAAGGAAAGATAAACAGGAGAGATGTTTTCTTTCTCACAGCTTCTTGCAGCGCCCACCAGACGGTCAGAAGGCTGTAATTTGCGCAGAGGTTCTCTTGCGACTCTTTGTATGGTATCTTTGAGATACGGATTTTGAAAACGATACAGCAGATCTTCCATATGTGCCTGTAAATCAATAAAATCAATGTTATACCTTCGTGCAAGCATGAGAGCGCTTTCTGTCATGCACCCCTGAACAATTTTTTGAATTGCAGGATTTTGGGCAGCTTCATGAATATAAGACACTCCTTCCCGCTGACCAAGAAAAGCGGTGGTAAGATGTGCCATATTGTGAAGATACAATTTTCGTTCTAAGTAGTAGTGAAAAGGTTCGTACGGAATGATTTTTTTGCAGTTTGGCAGTGCGCCTTTAAAAGCGGATTGATCAATTGGCAGGAAATCATAAGGCTCTACCCGGACGGCCAAAGGGTGCTCCCGGTTGGAGATGGAGGCAGGATCCGATGGAGGAACCATGCGTCCGATGGACGTTTCTACGAGCCCCAGGTTTTCTTTCAGCAGCGGATGATATTTGTCAGGAAGAGCATTCAGAAGATCTTGCCGTAGCAATACATCTGCATCCATCAGATTCTCACAAATCAGAAGATTCACAATGGCGGATGGATCTTTGTCCCATCTTTGGATAAGTCCCTGTGCGAGAACCGGGGCAATTTTTGGAAGAACAGAGGCTCCGACAGATGTAGCGATGATATCGGCATCAGCGATTTCACAGGCGGCCGCCTGCACATTCTTGCCGTCAACAGCCCGAACGTTTTGAATCCAGTGAATGGATTGTTCCGGATTCATTATAATTTGGGGATATTTTTTTTCTATATTGATTGTATGAATGACATCGTCGTTTACATCAATGAAAGTAACATCATAGCCGATTTCTGAAAATAATGCTCCGATAAAGCCTCGGCCAATGCTTCCGGCGCCATAGATAACTGCTTTCATAAATTTTTTCCTTTTCAAAGAGTTGCCAAAGACTAAGAATAAAAATTCTTAGTCTTTGAAAGTTATAACGATCTTAAAGTTCGTTTTTGAAGCGTTCCACCAGTTCGTCATATTCCGGAGCCTTCAAATAATTTGAGATCGATAAATGCTGTTTCTTCGGCTGTGCCGCCTTTGCAGTTCCGGTAAGTTCAACATGTGTAATGACCAGATCCGCATCTTCCGGAATTTTTGAAATTGCAGTATTGATAACTTCAATCGGCAGGTCTGCAGCTTTTACTTTTTTCTTTAAAGCAGCGGCGGACATTGCAGAAGAGCCCATACCGGCGTCGCATGCAACGACAATTTTCTTAATCTTTTTAATGTCCACACCGGCAACTCCGAGACTGCTGTCATTTGTTGCAGCGGCAGACTCGTTTTTGGTACTGCCTGAATTTCCCATAGCTTCTTTTGGGATGACAGACTCTCCGAGAGAAGTATCTCCGCCTTTGGAAACCATACGTTTTACAAAAAATGCATTTAATACAAAAGATACCGCACAGGACAATACAACGCTTAAGATGACACCGAGCATACAGCTTTTTGGTGACAGAGCAAGTACGGAGAAAATACTTCCCGGAGAAGGCGTTGCAACAGTTCCGGCATTTAAGACGGTTAAGGTTCCGGTTCCGACAATTCCTCCGCCGATCATACCTATGATGGTCAGTGGGTTGGCAAGTACATAAGGGAAATAAACCTCATGGATTCCACCGAAGAAATGAATTAGAATCATTCCCGGAGCGGCTTCCTTCATTTCTCCCTTCCCAAAGAACCAGTAAGCCAGTAATAATCCAAGACCGGCACCCGGGTTTGGCACAAGCATAAACAGTGCAGAATGACCGAGCGTTTTTACCTGCTCGTAACCGATTGGTCCGAAAATACCGTGATCTAAGGCATTATTTAAGAACAGTACCTTTGCCGGTTCTACAAAGATTGCAGAGAGTGGTAATGCATTATGATCAACAATCCAGTTAACACCGCCTGTTAAAACAGAGGTAACAGTTTCCATTACCGGTCCGAATACCAACATTGCGATACAGCAAAGAATGGCTCCGATAATACCAAGTGAGAAATTGTTAACGATCATTTCAAATCCAGAAGGGATTTTCCCGTCTACTGCCTGATCAAATTTCTTGATGCACCATCCGGAGACTGGACCAAGAATCATAGCGGCTAAGAACATTGGAGTTCCGTCAACTGCAACAATCGCACCCATTGTAACCAAAGCACCGATAACGCCGCCTCGGTCGCCGCCGGTCATTTTACCGCCTGTATGTCCGATCAAAATCGGTAGCAGGGAGTTTAAGATCGGGGTAATTAATTTTGCCAGTTTGGCATTGGGGGTCCATCCTGTTTCAAGGAAAAATGCGGTAATTAATCCGAATCCGATAAAAGCTCCGATATTTGGGATAACCATTCCGGCAAGAAAAGCGCCAAATTTTTGGAGTTTCTGAGAAATACTAGTTTTTTCTGTCATTTTATAGCTCTCCTTTTTCCATATAGTTTTCATTAATCATATCGATAAATTTCTGTTTGGAAGAAGCATTTAGAAATTGCTGTCTTTTCAGAGGATTGAGCAGGATATCTGTAACCTGCATTAATTCTTGAAGAGGATCATCCTCCCGACCGGAAATTCCAATGACAAGTTTGACAGTTTCACCCTGATAGCAAATGCCATTGGAGAGCTTGACGATACTGATTCCGGGATGGAGAACATAACAAAGCGAATCTTCTGTTCCGTGGGGAATCATAACTCCAAGTCCAATGTATGTAGAATGTTCCTGTTCTCTTTTTAGCATGCCATGAATATATTCCTTCTGAATGTACCGGTTTTGCTCTAAAAGATCTCCAGCTTTATAAATTGCTTCTTCCGGTGTCTGACATGAAAAATTCAGACAAATGTTTTTTTGAAATTCATCGGTGAGAAGTTTGCCGGCCATGCGCCCTTCCTTTCTGTTGCTTATAAACGTTTATAATACCTGATGGAGCGAATTTTATCAGCCTGCAAGGCTGTAAGTTTATGAACGCTCTTGAAGTATGGATTTATGATAACGTAAAATTTGTATGAAAATCAATGCACATTAATGTCATATTTTTCAGAGACCACTGTGACAAAATTTTGTTTCGGGCTGAAATTTAAGATGTTTTAACAAAGAATTAACCCAAAGAAAGAAAATGTAAAATACTTTACACACCCGAAAAACAATGGAAAATTCTGCTGTCTTGGTGTAAGAAAATTACAAACGTCAAAAGGGCGGAACAAGGTTAACGGCAGGCGCTGAAATTCAGGGAAGAAGAGGACGCTTTCGCTGAGCTGTGTAATTTTGTTACATGAAGAATTGGTGAAAGGAAAGTAAAGTTTACATGGACGTTACAAGCCCATGATGTTTCCATGATGTTTTTCAAAAAAAGGCCGCTATAATGAAACATGTATTCAGACAGCGTTAAGAAAATCTTTATAAGATTCAGACAGGATATGAAGAAAAGGAGAAGACATGAGAAAAAGGATGGTCAGCAAAATATTGGTGTTAGCTATGATGGGGATGCTGGGAGGAACCCCGGCGATACAGTCGGCAGTTCCGGCAAGGACTGTATCAGCGGCGGCTGTGAAGCAAAAGAAAGAGGAGAAGACTGTGATTCCAAAGGCTGATGTCATGGATGTAGACTTTGCAGACGGAACAGCGAAGGATACATCGGAGACGGCGAATACCTATACCGTTGTGGGAAGCCCGGAAATTAAGGAAAGCAGTGAATTGCATAAAAAGATTGCAGTGTTTGACGGAAACTCTGCATATAAGTACGGGTTTGACGCTGCGAAGTATGGAAAAATGACGCAGAACGCCACCATTGAGTGTATGTTTAAGTATAACAGTCTTCCGTCGGGAGAATCTGATATTTTCTCAAATCAGCAAAGCGGCGGTCTCGGTCTGGGGCTGGATAACGGCACATTAACCTTTTTTGCACATGTGGGCGGCGGGTACCGCCAGCCCACTGCCAAAATAAAAGCCGGACAGTGGGTGCATGCAGTGGGAGTCGTTGAGGGTACTTCTGTAAAGCTTTATGTAAACGGAGAACGAAAAGCAACGGTAACGGCTCCGAGCGAAGGAATTAAGTTTACTTCTACGGAAGCGGCAAGGAACTTTCTGATTGGAGCAGACAGCAGCAGTAGCGGAGGCGCAGAATATTTTGCAAAAGGTTCCGTAAGCTTTGCAAGATTATACAGCGCTGCTTTAAGTGACGAGCAGGTGAAAGAGCTTAATGACAAAGCCTTTGAAGGTGCGGATCTTGACCAGACCGGTGTTTCCAAAGTCAATTTAAATCTGGTTGCGTCTGACACTGCGGCAGAATCAGCTCAGATGAATGTAAACCTTCATGCAAATACAGAAGATGTCAGCACAATCAATAAAATTACCTTTGATGTGAATTATGATCCATCCTGCGTAACGTATGCCGGTGTCCAGCATAAGATGAGCGGTGTGACCATTGACAATGACACCGAAGGGAAATTGTCTGTGACAGTAAATAAAGAATTGGCGGCGGATAAAGTCAATGAGTTTCGTACCACAAGACTTGGAAAACTGAATTTCAGGACAAGAGGTGTGAAGGGAAATCGCAAAGCTGAATTTACAACATCAAATTTCAGAGCGTACACCGGGGATCTTGAGGTTACCGAGGATGCGCAGACAGCAGATGCAAAAAAAACTGTGACGATCTATGATAAAGATGCAATGGATTTAAACGGAGACGGCGTGATAGGAGCAGGGGATATTGCACTGGCAAAAACGGAGTCTCAGAAAACAGCGATTGCCCAAAAGGCAGCAATTTATCCGTATAAACACGCAGTCGTGCTCACTGTGGACGGGGGCGGACAGATTTGGAATCCTGATGAAATTTATTACACCACCTCCAACAGTCAGCTGCCAAAGAAGACCTCTGACCCGTCCATTATGGCAAAGCGGAAAAATACCTATGCAATGAACTTGATCAATCAGCAGTTTGCAGCCAGTTATACAGCACAGTCAGTGACTCCTTCTATTTCAGCACAAAATTACAGTTCTATCCTTCATGGGGTGCCATGGGGAGATGTACCTTCGGAATATCAGGTAACTAATACGATTGCAGGACAAAAATATTATGCAGACTACGGAAAATCCCAAGCAAAATATCCGTCTGTATTTCGAGCAATTCAAAAAGCATATCCGCAGCGGGAGATGGCAGCATTTGCTGAATGGACGGAGATTTTAAACGGTATTATAGAACCGGATGCTGCAGTGATCGGCAAAGGCTCCGCATCCAAACAAAGCTTCTATGATGTTGCAAAATATATTCAAAGTTCTGATTTTGAGAAGACGGCGCTTGTTTATATGCAAAGCGACTGGATGGATCATGTGGGCCATAGTACCGGATACTATAATGACAAATACTGGTCTGAACTTGCTCAGTATGACGACTTTTACAAAGCCGTCATGGATGCATTAAAAGAATCCGGACACGAGGATGATACGCTGATTGTGACCAATGCAGATCACGGAGGAAGCGGAACCAATCATGGCTCCCTGGATCCTTCCAATATGGATATTTTCATTGGAATCGGCGGACAGACCGTAGATTCCGGCAAAAAATTATCCGGAGGAACCAATGCAGATATTTCTCCGCTGGTACTGAATGCTCTTCGGATTGAGAAGCCTTCTTCTATGACAGGAAAAGTTTTTGACCAGAGTGCATTCTTAAGACAGGAACAAATGTCAAAGAAAAAAAGAGAGGTAGAGAAGGTTACGTTTGAACGTCAGGGCAAAAATGCGGTAGTATCTTTGAGTAATCAAAAGCAGAAAACAAGAGCTGCAGATTTGGTTGTAGATCTGGATGGAAATAAGGTAAAAAGCATTCAGGTTCCGGATGGCGCAAGTGTTGTGAGAAATGTAGAAAAAAATGGAAAGCAGTATATTACACTTTCTTACGAAGAGCAGCCAACACAGATGGCAGTCCTTCATTTTGAAAAAACAGCGTCTTCAAAGGTTAAAATTAATGAAATTATGCTTGGTATGGAAAACGGAGACGAGGTATACTCTGATCTTGAAAATAAACAGGGACAGGCGCAGACAAAGGTAACTCTTGATAAAACAAGTATCACCCTTGCGAGAAATAAAAAAGTGGCGCTGACTGCGAAATTAGATGGTGAGAAGGCAGCGGCAAATGCTGTGACATGGAAATCATCCAATGAAAAGGCAGCGGTGGTAGACGCCAATGGAATTGTTACAGCAAAAGGAAACGGAAGTGCGGTAATCACAGCATCGGCAAAGGACGGAAGTGTTTCATCCGCTTCCTGTAAGGTAACCATACCTTATGAAATTCGTTATGTGCTCAATAAAGGAACCAATGCCAAAACAAATCCCACAGCATATTATAATCAGTCGGTTACCCTGAAAAATCCAACCAGAAAGGGATATGCCTTCCAGGGATGGTATACCGACAGCAAGTGGAAACATCCGATCAAGTCAGTGAAAAAAGGTATGGCAAAAAATTATACGGTTTATGCAAAATGGAGCAAAATCCGCGTTGGAAAACCAACGTTAAAAAGCCTTACGAAACTTGGAAAAACACAGGTCTATGTTCGTGTGAAAAAGGTTTCTCATGCGAAAGGATATGTGATCAAATATGCGTCCAATAAGAAGTATAAAAAAGCAAAATATCTTTATACAACATCTGCGGGAACGGTCTTAAAACGACTGAGTAAGAATAAGAAATATTATATCAAAGTCAAAGCCTATGCGATAGATTCCGCAGGAAAAAAAGTATTCGGCGCATACAGTAAGACCAAGAAGAAATCCTTAAAATCCTAGAATTATTTTTACAGGTTTAATTTCAGGTATCACTTATTTTCCCCCTTTCCAGGTCCGGTGAAAGCCGGTCATGGAAAGGGGGAATTTTTATGCAACCTTGGCGCCGCTTACAATCCCGGAATGTGTCTTTTGGAAATTCTGATGATTCTATAGCAAGAGCTTTGCTTTGCCGGTGGAGTTTCTGACAATTAACTCCGGCTCATATTCCATCCGCATAATATAGTGATGTTTGGAAGAGGTGCTCTTTTGAGCATTTTTTCTGTAAATAATATCCACGGCCTCCTGTCCTTTATAAAGAGATGCATGTTCAATGGTTGTCAGCGAAATCTGAGGCATAGAAGACAGGGCGATATTGTCAAAGCCGCAGACAGAATAATCATTGGGAACCCTGCAGCCGTAATCGGAGATGGCGGCCATAATTCCAAAAGCAGTCATATCATTATTTCCCACAAAGGCAGTAGAAGAAGTATGCTGCTCTAGTTCCTGTGTCGCAAGGTCGTATCCGTTTTGATATTCTGAGTTGTCAGCCGGATAACGTCCGTATGCTGCCAGTGTCGGAGATTTTACTTTAATTTGTTCCGGGTCCAGACCGTGGTCTTTAAAGCAGGAGCGAAGGCCGTCCAGACGATGGATTCTACCGACTTCTTTTGGTCGAATCGGCGTTGATATGTAAGTAATATGCTGATGCCCCAAGGAAATTAAATGTTCTGCCAGCATGTATCCCGGTTTTTTGCTGTCCAACTCTACCGCATCGAAGCGGCAGGCATCCGGCTTATCTCCGATGGAGACTACGGGAACCTGCTTGGATAAAGCGTTGGCTTGTGTAATTTTGGTCGGGGGATACAAAGAAATTACCCCGGCAAGCTCAAACCCGGATAAAAGGTTTAAATAAAGCTCCTCCTGAGAGACATCCCGCAGAGTATTAACCGTAAAAACCGTATATCCGTAATCTCTGGCGCGTTCTGTAATGGAATGAATGATCATGGAGTAGTATCCATTGGAGAGAAGGGGACAGATGACAATGATACTTTTAGACAGTGCACGCTCCTTTTTTTTGGCGCCGGCAATGGGCTTTTTATAGCCCAGCTCTTTGGCGCCTTGTTTTACTTTCTCAATGGTTTCCTTTGAAAAAGATACGTGTGGTTTATTGCTTAAAATCATAGAAACGGTGGATTGTGATACTCCGGTATATTCTGCCACATCTCTTGTCGTAACTTTATTTCGTTTTCCCATAAAATCAAACCTCATTTCTGTTATAAGCCGTCATATTTTTCTAAGCACAGCTCTGCCGGTGAAAAGCTATATCAATCAAAAAAATATTTTGATTACTTCAAAGCGTTAATTGAATTATTTCTTTGATTATTAATATTATACAAATGATTAATTGGAAATTCAAGGGATTCGGCACTTTGCGGTGCATGAAAAAAAATACATAGAAATCAGGGGGAATTAATCAAATAAAACGATTAATTAAAAAGCTTTGAAAAGCGCATGAAATGGGCGTTTGAGAGGTTTGACAAGGGGTAAAAAGTATGATTAGATTAGGGCAGAACGAAACAAACACGAAAAGAAAACGGAGGGCAAAACAGTGTATGATGTAGCAATAATCGGTGCGGGAATCACAGGCTGTTCTATCGCATATGAACTTGGAAAATATAATGTGAAGGCAGTTGTGATTGAGAAAGAAAATGATGTTTCCGTGGGAACAACAAAAGCAAACAGTGCAATTATTCACGGAGGATATGATCCGATTCCGGGAACAAAGATGGCAAAGTATAACATCAAAGGGAATCAGTATACAAAAGAATTATGCAAAAAGCTGGATGTTCCATTTCAGCAGATCGGAGCGCTGGTCGTTGCTTTTAGTGAAGACGAAAAGAAAACATTGGAGGAGTTGAAAGAGCGGGGAAAACAAAACGGTGTTCCGGATATGGAGATCTGGGATCAGGAAAAGCTTCGCAAAGAGGAGCCTAATATTTCAGAAGAAGCGGTTGCCGCTTTAAGCTCACCAAATGTTGGAATCGTAAGTCCTTGGGAGCTGGCGCTTGCGTTAGCGGAGACTGCAGTTTTAAATGGAGTGGAAATTCAGCTGAATACAGAAGTTACCGGAATTGACAAAGAAAATGATACATATAAGATTCAGACCAATCAGGGTGAGATCGAAGCAAAATATATTTGCAATGCAGCCGGAGTTTTTGCAGATAAAGTAAATGAAATGTGCAATGAAAAGACCTTTGAGATTACTCCAAATAAAGGGGAGTATTATTTGATGGATAAAAGTCAGGGCACTCTTGTCAATCATGTGATTTTCCAATGTCCGAATGAAAATGGAAAAGGTGTTTTAGTATCTCCGACCGTTCATGGAAATCTGATTGTGGGACCGGATTCACAGCCAAGTGCCGGCGATGATGTTTCCACAACAAAACAGGGATTGGACTTTGTAAGAACAAAGGCTTTGAAGTCTGTACCGGGAATTAATTTCAGAGAATCCATCCGAAACTTTGCAGGAGTCCGCGCAAGAACTGCGGAACATGATTTCCATATTTATGAGGATCCGAAAAATAAAGGATTTATTAATATTGGCGGTATGGAATCTCCCGGATTATCCTCCGCATGTGCCGTCGCACTGGATATTGTAAAAATGCTTGCGGCTTCCGGGCTTGCACTGAAACAAAAAGATCACGTGACGGATGAGCGAAAAATTGACCGGTTTAAACATTTGAGTCATGAAGAACGTGCAAAATTAGTAAAACAGAATCCGGCGTATGGAAAGATTATCTGCCGATGCGAGACAATTACAGAAGGTGAGATTGTCAACGCACTGCACCGGCCGATTCCGGCTACATCTATTGATGCAGTGAAAAGAAGATGCAACGCAGGTATGGGAAGATGCCAGGGAGGTTTCTGCGGACCAAGAGTTCAGGAAATTATTGCTCGAGAGCTGAAGATTCCGTTGGCGAAGGTTCCTCAGGATCGTGTAGGAACAGATATTATTACAGGAGAAACAAAGGACGGAGGTGCCAGATAATGAAATATGATGTGATTGTAGTCGGCGGGGGTCCTGCAGGATTGGCAGCGGCAGTGGAAGCGAACAAAAACGGCGCCGAAAAAGTATTAGTTGTAGAAAGAGATCAGGAGCTTGGGGGAATCTTAAATCAGTGTATTCATAACGGATTCGGACTTCACTATTTTAAAGAGGAGTTAACAGGTCCGGAATATGCAGGAAAATTCATTGACATGCTCAATGAAACCAACATTGAAGTGATGTTGGATACTATGGTTCTGGATGTAGATGAAAAAGAAAAATGTGTGCATGCCATGAATAAAAAGAACGGTTATATGAAGCTGGAGGGAAAATCTATTATCTTAAATATGGGATGCCGTGAGAGAACCAGAGGAGCCATTGCAATTCCGGGAGATCGTCCGGCTGGAGTGTTTACCGCAGGTGCGGCACAGCGCTATGTGAACATCGAGGGATATATGGTCGGAAAGAGAGTTCTGATTCTCGGTTCCGGGGATATCGGATTGATTATGGCAAGACGTATGAGCCTTGAGGGAGCGAAAGTTGTGGGATGCGTAGAGCTTTGCCCTTACTCCAACGGATTAAACCGTAATATTGTACAGTGTTTAAATGACTATGATATTCCGCTGTATCTTTCTCATACGATTACGGATATTCAAGGGGATAAGCGTGTGGAAAAGGTCATTGTTCAGAAGGTAGATGAGAAAAATCAGCCGATTCCAGGTACAGAAATGGAATTTGATGTGGACACAGTGTTATTATCTGTAGGATTGATACCGGAAAATGAATTAACACGGTCAGCGGGAATTGCCATGGACCCTGCAACCAGCGGACCGGTTGTTTATGAAAATATGGAAACCTCTGCAGAAGGTGTATTTGCCAGCGGAAATGTAGTGCATGTTCATGACTTGGTAGATTTTGTAACAGCGGAAAGTCAGAAGGCAGGAAAGAGTGCTGCGGAATATGTGAAAAACGGTGAGACAAAAGATCAGACCTGCATAGATCTGAAAAACGGAGACGGAGTAAATGGTATTGTGCCTCAGAAAGTGCGTCCTTCCAATGTGGAGAAAATGGTGGAAGTGATGTTCCGGGCAAGAAATGTGTTCCAAGATGTTCAAATCAAAGTAACATCCAACGGAGAAGAGCTGGCATCGTTTAAGAGAGAACACATGGCGCCGGGAGAAATGGAAAAGATTGTGATTCCAAAAGCATTTTTAGATAAGGTTGAAAACGGAGAAATTACAGTATCTGTAGAAAAGGTAGGTGCATAAGAATGACAGAATTAATTTGTATTGTTTGTCCGAAAGGATGTCATTTGAAGGTCGATGAGGAAAATGGATATAAGGTGACCGGAAACGGCTGCCCGCGAGGAGCTGCTTATGGAGAAAAAGAACTGGTAAATCCTACCCGTGTCATTACTTCTACGGTAAAAGTGGATGCAAAGACAGCCAGAAGAGTCCCGGTAAAGACAGCGGGAGATATTCCGAAGGGAAGAATCTATGATATAATGGAAGAGTTAACAAAGGTTACCATGAAGGCGCCGGTACAGATTGGAGATGTAGTGATCTCTGATGTGCTGGGATTGGGCGTCGATGTAGTGGCTTGTAAAAAAGTGACAGAATAATAAAAATTATCAGGAGGATATAAAAATGAGCGTTATAACATTTGTATGTGCAGGTCAGATGAACTCTGCAATCACATTTCCGGCATTCGAGAACGGACATGAGGTGCGTCTTGTGGGATCACCTTTGGATCGGGAAATTATTGATGGATTAAGAAAGGATAATTTTCATATTACCTTAAAGAGAACTCTGCATGATGGTATTAAATATTATCAAATTGAAGAATTGGAAGAAGCTTTGGAAGGAGCAGATTTGATTCTCGGCGGAGTCAGCAGCTTTGGACTGGATTGGTTTTGTGATGAAATCCTCCCGGTACTGCCGGAAGAGGTTCCGCTTTTAACAGTAACCAAAGGAATGGTGGATTTAGATGACGGAACGCTGGTTCCATATCCTCACATTTTTGCGCAAAGACAGCCGGAAGGCAAGAATATTAACTTTAATGCAATCGGTGGACCGTGCACAAGCTATGAACTGGCAGACCACGATGACAGTCACGTGGCATTCTGCGGAAAAGATATGGAAACATTAAAATTTATTCGATCTCTTTTAGAAACAGATTATTATCATATCAGTCTTTCTACGGATGTGGTTGGTGTGGAATGCGCCGTTGCAATGAAAAATGCATATGCATTGGGGGTATCTCTGGCAGTCGGTCTTGCAGAAAAGAGAGACGGAGAAATCGGCGCAGTTCATTATAACTCTCAGGCAGCATTGTTTGGCCAGGGCGTAAAAGAGATGATTCATTTGTTGGAGCTGATTCACGGAGGACCGGAAAATATTATTCACGGTGCAGGAGATTTATATGTTACGGTATTTGGAGGAAGAACCAGAAAGATCGGTACTCTGCTTGGAAGAGGATTAACCTTCGATGAGGCGATGGAAGAGCTTCAGGGCGTTACCCTGGAATCTATTGTGATTGCCACAAGAACTGCCCGCGCGGTAAGAAAACTGGCGGAAAGAGGAGTTGTATCCTTAGAGGATTTCCCACTATTAATGCATGTGGATGCAATTATTAATCAGGGAGCAGAAGTGAATATTCCTTGGAAAGCGTTTACAACGGCTGTAGAATAAGGCACCTTTACAGTAGAAAAGTCTTTGCCGAATTTTAAAGAGGCAAGACTTTTCTGCTGTTGCAATTATTTTTTATCAGGAGGTAATGTCAATGAAAAAGTACATTATGGCACTGGATGCAGGGACTACCAGCAATCGCTGTATTCTGTTCAATGAGCAGGGAGTCATTTGCAGTGTGGCGCAGAAGGAATTTACACAGTATTTTCCACATCCGGGATGGGTGGAGCACGATGCGGATGAGATTTGGTCTTCTCAGCTCGGAGTTGCAGTAGAAGCGATGAATAAGCTGAACATTACAGCGGATCAGATCGCTGCAATCGGAATTACGAATCAGAGAGAGACAACGATTGTATGGGACAAAAATACCGGAGAACCAGTGTATCATGCCATTGTCTGGCAGTGCAGAAGGACATCTGAGTTTTGTGATGAGCTGAAGGAAAAAGGGTTTACAGATCAGTTTCGCGAAAAGACAGGATTGATCATTGATGCGTATTTTAGCGGAACAAAAGTAAAATGGATTTTAGATCATATTCCGGAAGCAAGAGAAAAAGCAGAAGCAGGGGATCTGCTTTTTGGTACGGTGGAGACATGGTTAATCTGGAAGCTGACCAAAGGAAAAGTTCATGTCACAGATTATTCCAATGCGGCACGTACCATGTTATTTAATATTAATACGTTGCAGTGGGATGATGAGATTTTGCAGGAGCTGGGAATTCCAAAATCCATGCTTCCACAGGCAAGACCATCCAGTGAAGTCTATGGAATGGCAGATGCTTCTTTTTTCGGAAAAGAAATTCCGATTGGCGGAGCAGCAGGTGATCAGCAGGCGGCATTGTTCGGACAGACTTGCTTTACTGCGGGAGAAGCAAAAAATACATACGGAACCGGTGCATTTCTCCTTATGAACACGGGAACAAAACCGGTCTTTTCAACCAATGGACTGGTAACAACCATTGCGTGGGGACTGGACGGAGAAGTCAATTATGCGCTGGAAGGCTCCATTTTTGTGGCAGGAGCAGCAATTCAGTGGCTTCGTGATGAAATGCGGCTGGTGGATTCTTCTCCGGATTCTGAATATATGGCATCAAAAGTGAAGGACACCAATGGATGTTATGTGGTTCCGGCGTTTACAGGACTGGGCGCGCCTCATTGGGATCAGTATGCAAGGGGGACCATTGTGGGAATTACCCGCGGGGTAAATAAATATCATGTGATTCGTGCGACACTGGAATCTCTGGCATATCAGACTTATGATGTTTTAAAGGCGATGGAGGCAGACAGTGGAATTCAGCTAAGTGCTTTAAAAGTAGACGGAGGCGCCAGCGCCAATAACTTTTTAATGCAGTTCCAGTCTGATATTTTAAATACGCAGGTACGCCGTCCGAGATGTGTGGAGACAACGGCGATGGGAGCAGCTTATCTGGCAGGTCTTGCAGTGGGATATTGGAAAGATAAGAACGATGTGATTGCAAACTGGAATATTGATCGTGAATTTGCTCCGGCAATGGAAGAGGCGGATCGGAAGAATAAGCTTGCCGGATGGGAAAAAGCCATTCAATATTCGTTCGGATGGGCAAAAAATTAGAACGTTAGCGATATTATAATTGAATAAAGGAAGAGAGATGGGAAGGATTGACAATGTTACCATATATATCAGAATTTTTAGGAACAATGATTTTAATCTTACTGGGAGACGGCGTGGTTGCCAATGTAAATCTTGAGAAATCGGGAATGAAAGGGGCAGGAGCGACGCAGATTACGTTGGCATGGGGATTTGCGGTATTAATTCCCGCATTTATTTTCGGAGCGGCATCCGGAGCTCATTTTAACCCGGCTTTGACCATAGCCCTTGCGGCAATCGGAAATTTCTCATGGTCTATGGTGCCGGGGTATGTGGCGGCTCAGATCGCCGGGGCATTTGCAGGCGGCATACTGGTGTATGTACTATTCGCAGGGCAGTTTGAAGCAACAAAAGATCAGGCTGCAAAATTGGGTGTTTTTTGTACGGCACCATCGATTTCCAATACCTTATTAAATTTGTTGAGCGAAATGGTCGGAACGTTCGTTCTTGTGTTTGCGATTTTGGGAGTTGGAAATGTAGAGAATGCAAGCTCCATGGGATTAAATTATTTCTTTGTGTTTTCCATTATTGTGGCGATTGGTATGTCTCTGGGAGGACTTACTGGATATGCCATTAATCCGGCAAGGGATTTTGGACCGAGGCTTGCACATGCGGTTCTGCCGATTCCGGGAAAGGGAACATCAAACTTTGGATATGCATGGATTCCGGTGATTGGACCGATCCTTGGAGCATTGATTGCGGGTGGACTTTTTACAGTGATCCCGTGGTAGTGTTACGTTCCTTAATGGGGCACAGCACATGGTAATTAATTATTAGAACGGTTATGATCACAATCAGATCAAAAGGAAAGATTATTTGATGAAGGCGTCAGCGATAGAAACAGCTGGCGCCTTTTCTTTGATCTTTCCCCTTGTTGAACAGATCAGCTTGTTTTATAATCAAAGAAAACACACAGAAAGGATGAATCAGCAATATGGAATACAGAAAATTTAATCATCAATATGTTCTTCGGATCGACCGGGGAGAAGAAATCTGCGAGCAGTTAAAAATTGTAGCAAAAAAAGAAAATATCAAACTGGCATATTTGACAGGGATTGGCGCGGCAGGCAAGATTACAGCCGGTGTGTTTGACACACAGGAAAAGGCATTTAAGGGTCAGACATGGAAGGGTGATTTAGAGATTGTTTCCATTGCCGGGAATATTAACACCATGGATGGGGAAACTTATACACACTTTCATATTAGTTTTTCCGATGAACAGGGAAATGTTTTCGGAGGACATCTGACAGAAGCAGTGATCAGCGGAACCGGAGAGCTTGTATTAACAGAGATTGACGGCAGCGTAGATCGCAGGTTTGATGAAGAAACCGGGCTGAATCTATTTGAATTTTAAGAATGCGGAGGTATCCAAATTATGGATATGATAACAGGAAGACAATTATATAAAAATGCCAGGACATATGATCAGAAAGAAGTAGAACTTTGTGGCTGGGTAAAGAATAACCGGGGATCAAAAAACTTTGGATTTCTGGTAATCAGCGATGGAACTTTTTTTGAGCCGATACAGGTTGTTTATGGAAAGGAACTTGAGGAATTTTCAAAAATCAGCAAACTGACGGTGGGATCATCTGTGATTGTCCGGGGAATTTTGGTTTTGACTCCGGAAGCAAAACAGCCTTTTGAAATCCAGGCAAACAGCGTTGTAGTGGAGGGAGAATGCCCATCCGATTATCCACTGCAAAAGAAACGTCATACGTTAGAATATTTAAGAAAGATTTCTCATTTGCGTCCGAGGACCAATACCTTTCAAGCTGTTTTTCGCGTACGTTCTCTCACCGCCTACGCGATTCATAAGTTTTTCATGGAAAGAGATTTTGTTTATGTGCATACGCCGATTATTACCGGACAGGACTGCGAGGGAGCGGGAGAAATGTTTCAGGTAACGACCATGGATCTTGAGAATCTTGCAGGACAACATGTAGATTATGAGGAAGATTTTTTTAAGAAGCCGGTAAGCCTTACCGTCAGTGGTCAGCTGGCAGGAGAAACCTTTGCTCAGGCATTCCGGAATATTTATACCTTTGGTCCCACGTTTCGGGCAGAAGCATCCAACACCACAAGGCATGCGGCAGAATTCTGGATGATTGAACCGGAAATTGCCTTTGCCGATCTGGACGACAATATGATACTGGCAGAGCAGATGATCAAATATGTTATTGGCTATGTTATGGAGCATGCACCGGAAGAGATGAGATTTTTTAATCAGTTTATTGACAAAGGACTGATAGAACGGTTGGAACATGTAGTTTCTTCCGATTTTGCACGGGTCACATATACAGAAGCAGTAAAACTTCTGGAAGAGCATAATGATCAGTTTGAATATAAGGTATCCTGGGGAACGGATCTTCAGACAGAACACGAGCGCTTTTTAACAGAGGAGATTTTCAAGAAACCGGTGTTTGTTACGGATTATCCGAAAGAGATTAAGGCTTTTTATATGAAAATGAATCCGGATGAAAAGACGGTAGCAGCGATGGACCTTCTGGTACCAGCGATTGGAGAGATAATCGGAGGAAGTCAGAGAGAAGATGATCTGGACAAGCTGAAGAAACGTATGGAAGAGAATGCGATGAATCCTGAGGATTATGAATTTTATCTGGATCTTCGGAAATATGGATCGACGCGCCATGCCGGATTCGGTCTTGGATTTGAACGAATGGTAATGTATGTAACAGGAATCGGCAATATCAGAGATGTGATTCCATATCCGAGAACTGTCGGGAAATGCCAATATTAAAAAAGAAAATGCATATACTACTTAAAAAATGAGGTGAAAGTTATGCATTCAATCTGGCAGGAAAAAATGGAATTTCCCGACTATCCGATTCTGAGAAGAGATCAGAAAGCAGACATTGTCTACATCGGAGCAACGCTGCGCCACGGAATTGAGGCGCATTTCCAAAAGGAACAGGGAAAAGCAGTGATGATTCTTGAGGAACAGTCAGTTGCCAAAGTATCCAAACTCGGAGGCATGGGGATTTTAAAAGCAGGGAATCGGGAAGAAAGAAAAAGCCTTCATATGCTGCGAGACTATATTTGCGGCCGCGGAATTCCGTGTGATATGAAAGTCGTTTCCGAGGACTGTCTCTGGGTACATCCGATCAAGTTGTTTTTATTTATGACAAAAGATATTTTGGTGTATGAGCAGACCGAAATCTGCGGACGAAAGGGAAAAAGACTGGATATTGGAAGTGCTTATATTGATGCAGGGCAGATTTTTGAGGAGGAGCGAGTGGGAGATCCGGTTTATGTCCATGTTTTTGAAAAGGATCTGTTCTTAAAGGAGAAGAGCGAGTCTTTTTTGGAAGTTCGTACTTACAGGGATGTATGGCTCGCAAGTTCTTATCGGCGGGAGATAGAAGGAAGTTTATATTACTGGGAAATTTAACAGAAATAGAAAATTGGAGGAGGACAATACGATGAGTATGATTGATGTAATTCGCAGAGAAATGATGACTGCAATGAAAAAGAAGGAAAAAGAGAGAAAAGAAAGTCTTTCCATGCTGTTGAATGCGTTAAAAAATGCACAGATTGATAAAAGAGAGGATTTGACGGAGGCAGAAGAAAATTCAATTATTGCAAAGGAAATCAAGCAGACAAAAGAAACCATGGAGTCCTGTCCGCCGGACCGGACAGATATTATAGAAGAATGCAGGACAAGGCTGGCTGTACTGGAGGAATTTGCACCGGAGCAGATGAGTGAAGAGCAGATCAGGGCTGAGATTGACTCTGTTTTAAGCGAGCTGGGCATATCGCATCCATCAATGCAGGATAAGGGAAACGTGATGAAGAATTTAATGCCGAGAGTCAAAGGAAAGGCAGATGGAAAGCTGGTAAATCAGTTAGTGGGAGAAAGGCTGCAATGAAGAAACTATTAGTGGCAATCGATTTACAAAATGACTTTATTGACGGCTCACTGGGAACGGAGGAAGCACAGAAGATCGTATCTTATGCAGCACAGAAAATTCTTGAGTTTCAGGGAGATATTTACGGAACCTTAGATACTCATTCCGAAAATTATCTGGAAACCCGGGAGGGGAAAAATCTTCCGGTTCTGCACTGTATTTGCGGTGAGGACGGATGGGCGTTAAATTCGGAAATTATGGAAGCGCTTGTCAAAACTAAAGGACGGGTTCATACGTTTTGCAGGAAGGGAGCATTTGGCTCGATAGAACTGGCAGAGCAAATCAAAGAGGATTTTGTCGGTGAGGATCTTGAGATTCAGCTGATTGGATTATGTACGGATATTTGTGTAATTTCCAATGCCATGATCCTAAAGGCGGCATTTCCGGAGGCGAGACTGATGGTGGATTCCTTATGCTGTGCGGGGGTTACGCGGGAAAGTCATGTTCGCGCGCTGGAAGCCATGAAGGCGTGTCAGATTGAAATAATGGAATCAAATTGACGGAAGTGTAAATACATCATGGAAGGAAAAGCGGAGTGAGTCCCTCAAGGATTGAGGGATTTGCTCCGCTTTGTTTCGTTTCGCAAGGTCTTATTGCATTACCTTGTTGGTTATAGTCTATCACTATAACCAACTATTTTTTTTCGGTATTTCACAACAGGATTTCTTTGAGGTAAACTAAGTGTACGTAAAAAAGCACCGGTTATGACAAGTGGTGAGTAAACAATAAATTTAGCTTTGCAGGAGGATATAATATGAGTACATTTCGTACACCGTTTCGATATGATTTTGTGGGAAGTTTTTTAAGACCGGAACGTTTAAAGAAAGCGAGAGCAGCATATGAAGATGGGAGCGTCAGCAGGGAAGAACTGACAAAGACAGAGGATGAATGCATCCGGAATTTGGTGGAAAAACAAAAGGCGGCAGGGTACCATGTTATTACAGATGGTGAATTTCGCAGAGCCACATGGCATCTGGATTTTATGTGGGGATTTGAAGGTGTTGGTCACAGTAAAACCCAGACGGGACTTCCGTTTCACGGTGAGGCAGCCATGATTGATGACACTTATCTCACCGGAAAGGTTGCTTACAAAGCACATCCGTTTGTAGAAGATTTTAAATTTGTAAAAGCTTTGGAAGATGAGAGTACCGTAGCCAAACTTACAATTCCGGCGCCGGCACAGTTTATGGAACAGATGATTATGCCGTTTGCATGGGAAAATTCTAAGAAATTTTACGAAACCAAGGAGGAATTGGCAAAAGATATTACAAAAGGATATCAGCAGTTTATTCAGGATGTTTATGCGGCAGGATGCAGAAATCTTCAGTTTGATGATTGCTCCTGGGGAATGTTAGTGGACCCGAAAGCCTGTGAATTTTTTGGAACCGATGCGGCAGGACTTGAAAAAATCAAGAATGAATTGTTGGAACTTAACAATGCAGCTATCGAAGGAAAACCAGAAGATCTTGTGATCAGTACGCATGTATGCAGAGGTAATTTCCACTCCACCTATGCAAGCAGCGGAGCTTATGACAGTGTGGCGCAGACATTGTTTGCGAAAGAAAATGTGGAAGCTTATTATCTGGAATTTGATGATGAGCGGTCCGGAGGTTTTGAATCTCTTGCAAAGGTATCCGGTGATAAAAAGGTAGTTCTTGGGTTAATTACGACAAAAACACCAAAACTTGAGGATAAGGAGACTATAATTCAAAGAATTAAAGAGGCAGCGAAGTATCTTCCGTTGGATCGCCTGTATCTAAGTCCACAGTGCGGATTTGCATCCTGTGAAATCGGAAATAAACTGACGGAAGAAGAACAGTGGGCAAAATTAGCCCTAGTAAAAGAAATCGCAGAAGAAGTCTGGAAATAGAGATTCGACTTTTATCGAAAGAGAAGATCAACCGGAGCCGTTTTTAAGTTTGTACAATGGCTCCGGTTTGTTAAGTTTTAGAAATTATGCGTCACAGCAATACGACGGTCACGCCCAGATCGCCTTCTCCGTATTCGCCATCGCGATATCCGGAAATCCTATGTTGCTTTTTCAATTGCTTGAAGTAGGTGTGAAGACCCTTTCTCAGAGCGCCGGTGCCTTTTCCGTGCACTACGGTTATCTGATTTAAATTGGCAAGGCAGGCATCGTCAATATATTTATCCAGCTGGGAAACGGCCTCATCGACAGTCATTCCCATAACATTGATTTCCGGCTTGATGGAAGCCGCTTTTTGAATGGAAGTTCGTCCGCGGTTTCTGCTTTCATTTCGTTGATTTTCTTTTTTCACTTCCTGTATTGTTTTTGTTATCTCAAGATCTTTGATGTTGACTAAGGAACGCATCATTCCCATCTGTACATAGAGATCCCCCTTAGCGTTGGGGAGAGTGGAAACAGTTCCCGCCAACGAAAGACTGGTCACATAAACCTCATCTCCAATATGAAAATCCACAGGATCATGATGGCGTTTCCGGCGTTTTTTAGATTTGTATGCCATCTGGTTTTCCAGTTTGCTCATATGACCGCGGAGATCGCTACGCATATGTTCCATTTTCTTGTTAGTATCAGGGTGATTGCGTTGTTTTTTCAGTTGATTGTATTCCCTGATGGTGGAATCTGCGATTTCTTTTGCTTCGGAAATAATATTATGAGCTTCTTCTCGTGCCTCCCGGAGCATTTTTTCCCGTTTTTCTTTGAGATGATCCTGCTTGGATTTTAAGCTTTGTCGGAGGGATTCTATTTCCTTTCGATACTCTAAAATTTCCTCTTGTTCCTGTTCAATGGTCTGCTTACTTTGTTCCAGATCCGTAAGGATACTTTCAAAATCTTTTACGGACTGGTCGATCTGACCGGAGGCGCCTTCGATAATATGTTCATCCAATCCCAGTTTTCTGGAAATTGCAAAGGCGTTGCTTTTTCCGGGAATTCCGATCATCAGCCGATAAGTCGGGGAAAGCGTTTCCACATCAAACTCACAGGAGGCATTTTCAATATCATCGGCAGACAGGGCAAACATTTTCAATTCACTGTAATGTGTCGTTGCCATAGTCTTGATTCCTCTGTCATGGAGATCCGTCAGGATGGATATGGCAAGAGCGGCTCCTTCGATGGGATCTGTTCCGCCGCAGAGCTCGTCAAGCAGTACAAGAGAATCACCATGTGCCTGTTGTACAATGGAGACAATATTTGTCATATGAGAGGAAAAGGTACTGAGATTTTGTTCGATACTTTGTTCATCTCCGATATCGGCAAAAACTTCCCGGAAAATACCAAGGGATGATCCCTGAAAAGCCGGGATATGCAGTCCGGACTGTCCCATCAAAGTCAAAAGTCCAACGGTTTTTAAGGAAACCGTTTTTCCACCGGTATTCGGACCGGTTACAATCAGCATGGAAAAATCTTTTCCAAGAGAAACATTGATCGGCACGACTTTTTTTTGGTCTAAAAGCGGATGGCGACCATGTTTAATCTGAATAATACCGTCTTCTCGAAAGATGGGCTTGGATGCGTTGAGATCTTTTGCATATTTTGCTTTTGCAAAAATAAAATCAAGAAGGACTAAGGTTTTCTGGTTGGATGCAAGATCGTCAATACCATAGGAAGCCTGTTCACTTAACAGAGATAAAATTCTCTCAATTTCCGTCTGCTCTTTGCCTTCCAGTTCTTTTCGTTCATTGTTTAGAGCAACCACAGCCATCGGTTCAATGAAAAGTGTACTGCCGGAGGCAGATTGGTCATGAATCATCCCCTGAAAGGAATTGCGGTATTCTTGTTTTACCGGAATACAGTAACGTCCGTTTCGCATGGTCACAATGGCGTCCTGAAGCTTGTCCTGATTGGAAGAAGCGCTTACCATAGCCGTTAGCTGAGAATGAATTTTCTGGTTGGTTTGTTTGATGGCACGACGAATACTCTTTAATGAAGAGGAGGCATCATCACTGATTTCTTCTTCAGAGATAATACAGCGGCGAATTTCACGCAGAAGGTCTTCCATTGGAAGCAGGCTTTCAAACAGATCATCCAGAGAATCCGCTTCCGTTTCATCGTCAGTCCGAACGCCGTAGGAAACAGCGTTTTTTACAGTTTCTAAAAGCCGGGCGATATCAAGAAGTTCACCGATTCCCAGGGTTCCCTTCATTTTTAATCTTGCCAGAGAGGCAGACAGATCATTTACGCCAAAAAAAGATACATTTCCACGCTGATAAATTCGTGTCAATGCATCCTGTGTCTGGTCCTGGGCATTTAAAATATGAGATTCTTCAGTCATAGGTGTCAGAGCCGAACACATGGCTTTGCCAAGCTCCGTTGTGGCATATTCTGTTAATATTTTTATAATTTTATCAAATTCCAAGGTTTGTAATACTTTTTGATTCATGAGTTTTGCTTCCTTTTACAGTTTATATCTGGTTCCATTTGAGTTTAACATAGATTTTTCCCGGTGTAAACGGATAGAAGAAAATCCAGAATTAAGAAAGAATTTTACAAAAACTTAACATAGCGTGTCTTTATTTTTAACGGAAGGATCGTAAAATATAAGAAAAACCTAAACAGATGCCGTCTGTCGATGTGAGACGGGATGCGTCTTCAGCATCCCGGAAAGATAATGTGTCAAAAAGCTTTTTGGAGGATAGAATGAAAACAGAACAGAAGATATTTATGAATCGGGAACTTTCGTGGCTGAAATTCAATGAGCGCGTACTGGAAGAGGCAGAAAATAAAGAGGTTCCTTTATGCGAGCGTTTAACCTTTGCTTCGATTTATCAGAGCAATTTGGATGAATTTTTTATGGTGCGTGTGGGATCTTTGATTGATCAGATGTTAATTGACCGGGATATGAAAGAAAATAAAACGAAGATGACGCCAAACGAACAGCTGGAAGCGATCATGCCCGCGGTGAGGAAATTAAACCGCAGAAAGGACAGTGTTTATGAAGAAATTATGGAGCAGGTGGAAGATTACGGAATTAAGCTGGTAAACTTCCAAAAGATATCCAAGAAGGAAAGTGAATATCTTCGAGCATATTTTCAGGCAGAGATTGCTCCGTTAATTTCGCCTACGATCATAGGAAAACGACAGCCGTTTCCTTTTTTGAAAAACAAGGAGATCTATGTGGTTGCGGTATTGGAGACAAAAAGCGGAAAGGAAAAGCTTGGCATCATTCCATGTGGAAATCAGGTATTTCAAAGATTGATTAAATCGTCAAATAACGGAGATTATATGTTGTCGGAGGAGATGATTCTCCACTATGTTCCAAGGGTTTTTAAAGGATATCATGTAAAAGCAAAAGCCTTGATTCGGGTTACAAGAAATGCAGATATTGATGCCGATGCTCTATATGATGAAGATCTCGACTATCGTGATTTTATGATTCAGTTAATAAAGAAACGAAAGAAGCTGGCGCCGGTTCGTCTGGAATTATCCAAGGAAATGGACGGAGAAATCATTGATTTATTATGTGAATATCTGGATTTAGATCCGAGATACGTCTTCTACAGTCAGGCGCCGTTGGATTTATCCTTTGTATTTGGGGTACAGGACATTCTTCGGAGAGAAAACCATTTGTTCTTTGAGAAGAGAGTTCCACAGAAATCTCCGCAGTTTTCCGAGGATGAGCCGATCATGGACCAAATTGCCCAAAAAGATAAACTGCTGTCTTATCCTTATGAGAGTATGCGTCCGTTTTTAAGCTTGCTTTCGCAGGCAGCAAACGATAAAAACGTAGTTTCCATTAAAATGACGTTATATCGTGTGGCAAAGCAGAGTAAAATTGTGGAGTCCTTAATTGAAGCGGCAGAAAACGGAAAGGACGTCACCATTTTAGTGGAGTTAAAGGCTCGTTTTGATGAGGAAAACAACATTGAATGGTCCAGAAGACTGGAGGATGCCGGATGCCGTGTGATCTATGGATTAGACGGTTATAAGGTTCACTCTAAATTATGTCTGATTACAAGAAAAATCGAAGGGCATGTAGAATATATTACCCAGATCGGAACCGGAAATTATAATGAAAAAACCAGCCGATTGTATACCGATTTATCGTTGATGACTGCCAATGTTGATATTGCAATGGAAGCGGCAGATGTGTTTCAGGCGCTGTCAATGGGGGACACGGTAGAGTCATCCAATCATCTTCTGGTGGCGCCCAACTGCCTGCAAAATCGAGTTCTGGAAATGATTGATCAGGAAATAGAACATGCAAAAGCCGGAGAGGACAGCTATATCGGCTTAAAAATGAATTCTCTTACAGATAAGAAGATTATGGATAAGCTGACAGAGGCGTCCTGCGCGGGAGTGAAAATTGATATGGTGATTCGGGGAATTTGTTGTTTAATTCCGGGGATCAAAGGGAAAACGGAGAATATTCAGGTAAGGAGCATTGTGGGTCGGTTTCTGGAGCATTCCCGCATTTATATTTTCGGAAGTAGAGGAAGAGAAAAAGTTTACATTGCTTCTGCAGATTTTATGACCAGAAATACTCTGCGCCGGGTAGAGGTTGCGGCACCTGTTTATGATCCGGAACTGAAAATGCAGCTGACGGAAATGTTTATTACGATGCTCAGTGACAATCAAAAGGCGCGGGAGGAGGATTTCAGGGGAAATTATAAAATTCCGAAGAATCAGGAAACATGTTTAAATTCGCAGGAATTTTTCTATGAGCAGGCGTATAAAAACGCAAAGGAATCGTAGCGGCGAAGCAAAAGATGAAAATGCAAACAAGAAGAGACGATATTTTGCAGTGCCTTTGGTTTTCAAAGGATACATTTAGAATATCGTCTTTTTGCATGTTTTGGGTATGGATTTTATAAATGAACTGTGGCATAATAAAATGTGAAAAATTGAAGAGGATTTAAAATTTTAAACTAGAAAGGTTTCAAACATGAGATATATTAGCGATTTACGTGAAGGAGATCAAATTACGGAGATCTATTTATGTAAAACAAAATCACCGGGAACTTCAAAATTCGGAAAATCTTATTATTCCCTGACTCTTCAGGATAAAACCGGTATGATTGACGGAAAAGTGTGGGAGCTGACCAATGCCATTGGTCATTTTGAGGCGATGGATTACATACAGGTTCGCGGACAGGTGACCAGTTATCAGGGCGCCCATCAGTTAAATATTCAGCAGATCCGCAAGGCTTCCGAGGGAGAATATCAGATGACAGATTATATGCCGAGTACCAAGAGGGATATTGACGGCATGTATCAGGAATTACTGCGGATGATTCAAAAGACAAAAGAGCCGCATCTTAAAAAACTGGCAGAGAAGGTTTTTGTGGAGGACCAGAATTTTGCGAGAGAGTTTAAAGTGCATTCTGCGGCAAAGAGTGTGCATCATGGATATATTGGAGGGCTTTTAGAGCACAGTCTTTCGGTTGCAAAGGTATGTGAAAGCTATGCTGCATTGTATCCGCAGATCAATCGGGATTTGATTGTCATGTGCGCTCTGTGGCATGATATGGGAAAAGTCGAGGAGCTGTCCGGATTCCCTGAGAATGACTATACAGACGAAGGACAGCTTGTGGGGCACATTGTGATGGGGGCGATCAAGCTGGACCGCTTGATTCGGGAGATCCCTGGGTTTCCGCCGAAGCTTGCCAATGAAGTAAAGCACTGTATGCTGGCTCATCACGGGGAGTTAGAATTCGGTTCCCCGAAAAAGCCTGCGCTTTTGGAGGCAATTGCACTGAGTCAGGCGGATAATCTGGATGCCCGTATGGAAACTTTTGCGGAGATTATGGAGAAACAAAAAGAAGATCAGGAATGGTCCGGATTTCAGCGGCTTTTGGATACAAGGATTCGTAAAACATCAATTTAGAGGTGCATATGGAATTTAAGAAAAATCAGATAGTAGAACTGTATATTGATGACATTGGAAATGAGGGAGAGGGCATTGGCCATATAGACGGCTATGCCCTTTTTTTAAAGGACGCGGTGATCGGAGATAAGGTTCGCGCTAAAATTATAAAGACAAAGAAAAATTATGGATTTGCAAGGGTGGAGCAGGTGCTGGAGCCATCCAAAGACAGGGTGGAGCCCAGATGCCCGAAAGCACGTCAGTGCGGAGGGTGTACTCTGCAGCATTTATCTTATGAAAAGCAGCTGGAATACAAATTTCATAAGGTAAAAAATTGTTTGGAGCGAATTGGAGGATTGTCGGCGGTGGAAGAAAAAATGGAGCCTATTTACGGAATGGAGGAGCCTTTTTATTACCGCAACAAAGCTCAGTTTCCGGTAGGAACCAATAAGGATGGAAAGCTGGTGACAGGATTTTACGCAGGAAGAACACATCATATTGTAGATGGCACCCATTGCCTGATTCAGCATCCCGTCAATGAAAAGATTCTGATAACAGTATTAGATTATATGAAAAAATATAAAATTTCCGCCTATGATGAAACCACGCACCGGGGATTGGTGCGCCACATTGTAACGAGAGTGGGATTTGCGACGGGACAAATTATGGTCTGTCTGGTGGTCAATGGCTCTAAAAAGGATCTCAGAAATTTAGATGCTTTGGTTGATTCTCTCAAGGAAATTAAAGGGATGACCAGTATCTGTGTGAATGGAAACAGGGAAAAAACAAATCGTATTCTGGGGAATAAGATTGAAGAGGTGTATGGTCCTGCTTATATTCGGGATGACATTGGCAATGTAAAATATCAAATTGGACCTTTGTCATTTTTTCAGGTAAATCCAAAACAAACGAAGGTACTTTATGAAAAGGCTTTAGAATATGCAGGGCTGACAGGGAATGAGACTGTATGGGATCTGTATTGCGGAATCGGGACGATTTCTCTGTTTTTGGCACAAAAGGCAAAAAAGGTTTATGGTGTGGAAATTGTAAAAGAAGCCATTGACGATGCAAAATTAAATGCCAGAATGAATGGATTTACCAATACAGAATTTTTTGTAGGTAAAGCGGAAGAAGTTTTGCCGCGGGAATATGAAAAAAATGGAATCTATGCAGATGTTATTGTAGTGGACCCTCCGAGAAAAGGGTGTGATGCTTCTTTGCTGGAAACAATGGTAAGGATGGCGCCGAAACGAATTGTATATGTAAGCTGTGATCCGGCGACACTGGCACGAGATCTGAAGCGATTGGGAGAAAGTCAATATCAGGTAGAGAAAATCAGTGTTGTAGACCAATTTGGACATTCTGGGCATGTAGAGACAGTCGCTTTACTGGTGAGAAAAGCGACTGTCTTATGATAAAAAATAAGAGGAGGAAACAATCAAATGAGTGTATATCAAATCATATTTAGCCCCACCGGAGGAACAAAAAAGGCAGCCGATATCTTTGTCAAGGCGCTTCGTAAGCCTTATAAAACTATGGATCTAACAGATTCCACCGTGGACTTTTCAGAAATAACATTTCAGGAAAATGATCTTTGTATCATCGCAGTTCCATCCTTTGGCGGAAGAGTTCCGGCAGCGGCATCTGAGAGAATTCAGAAAATCAAAGGAGAAGGTGCAAAGGCGGTTTTGATTGTAACATATGGAAATCGCGCCTACGAGGATACCCTTCTTGAATTAAAAGATCTTATGGAGGAATGCGGTTTTCGCTGTGCAGCGGCAGCGGCAGTTGTGACAGAGCACTCCATTGTTCATAAGTTTGGAAAGGGAAGACCGGATGAACAAGATGTACAGGAGCTTGAAGGTTTTGCAGAGAGTATTTTGGAAAGAATACAAAATCATAAGATACCGGAAAATTTAGATGTACCGGGAAATCGGCCGTACCGGAAATATGGTGTTGTTCCGATACAGCCCAAGGCAGGAAAGAACTGTAATGAGTGTGGATTATGTGCTCAAAAATGTCCGGTGGAGGCGATTTCAAAAAGTCATCCGAAAGAAACGGATCAGGAGCTATGCATCTCCTGCATGCGCTGTGTGAAGGTTTGTCCAAATCAGGCAAGGAAAGTGAACGCTTTGCTGTTGGCAGCAGTTACAAAGAAAATTCAGAAAGCCTGCGCCTCAAGAAAAGAAAATGAATGGTTTTAAAGGATGAGGCTTTGACAAAACATTCCTTGATTTGTATAAGAGTTCAATGTAATATTCGGATATTTTTTTAAAATACTTTCAACAATAAATAAACCATTTCCGCGTCCCAGTCCTTTGTCAGAAAGGCCTGGGATAACTTTTTGATTTGCGCGAATAGAATTGCAGATTTTAATTTCATAATTACCGGATGCTTCTGCAAAAGAAACTTCCAATTTCTTTTCGGCTGTCTGACGGGCCTCCTCCATGGCATTGTCCAGAAAAATTCCCAGAATACGTACAAAATCTAAAAATTCAATTCCATGAATAAACATATTCTCATTGAAATTTTTTTCCATAGAGAAACGGAGTGTTAAATCGTCATATAACCCGGAGGTCAATTTATAATATAAAAAGGCTTTTAGTTGTTCATCTTCAATTCTTTGCAAATTTGTGTACAAATCATTCTTTTTCAGCTCTTTTTGAAAATATGGATTGACAGTTTTTTGAAAGTATTCTTTTAGCTGCCGATCCTGGCTGTGTTCGATAAAGTGGCTTAGAGTAAACAAAATATTTTTCATATCGTGTTTCAAATTCCGGATTTCGGTCAAATTTTCTTCTAAATTATGGTTATACAAAAGAAGATCTTCTTTGTACCTTCGCTGGGCGTCCAGAGTCAGCCGGTATTTTGAGAATTTCAGCAAAATAATTAAAATAAAAAACTGAAAGAAAATGACGCCGGTGGATAGGACGTTGGTAATGAGCATATAGAGATCAAACATCGTAAGCTGAAAAGCTTCCGCGTCTGCTTTGGCAAGATAGTCTGCCGAGGAATCAAATAAGACATTTAACAATTCAGACTGCACAAAGAAGACCAGAAAAAATATCAGCAGAGATGTCAGTATAAAATATCGGGCAATAGGCGGATAGGAAAGTTCCAGCTGAGATACCTGCTGAAAAAATTTTCCGAAGAAATGGTTTAGGCACCAGACCAGCAGTGCATCCAATGCAAGTACCGCTGCGGAAAGGAAGCCGAACAGGAAAATTTTTATAAAGGAAGATGCAGGAAGCCCACGGGTGAGATCATAGTAAGCAGGCATGGAAAAATGGTAAATGGCAGAGAGAAAAAGCCGGTTGACGATGTAGGAGAGGAACGCCATCCAGGTAAATAATACTTTTCCCTTCTGCAGTTCTCTTCTCCAGAGGCTAATTCCGAAAAAGAGCAAAAATATGAAAAAGTTTGTAGTATTCATCTGAGAAAATGAAGTAGTAATGGAAACAAAGATTCCGCAGAACAAAATACCGTAATCAAAAAAACGAAAGTCAAGGAAATTTAAAATGCGGATGGAGATGACACTGGTAAGACTGATTACGATATTTTGCATAAATGTAGTTCCGGTCATTTTCAAAAGCGGATGATACAGACTGATCCAAATGAGGAAGAACAAAATCAGAAAGTGATACCAGCGTTGTGTATTATTTTTCATCTCCATAGATAACTCCTTTTATTTTATTTCGCAGACGGAATGAGCAGGGGGCCTGTGCCCCGTTCATAAATTGAATGATTCCGTCATTCATTCCGATCATATGATGTTTGTGGACAATGACGGAGCGGTGGCTTTGAATAAAATCATCGCCTAATTGCGATAAAGCATGTTCAATGGATTCTCTGACGGTAATGGAAGAACCGTTGACGGTGTGGTAGCAGATACAATGAGATTTTGTTTTCACAGCCTCTACATACACAATATCAGAGATGGGCAGTAAAATTTCGTCATCAAGTCCCGGCTTTAAGGGAATGCTTTTTTGAGGGGCGCTCTCTTTTGGCGGAGCCAGCATTCTTTGGGCTAAATAAATATACTGGTAACAGGATTGATTCATTTTGGCAAGATCGGTCGTCTTTTCAATAAAACCAAATGGCTCAATGCCGGATTTTAAGACATCCAGAGCAAGTTCATAATGATTGGTTACAAAGACAATTTTAGATGACGGGGAGTTTTTTCTGATTTGTTTGGCAATATCAATGCCATTAAATTCGTTGCTTCCAAAGTCCAAATCCAAAAAAAAGAGAAAATCTCCAGGATGCTTTTTTACATAAATGAATAAATCTTTGTAGTTGGATGTGATACATACAATCTGACCGTCAAGATGATAATTGGATAAAACTTCTTCAATTTGCTGCTGCATGATTTTTAAAATAAAAGGGTCATCATCGCAAAGAATAATTTTTAACATAATACGCTCCTTTGTAGGTATTAGAATATAAACAATCATAAGAAAAAGCAATGGAAAAATCCAGAATAATTCCTGAAAACGAAAGGACTGTCCTGAAAAAACCATCGCTTTCAACGTTTAAGCCAAAAGTTGTTTTTTTAAGGCACAGCCATTGCCTCATAATTTCATTTTTTTTATGATTTAGAACATCGAGGCGGAGAACTCTGTCAACAGAATTCATTTTTATTATATGAGACAAATCATAGAGATGCAATAAGGGGAAGGAGAGTCTTATGAAGAAAGTAAAACGGCTGATTGCAGCTGTCGTTTTTTTGCTTGGAATTACAGCCATCGGGAATTATTTCACAGAAAGAAAATTGGTGTCAAATACATACAGTCGGTATCTTGTATTGATGGAACGTTCCGGACACAAGATCATTGCTTCCAAAAAAGGGGAAGAAAAAATGTATCCCGCGTCTATGACAAAAATTATGACAGCCTTGATTGCGGCAGAAGAAATTTCTGACGATCAAAAAAAAGTAGTAATCCCGGCAGAGCTGGTTTCCAGAGCAAAGAGCCAGAGGGCGTCAACGGCGGGTTTTTTCGGGGGAGAGATTGTGACAATAAAAGACCTGCTTTATGGAATTATGCTGCCTTCCGGCGCAGAGTGCTGCTATCGGATTGCGAAATATCTGGATGGATCGGAATTAAAATTTGCAGAGCGGATGAATCGAAAAGCCAAAGAACTTGGCATGAATCATACGCATTTTTCCAATGCCACAGGACTTTTTGAGGAGAATCATTATACCACGGCAAAAGATATGGCAATCTTGCTGGATTATGCACTAAAAAATGAGAAATTCAGGAAAATTTTTACCAGTATGACATATCAGGTTTCTCAAACGAATTTATCGGCATCGAATCGAACGCTTTATAGTACCTTGTTTCCGTATAGAGAAAAATTGAGGCTGTCCAATGGAAGGTATCTTAGAGGAAAAACGGGATATACCGATGAAGCGGGTCTTTGCCTTGCGAGTCTGGCAAAGATCAAAGGCAGAGAGTATCTTTTGGTTACCGGAAAGGCGGAAGGAAATCATCAGACAAAACCGTATCATATTTTGGATGCCATACGAATTTTTGAAAAATTGTAAAGGCAGAAAGAAATGTAGTAAAAAGCATTCGTCGGTGGTATGATAAAGAATATAGATCATAGCAGAGCGTTGATGGGAGGATGGAAACATAAGGAGGACTTTTTTATGTGTACTGCAATCACGTATCAGACGAAAGATTTTTATTTCGGACGGAATCTTGATTATATGACTTCTTATGGAGAAGAAGTTGTGATAACTCCAAGAAAATTTCCATTAAGATTCCGGCATGAAAAGGATCAGCGAATGCACTATGCAATGATCGGAACAGCCTGTGTGCGTCATGGAGTTCCGCTGTATTATGATGCTGTGAATGAGGCAGGACTTGGAATGGCAGGGCTGAATTTTGTGGGGAATGCAGTGTATCGTCCTTTGAAGAAGGGACATACCAACATTGCATCCTTTGAATTGATTCCGTGGATTTTAGGTCAATGTGACTCTGTTGCCCAGGTCCGAAGCTTATTGTCCGGGCTTCATCTGACCAATGAGTCTTTTGAGGAAACCGTACCTCCCGCGCAGTTACATTGGATTGTGGCAGACCGACAGGAAGCTGCCACCATAGAAGCCGTGAAAGACGGACTGCATTTCTACAGGAATCCGGTGGGCGTTTTGACCAATAATCCTCCGTTTCCAATGCAGCTTACGAACTTCAATCAATATATGCAGCTATCAGCGAAAGATCCGGAGAATCGATTTTCAAAGAGACTCTCCTTTTCAATTCCCAGCCGCGGAATGGGGGCGTTGGGACTGCCAGGAGACCTCTCCTCACAATCAAGATTTGTAAGAGCAGCTTTTATCAAAGAAAATTCTGTTTCAGACTGCTCAGAAGCAGGGAGTGTGGGACAGTTTTTTCATATTTTAGGTGCTGTTGAGTTTCCGAGAGGGTGTTGTGATCTGGGACAGAAGCAATATGATATTACGATGTATTCAAGCTGCTGCAACGCGAATAAGGGAATTTATTACTATACCACATATGGCAATCGACAGATTACGGCGGTGGATATGTACCGGGAAGACTGGAAAGGCAGAGACTTAATTAGAAAACCAATGGAACAAACACAGCAAATCCGATATCAGTAGGGAGGGATAGAAATGGAATGGAAGGATGGAAAAATAAGATGCTGCTGGGCAAATCCCAACAATGAAAATTATATTCGCTATCATGATACAGAGTGGGGAATTCCGGTATATGATGATCAAAAATTATTTGAGATGCTCATATTGGAAGGATTTCAGGCAGGGCTTTCATGGGAATGTGTTTTAAATAAAAGAGAAAATTTCAGAGAGGCTTTTGATGGTTTTGATATAGACCGGGTGAGCTCCTATGATGAGGTTTCTATGGAGAAGCTGAGGCAAAATCCGGGAATTATCCGAAACCGCCGCAAAATTCAGGCGGCGGTTATAAATGCTGGGATTTTTAAGGAAATTCAAAAAGAGTTTGGAAGTTTTTCAAAATATCTTTGGGAATTTACCGACGGGAAGGTCATCCGTGAAACAGGGCTTAGTCACTCTGAACTTTCTGATCGGATATCAAAAGACTTAAAAGCAAGAGGAATGAAATTTGTGGGAACAACGATCATATATGCTTACCTTCAGGCTGTCGGTGTCATTGACTCCCATGAAGACTTATGCTTCTTACGGGCGGCAAATTTTCAGGACGAGAAGGAGAAACTTTAATCCGGCTTACGGTATTTATCTTTGGTGCGTTTCATAAAATCTTTCAGGTTACGGAATTGTTTTTTGTAAATTTGAGGTTTCATTTTCGGAAAGGCTTTCATGAGCCTTTTTGAAGTTCGAGACGGATTTTTTAATAAAGAAATGTATTTTACATAAAGTTCTTCCGGACGCTGTTTTAGGTCATTCATTTTCTGTTTCAAATCATCCACATTCTGTTTCATTTCTTCTATTTTTTCTTTTAATTTATCCTGCGCTTCAAATCCGTCCATCATATTTTGATAAATATTTTCCCCGATCTGATCAGAGATATTGTGAAGTTCTCTGGCAATTTCATCCATCAGGGCAAGTCGTTGATTGAATTTTAAAATTGCCTGAACCGTAATGTATAAATCTGCCAGCAGTGCAGTGCACAAAATCAAAAGAAAAAGCTGTCCTATCCATAAGGGAAACAGAGAAATTAATTTTGTGGTCAGTGGATAAATCAGCTTTACAATCACGACACATCCAGCGCCCCAGATCAGCGAGAAGAGGGGACATACATAACCGCCGATATTCAGCGGCATATCAGAGTAATCCCACCATTTATGGTGAAACAGTTTTTCCAGCAAAATGCCCGTAAGAAGTTCCAAAACGGTTACGAGAACGGCAGACGCAAAATATAGATAAAGCGGATGATGGAGATACGGCTGCAAAGCGGCAACAACCAGTGTTACTCCAATTCCGTAAATGGGGCAGATGGGTCCGTTTAAAAAGCCCCGGTTTACAAAGGTTTGTTGTCGGAAGGCTGCGAATGCAACTTCTGCGCACCATCCGAGAAAGCCATAGATAAAAAAATTAAATAGAATATCATAGAGTGTCATAGGGATCTCCTGTCATAGGCTGTTTCTAAAATTGATGAATCTATCTTAACAAATTCTAAGGCAATTTACCAGTGTTATATGGTATGATATAAACAACAGAGAAACTGCGCATGGGAAGCCAGAAGGGAAACACGGAATGGAAATTAAGAAGTTGGACAAACCAGAAGAAACTTATCAGAGATTAAGAGATGTGGATGAAAGGTTCTATATCAGCATGAAAGCCTTTCAGATTGCCGCCAAGGAATCCGGGAGTCTCGTATTTACTTATGATGTTGAAAAACAGGAAATTTTTGTAGACGAGCAGACTGCGCAGGCTTTTGGAGTTTCAACGGTACAGGCAGGAATTCCTTATGATATGGTGCGCCGCGGAATTGTAACCGAAGACACAAAGGATATCTATATTCAGATCCATGAGGCGATGATGCGCGGAGAGAAAGAAGCCGGAGGCATTGTGAAGCTGGTGCAGGCGGATGGCAGTATTTCGGTCCAGGATTTAAAAATGCAGGCAATTCTAAATAAGGATGGAACTCCAACTCAAATTGCGGTTGGAGTATACCGGGAAATCACAAAACGGTATATGAAAGAATTAAATCAACAGCGGTATCAGCAGGTGATCCTTTCTTCTCAGATGTATACGTTTCAATATGATGCGCTTCAAGACCGGTTTCTTGTTTTTGCGCCGTCAAAAAACGGAACAGAAGAACAGTGTGAAGATTTTGAAAACTTTTTGGAGCGAATTTCCACTGCTGACGTCTGCCCTAAAAAAGACCAGATGATATTACATGAGTTTTTTCAAAACGGTTCCAAGCAGATGGTACAGGTGCAAATGAAGAATGTACATAATCAACAGATGCGCTGGTATGGAATCAGCGGTTCCGTTGTGAAAGAAAACGGCCGGGTGCAAAGTGTTTTTGGGTCAATCTATGATATTACCGATTTAAAGGATCAGGAAATTGCATATCAAAAATTAGAAAGAGTTCTCGGCAGCCTGAAAAATGAATATATCGGAATTTTTGAAATTAATTTTTTAAGTGGACAGTACACAACGCTTTCTTATGATCCAGCTCCATCTTATGAGATTCCGGTCCAGGGATTATACAGCGAGCTGTTAAGAAAGGCGAAGGAAGAGTTGGTTGCGCCGGAATATGCAGAGGAATTTCAGGAGTTTTGTGATATAAAGTATTTGCAGGAAAGATTGAAAACGGAACGCAGAGTAGAATATGAGTTTATGACCTGCGGCAAAAAAAGAAAGTGGCAAAGAAGTACTTTTCAGGTTTCAGAATTTAAAGATGGCATTCCGGTGCGGGTGGTTTTATTTCAGTCGGATATTGATCGGCAAAAGGCGGAGCGGCTGATGCAGCAGCAGGCGCTCAGGGAGGCATACCAGCTGGCGGAACAGGCAAGTTCTGCAAAAACGGATTTTCTGTCCAGAATGAGTCACGACATTCGGACGCCAATGAATGCAATTATCGGAATGACTGCAATTGCAGGGGCAAATTTAGGAGAACCAGATCGTGTCAAAGAATGTCTGGAAAAAATTACGGCGGCGTCCAGACATTTATTGGGATTAATCAATGAAGTCCTGGATATGAGCAAAATTGAATCTGAAAATATAAAGCTGCAGGAGGAAAAGTTCCATCTTGCAGATTTGATGGATGATATGATTACGATGATTCTTCCGCAAATCCAGGGCAAACATCATGACCTGAAAATTGATATCACAGACTTAAATCACGAACACGTGATAGGTGATAGTGTAAGAATTCAGCAGATTTTTGTAAATCTCATTTCCAATGCAATCAAATATACTCCCGATGGGGGAGAAATTAAAATTTCCGTGAAGGAGCGTCTGACTCGGATGAAGCATTACGGAGAATATGAGATTTGCTTTGAAGATAATGGAATCGGAATGAGTGAAGAATTTCAGGAAATTTTATTTGAACCCTTTACGAGAGCAGAAGATCATCGTTTGGAAAATGTGACAGGGACTGGATTAGGTATGGCAATCACAAAAAATTTAGTTCATTTGATGAATGGAAATATTTATGTGGAATCGAAATTGGGAAAAGGGTCTAAATTTACAGTTATTCTTCATCTAAAGATTCAGGAACGGGAAGAAAGAGAGCTTTATCAATGGAAAGATCTTCCTGTTTTGGTGGTAGACAACGATCGAGATGTCTGTATGTGTACCTGTGAGGTCTTGCGAAGTCTTGGAATGCAGGGAGAATGGTGTCAGACCGGAGAAGAAGCTGTAACAAAGGTGTTGTTCAGGAAAAAGCAAAAGGAGAATTATTTTGCAGTAATTTTGGATTGGAAAATGCCGGGAATGGATGGAATTGCAACGGCAAAAGAAATCCGAAAACAGGCGGGAGAAAAGATTCCGATTATTTTCCTGACGGCTTATGACTGGAGCGAAATTGAATCTGAAGCAAGAGCGGCGGGGGTGTCGAAATTTCTTACAAAACCACTGTTTAAAAGCCGATTGGTAACGAGCTTTCTTGAGATTTCAAATCCTGAAAAAGTCGAAATGGAAGATCGGCAGGAGCCGTTGTTTCATTGGGAGAACGACTATAAGGGATGCCGTTTGCTCTTGGCAGAAGACAATGAATTAAATGCAGAGATTGCAATGGAAATTTTTAAAACACTCGGTGCGCATACCGATTGGGTTCAGAATGGGGAAGCAGCTGTAAAGATGATAAGGGAATCGAAAGAAAATGAGTATGATATGATTTTTATGGATATTCAAATGCCGATTATGAACGGCTATCAGGCGGCAAAGGAAATTCGGTGCTTGCAGCGGGAGGACGTGGAGAAGCTTCCCATTGTCGCTATGACGGCAAATGCGTTTGCGGAGGATGTTAAAAATGCAAGGGCGGCGGGGATGAACGATCATATACCAAAGCCGATTGATTTCATGCAGTTGAATAAAATTATGCAGACATATTTAAAAAAGAAAGCGGCCAATTGAGTTTCAAAATGCGGGGAAAAGCGAAGGAGGAAGAGAGATCGTGGCAAAGCAGAGCAATAGAGAAAGAATTTTACAGCTTCTACACGAGAATGATCAAAAAAGAACTGCGGAAGAGATAGCACAAAATCTTGGAATTCAGAGGAATACAGCAAGTGGAATTTTAAATGATCTGGCACGAGAGGGAAAGGTGTGGAAAGAAAAGACCAGACCGGTCCGGTTTTCTTTGCAGCAAAATCGAAGTCGGCAAATCAACGACCCGTTCTACGGACTGATCGGGGCGGATCAGAGTTTAAAGGACGCGGTAGAAAAATGCAAACTGTCCGCCGCATATCCCAAGAGAGGGATGCCGATCTTGATTTTCGGAGACAGCGGCGTCGGAAAGAGTCTTTTGGCAGAGTATATTTACAAATACGCGAAATTTATCGGAGCAATTCCAAAGGATGCGCCGTTTGTTGTATTGAACTGTGCAGATTATGCCAACAATAAAGAACTGCTTTCTTCGGTGTTATTCGGATATAAAAAAGGAACGTTTACCGGAGCAAATAAGGATACAAAAGGGCTGATTGAAGAGGCTGATTCCGGATATTTATTTTTGGATGAGGTTCATCGTCTGTCCCCGGAAGGGCAGGAAAAATTATTTCGTTATATGGATAAGGGAATCGTATCAAGAATGGGGGACAGCGGACAAAACGTCCAATTAAATGTCCGGCTGATTTTTGCGACCACAGAGGGAAGAGAGACGATGCTGGGAACTTTTTTAAGAAGAATTCCGGTGGATGTGACGCTGCCGACGTTTCAGGAACGGACTTTGGAGGAAAAGTACCAGTTGATTTTGTTTTTGATTCATCAGGAGGCAGTGACAATGAACTGCCATTTTTCGGTCAGCAGCAATGTGCTGAATCGGGTGCTGACGTTTCAGGGACAGGGAAATATCGGAACTTTAAAGAATATTCTTCGGTTGACTTGCGCAAAAGCTTATAATGAAAAAAAGCCGGGAGAGGAGAAGATTCCGGTGCGTCTCAGTCATTTATCACAGACACAGTTTTTCCGTGAAGGAAATGAATTTATACCCTATGTAAATCAAAGCATTGAGATCTCCCCGACACAAAATAGCGGCGTAAAATTATCAGCCTGTGAGCAGAGTGAAATTGACTTTTCAGATGAAATTGTTGTCAGTATGGTCGCAAAATATTTAAAAAAGGACGTCTCCACAGGGAAATTCCGCCAGACCATTTATAATGAAGTAAACCGCGTTTCTGATCTGGTCATCAGTCAGGAGATTCATCCCTATATTGAGAATTTGTATAGTCAGGCGATCAACAAGATTTTAATTTACCTGCGGGATAATTATGGATTGAAACATAATGGAGTGATGGAGATGGTATTTGTAAAGCTTCTTTATGTTTTGAATAATCAGGACCGCAGCCTGGATGATAAGAAATATGAAAAAATCGCAGAACAGCTGCAGACAGTCATGTATCGAAGTTATAAAATGGGACTGATTTTTTATGAATTAATTCATCAGGCAGTAGATTATGAGACAAATCCATGGTTTGTGAGAGTGTTTTCAACCCTGTATTTTTACAGCATTGCCCGGGATGATATGGATTATACCAATGCGATTATTGTCTCTCACGGTCCGGCAACTGCCTCCAGTATTGCCAGTACAGTGAACAAGGTGTTTGAAACCTATGTGTTTGAAGCGTTCGATATGACCTATGACACTCCAAAAAAAGAAGTTGCAGCCAGAATTAAAACGTATCTGAAAAATACAAATACCTCTAAGGGGCTTTTGATTTTTGTAGATATGGGCTCTTTGCTGGATATTTCCGAAGATTTAAAAGATGCAGTGGAGGGGGATCTTGGGATTGTCAATAATATTACAACAGAAATGGCGCTGGAGGCGGCAGAGAGGATTCTTGCACATGAAGATCTTCAGGATCTTATGGACAAGATTTTAGAACACCATGTGACCAAGAAGTGTTACATTCCAAGCAGACAAAAAGCCAAGGCGATTGTTTTGTGCTGTACAACGGGGCTTGGAACTACAAATAAGATGAAGATCCTTCTGGAAGAATGCCTGGAGGGCATGGAGATCAGTGTAGCAGAGATTCCGTATGCAGAGCTGAAAGAAAAAGGGAGTCACTGCGAGGTGTTCTGCAAATATGATGTACAGTTTGTCGTCACGACAACAAAGCTGGAATTAGGCGGTATGATGACACTGATGTTGAATGAGCTGATTGATGAACGTGGAGAGAAGGTCATATATTCTACAATAGGAAAATACTTTGAGAAAGAAAAAATACAGCATTTTATAGAGAATATCGTCAGGAGTTTTACCATTCGGAATTTAATCGGGCAATTAACCATTCTAAATCCTGATAAAATTATGGCGGACGTGGAAGATGTGGTGGCAAGGCTTGAAATTTTAGAGGGAACCCACTACCCAATGGACTTAAGAAAGATGTTGTATATCCATATGTGTGTAATGGTGGAGCGTTTAATTTTAGAAAAAGGACAGCTTTCAGATTCAGAGTTGACACAAGAGATAAAGTGTCGGGAAAGTTTTGTAAAAAACCTGAAAGAAAGCTTTTCTGTCATAGAACACAAGTATAATGTGTCGATGAACGATCGGGAAATCTTAATGATTTATCATTTGGCAGAAAATATTTAAAAAATAAAAATGCGAAAAAAGCTTGAATTTATGCGAAAAAAGCAGATTCAAGCTTTTTTTATTTGAAATAAAAATGAAAAAGTGGCACGGCTTTTGCTTTATTAATAAGCGAGGACACAAAAGATCTTAAATTTAAGACTGTGTACACAAATAAAGAATTTCTAAATGAAAAGGAGGAACAATGGTCGGATTAGTAATTGCGACTCACAGCAATGTCAGTGAAGAGCTGATGAAAGCGGCGGAAATGTTTTCGGGACCGCTGAATCAATGCCGGGCGTGGACCCTGAATCCGGGAGATGATATTGAGCAGGGGGAAAAGCTGATGGAACAATATGTTGATGAGCTGGATACAGGTGATGGCGTTCTGGTAATGGCAGATCTTTTTGGAGGGACCCCTTCCAATTTATCATTGAAAATTGCAGTGAGAAAAAATGTAGAAACATTGACGGGAGTGAATCTTCAAATGATGATTCAGTTTATTACAGAGAGGGAAGACAAAACTTTAGACCAGTTAATTGAAAGCTGCAGAGATGCCGGAAAAGTAGGAATTGTGAGCCCAACAAAGATTATGAAGGAACGGAGGAAAACAAATGGCGGAAATTAAATTGGTAAGAGTTGATTATCGACTGATTCACGGACAGGTTGTAGCGCGCTGGCTGAAAGTAAGCCCGGTAAGAAGAATTGTATTGGTAGATGATGTTCTTGGAAATGACGAGTTCATGAGTGACATTTATAAAATGGCAGTTCCAAAGGGAACGGCAGTTGATATTGTGACCATTGACAGGGCGAAAGAAGTTTTAGATCAGACGGACGACACGGTATTTTTAATTTTTAAAGACATTGAAACGTGTAAGAAGCTCATGGAAAAAGGAATTGAAATTCCGGCAGTGAATGTAGGGGCGGTTCCAAATGAAGCAGGAAGAAAGCTGATTACAACCGGGGTTGCAATTTCAAAAGAGGAATTAGACATTTTAGAGGAAATTCAGGGAAAAGGAGTGGAAGTTACGGTTCAGCCGATGCCTGAGATTTCAGCTCTGAACTTTGAGACCGTCAAACGAAAAATGTAGAAGGGGGTAAAAATATATGAATACTGTAGTTATTGCAATTGTTATGGGAATTATGTACTGGTGGTGCCGGGGAATGATCTTATCTTATTTTGGATTTCTGTTCATTTCCAGTCCGGTAACGGTTGGTCTGGTAGCAGGACTTTTGATGGGACAGCCAATGGAAGGTTTGGTAATCGGCGGTGGAATTGCGCTGGTATTTGCCGGAATTTTTGCTCCGGGCGCCAATCTTCCGACAGACGAATGTCTGGCGGCAACTTGTGTAATTCCGATTGCCATTGGTTCCGGAATGAGCGCTACCACTGCGATTGCGCTGGCGGTACCGGTTGGACTTCTGGGTTCTTTTGTAACAAACCTAAGAAAAGTAATCAATACCTATTTTGTCAGCAAAGCCAATGCACATGCGGAGAAAGGCGAGGCAGAAGCAATTTGGAGATGTGCAACACTTTATCCGGCGCTTTTAGCGCTTCCATTATTGTTCCTTCCGGTATTTATCATTAATATGGTAGGACAGGATGTTGTAGTCAATGTTATGAACGCCCTTCCAAAGTTTGTAACACATGGACTTGAGGTTGCGGGAGGTGTTCTTCCGGCGTTGGGATTTGCCTTAATTATGAATATGATCGGAAAGAACAAACTGATTCCATATGTATTCTTAGGATATATTGTGGTTGCTGTCGGAGGAGTCAATTCACTGACTGCCGGTATCATCGCAATTTGTATTGCATTTATCACTGTATTCCAGAAAAGAGAAATGGCAGAGGAGGTAGAATAATATGAGTAACGAAACAAACACAAAGGAAAATAGTGTGCTGACTCAGAAGGATTTAAACAAAGCGATGTTCCGCTGGTATATGTCAGCCGAAATGCCTCTGAATTTTGAAAATATGCAGGGCATTGCATTTTGCGGAAGTATTTCACATATATTAAAGAAATTATATACTACGAAAGAGGATCTGGCGGATGCTTTAAAGCGTCATTTACTTCTCTATAACTGCAATGTAACAGCAGGAGGATTAATTCTCGGGACAACCATAGCCATGGAGGAACAGAGAGCACAGGATCCGTCCAGAATGCCGGCGGAGGCTATTACAGGATTAAAGACAGGATTAATGGGACCGGTAGCGGCGCTTGGAGACAGTTTTGACTGGGGAATTATCGGAACGTTAATGAAAATTGCGGCTGCAACGCTGGCTGCGGCAGGAAATCCTTTGGCGTTGGTGGTGCTTCTGCTATTTGTAGGGTACTGTATCGGAGAGCTGATTTTAACAACCAATATGACCTATAAAAAAGGTCGTGAGTCTATTAAATCCATTATGGGATCCGGACTGATGCAGGATGTAATTTCCGGCGCAAATGTACTGGCAATGTTTATGATGGGGGCAATGACCGCGTCTATGGTAACACTGAAAACAACATTAAAAATCAGTACCGTAAATGTGCAGGAAAAATTAGATTCCATCTTCCCGAACATTTTCCCTCTGATCGTATTGTTCTTAATTTACTGGCTGGTAAGAAATAAAAAAGTAGGAACCGGAAAGATTGTTTTAGGAATTATTGCAGTTTCCATTGTATTTGCGTTCTTTGGTATCTTTTAGGATAGAGTTAAGTGATAGAAGGAGATTTTAAAATGAAAGTTATGAATGTGGCAGTTGTCGGAGCAGGAATTTATGGAATCAATCATGTGAATGCGTATACATGGAATCCAAATACAAATCTGGTTGCGGTTTGTGATCTGAACAAAGAAATTACAGATAAAATTGCACAGGAGTACAACGTAAAAACATATAATGATGTAGATGAAATGTTGGATCATGAGGATATTGATGCCGTTTCCATTGCAACACCGGATGCATTTCATATGGCTCCGGCGCTTTCTGCAATTCGTCATGGGAAACCGATTTTGGTGGAGAAGCCGCTGGCAACAACTTCTGAGGATGCAAAGAAAATTCTGGAAGAAGCAGAAAAATATCATGTGCGGGTTGCGGTAGATTATCATAAAAGATGGGACCCGGCAGCAATCAATGTAAGAAATGAAGTTATGAAGGAAGCGTCCGGAGCGCCGATCAGAGGCTACATGAGTATGGATGATATTATTGATGTGCCGACAGAATGGTTTAACTGGGCGGACAAATCAAGTCCGGTACATTTCCTCGGAACCCATTGCTATGATCAGATCCGTTGGTATATGGGATGTGAAGTTGAAGAAGTATATGCAGTGGGAAGCAAAAGACTGTTAAAGAGCAAGGGAATTGACACCTACGACTCTATTCAGGCAACGTTAAAGATGGAAAACGGATGCTATTGGACTGTGGAGAACTCTTGGATTCTTCCGAAAGGATTTGCAAAAAACAACGATGGAAGAACACAGATTCTCTGTGAAAATGCAATGTTCCGTATTGATTCACAGAACCGGGGCGTTGAAATGTTTAATGATCAGAAACAGCGCACACCGAACTCTTATTTTATTTTGAATAATAACGGAAGACCAAGTGGATTCGGAATTGAGCCAATCAACGATTTTATCTATTGTTTACAGAATGATTTGCCGTTTATCGCGGATGGAAATGATGGATTACAGGCAGAATTAATTGCAGAGGCAGTTCATGAAAGTCTGGAAAAAGGCGAGGCAGTAAAATTGAGATAGGACGTCTGATCAGGCAGAAAAAAATATTGTTCAGCAAATGAGATACTCCTCCTTGGAAAAGACAGTTGAGGGAATAAAACTGTTTGTTTCAAGGAGGTGTATTTTTTATGGGATAGGAAATTCACCCCGATTTCCTATCCCATAAAAACGCTTCCCAGGATGCGTGCGATTTTACATGCTGTAAAAATAGCTTTCAAAAATCCAACATGTTTTTAACGTTCGCAGGGCGGAAAGTAAAACTCTGTCTGGGGGTATTTTATGCCGAAGAAAGAAAAATATCGTTTGGCGCTTGACTCCCCCCTGAGGTCAGACCTTATACTAGATTTAGATTCGGATCAAAGAAGAGAAAGAAGGAGACGAAAAGATGATTTCCATTGGAAAATTTTCAAAAATATGTCAGGTGACAGTGAAGACATTATATTACTATGATAAGATCAATCTGTTAAAACCGGTTTATACGGAACCGCAGAACGGCTATCGTTATTATAGTGAAGAACAAATGCAGAAAATGCTGCTGATTCAACGACTAAAGCGGTATGGATTTTCTTTGGAAGAAGTCAAATCATTTCTGGAGGAAACAGATCAGGAAGAGCTCTTTTTAAAATTACAGAAACAACGAGAAAAAATTAAGAAGAAAAAACTGGAAATGGAGATTGTGATAGGTGAATTAACATCGCATCTTTATAATTTTGAAAGGACAGGTGATTTGATGGCGTATCAAAAAGGCTATGAAATTCAGGTAAAAGAAACTCCGGCAAGAAATGTTCTTGCCTGCCGTAAGATGATGGGAGTGGATGAGTTTGGGAAATATTATAGTACTTTATATGAGCGAGTGCCAAAAGAACGGGTGACTCCCGATGGCCTGGTGGGGGCAGTTTACTATGATCAGGAATTTCATCATGAATGCAGCGATATTGAGCTCATTGTCGGGATTCGTGAAAAAGACAAAGCAGATAAAATTCTGGATGCCGGACAGTGTGCCGTGACGGTGCATAAAGGACCATATTCTTCTCTCTCTGATGCTTATGGGGCATTGACAGCATGGATTGCAGAAAATGGGTATGAGTGGAATGGAGCGCCCTTTGAATTTTATACAAAATCTCAATTTGACAGCTTATCTCCGGAAGAATGGGAGACAGAAGTTTATTTCCCGATTAAATTGAAGTAATATTTTAGAAGTGTTGTATTTGAATTTTTTTCAAGGGTCTGTCGCACTGAAAGTTAGTGCCGCAGACCCTTGATTTTGTGACAGGAAGGGAATCAGTCTCCGAAACTGATTCCCATCCTTCTTGCCTCTTGAATCAGTTTACAGTTTGGGTCCACATATTTTAATTTCCCGGCAACTTCTTCCAGAGGAACTTTTTGTGTATCTCCATTTTTGATGGCAATCATATAGCCGTATTCTTTCTTTAAAATTAATTTTGCCGCTGCGGCTCCGACTCTGCTTGCAATGACTCTGTCATATGCACAGGGAGATCCGCCTCGTTGTGTATGACCCGGAACGGTGACTCGGACTTCCTTTTCAAGCTTTTCTTCGATTTCCGCTGCAATTTGGTAAGCAATGGACGGATATTTCCGCTCTGCGAGCTTTGCTTTGTACTGTTTTTTCTTTAACAAAGCATCTTCTTTGGAAATAGCACCTTCGGCAACCGCAAGAATTGTAAATGATTTTCCGGCGTCTGTTCGCTTCTTTATGACTTCGGCAACATTATCTATATCATAAGGAATTTCCGGAAGCAAAATCACATCAGCTCCGCCTGCGATTCCGGCCTGAAGAGTTACATGCCCCACTTTGTGTCCCATAACCTCAATGATAAAGACCCGGCTGTGGGAAGAGGCTGTCGTATGAATCCGATCAATGGTATCTGTGGCAATATCTACAGCGCTCTGGAATCCGAAGGTCATATCGGTGCCCCATAAATCATTATCAATGGTCTTAGGAAGTGTGATCACATTCAGTCCTTCTTCACGGAGAAGGTTGGCTGTCTTGTGGGTTCCGTTTCCACCCAAAATAATCAGGCAGTCAAGGTTATATTTTGCATAGTTTTGCTTCATTGCCTCAACCTTATCCAAACCGTTTTCGTCTGGAATCCGCATTCGCTTAAAAGGTTGTCTGGATGTTCCGAGAATTGTACCGCCGCGGGTGAGAATTCCCGAAAAATCATCTGGTGTCATTGGCTTTGCATTTCCATAAATTAATCCTTTATAGCCATCTTGAAATCCATAGATTTCAAGATCATCTCTTGTTGAGCTCAATCCTTTGATGACGCCGCGCATCGCAGCATTCAGCGCCTGGCAGTCGCCGCCGCTTGTTAATAATCCAATTCGCAACATGGACGTTGTACCTCCAAATCTTTTGATTTTGTTAAAGTATCCTTATCGGATAAAAACTATTCTATATTTTATCACAAAAAGGAAAAAGAAAATAGAAGACTAGGTAAAGAAAATGTAAAAAATGACAACCATCAAAAGTTTTTCAAATCCATATTGACGAAACCGTTGGCGGAGTGTTAATATAAATCCATATAGAAAAGCGATGATGGAGACAGTATTTATATTTTGAAAATATGAGCGAGTCCGGGACGGTGTGAGCCGGATATGAGTAAGGTATAGAGAAAATCACTCCGAAGCTGCAGGCTGAAGAAAGTAAGCTGTGCCGGTATCCTCCGTTAATGGGATAACATATGATAGTATGTGAAATAGGTGGTAGTAAGCAACGGTGTTGTCCTATTTTGGGACAGCGCCTTTTTTGTGATAGCGATGAGCCAAAGTCCGGGCTTGCCCGAGACCTTGGCGACCGCTTACAATCCCGGAATGTGCCTTTTGGCACTTCCGGTGATTATGCTATCGGGAAGTTCTCACTTACCTATAGCATAAACGCTCCGCACATTGGCGGGTCTGATATTAGTTTTATAGAAGGAGAATGAATCATGTATCAAAAAGTGTCTTCTGATCTGAATTTTGTAGATCGTGAAAAAGAAACCGTGAAATTTTGGAAGGAACATCAGATTTTTGAAAAGAGTATTGAAGAACGCAAGGATGATCCGACTTACACATTTTATGACGGACCGCCGACTGCCAATGGAAAGCCTCATATCGGGCATGTGCTGACGCGTGTCATTAAAGATATGATCCCGCGCTATCAGACGATGAAAGGTCATAAAATTATTCGTAAGGCGGGCTGGGATACCCACGGTTTGCCGGTAGAGCTGGAAGTAGAAAAACTGCTGGGGCTGGATGGAAAAGAACAGATTGAGGAATATGGCATGGAGCCGTTTATCAAGAAATGTAAGGAAAGTGTCTGGAAATACAAGGGGATGTGGGAAGACTTTTCCAATACCGTTGGATTCTGGGCAGATATGGATGATCCATATGTAACTTACGACAACAATTTTATTGAGTCTGTCTGGTGGGCATTGAAACAGATTTGGGATAAGGGGCTCCTGTATAAAGGATTTAAAATTGTACCTTACTGCCCTCGCTGCGGAACCCCGCTGTCTGCTCAGGAAGTGGCACAGGGATATAAGGATGTAAAAGAGCGTTCTGCAATCGTGCGTTTTAAAGTGGCGGATGAAGATGCTTATTTCTTAGCATGGACCACAACACCGTGGACCTTGCCGTCGAATATTGGACTTTGTGTGAATCCACAGGAGGTTTATGCGAAAGTAAAGGCGGCAGACGGACATGTTTACTATTTGGCAGAAGCACTGCTGGATACGGTTCTTGGCAGACTGGCAGATGAGGAAGCGGGAATTGCCGCTTATGAAGTTTTGGAAACTTATAAAGGAAAAGACTTGGAATATAAAGCGTATGAACCACTCTATGACTGCGCCGCAAAAGTGGCTGAAAAGCAACGCAAAAAAGCCTTTTATGTAACCTGTGACGGATACGTGACATTAACCGATGGTACGGGAATTGTTCATATTGCGCCGGCATTCGGTGAGGATGACGCGAAGGTCGGGCGAAAATACGATATGCCGTTTGTACAGCTGGTCGATGAAAGTGGAAATATGTCATCGGAAACTCCGTTTGCAGGGCTGTTTGTGAAAAAGGCAGATCCGGAAGTATTAAAAGATTTGGAGTCCAGAGGATTGTTATATGATGCTCCAAAATTTGAGCACAGTTACCCACACTGCTGGCGCTGTGATACACCATTGATTTATTATGCAAGAGAATCATGGTTTATTAAAATGACAGAGGTCAAGGAGGACTTAATTGCCAATAATCATACAGTAAACTGGGTGCCGGAAAATATTGGGAAAGGCCGTTTTGGAGACTGGCTGGAAAATGTACAGGATTGGGGAATTTCCAGAAACCGTTACTGGGGAACTCCTTTGAATATCTGGGAGTGTGATGAGTGTGGGCACCAGCATTCGATTGGTTCCATCGAAGAATTAAAGAGTATGTCCGATAATTGTCCGGAAGAAATTGAACTGCATCGCCCGTATATTGATCAAGTAACCTTAAAGTGTCCGCATTGCGGAAAGCCGATGCATCGGGTAGAAGAAGTCATCGACTGCTGGTTTGATTCCGGATCCATGCCGTTTGCACAGTGGCATTATCCATTTGAGAATAAAGAAATTTTTGAGGATAATTTCCCTGCCAACTTTATTTCAGAGGCAGTGGATCAGACGCGGGGATGGTTTTATTCTTTGATGGCAATTTCAACGCTGTTGTTTAACAAAGCGCCATATAAAAATGTCGTCGTATTAGGACATGTGCAGGACGAAAACGGGCAGAAAATGAGTAAGTCCAAAGGAAATGCCGTGGATCCGTTCGAGGCTTTGGAAGAGCATGGCGCAGATGCAATCCGGTGGTATTTCTATACCAACAGCGCACCATGGCTTCCGAATCGTTTCCATGCAAAAGCGGTGACAGAAGGACAGCGTAAATTTATGGGAACGCTGTGGAATACCTACGCATTTTATGTGCTGTATGCAGAAATTGATCAGTTTGATCCGACAAAATATGAATTAAAGTACGATCAGTTATCCGTAATGGATAAATGGCTGTTGTCCAAGATGAATACGATGGTTAAATCCGTGGATGAAAACCTGGGAGATTACCGGATTCCGGAAGCTGCCAGAGCGCTGCAGGAGTTTGTCGATGATATGAGCAACTGGTATGTCAGACGATGCCGGGACCGTTTCTGGGCAAAAGGAATGGAGCAGGATAAAATCAACGCCTATATGACACTTTATACTGCGCTGGTGACAGTATGTAAGGCAGCTGCACCAATGGTTCCGTTTATGACCGAAGAAATTTATCAAAATCTTGTAAAGAGTGTTGATGCCTGCGCACCGGAAAGTATCCATTTATGTGATTTCCCTGTGTACTGCAGTGAACAGGTTGACGAGACATTAGAAGCAGATATGGATATGGTATTAAAGATCGTTGTGTTGGGACGTGCTTGCCGGAACGGCGCGGCAATTAAAAACCGCCAGCCGATCGGTCAGATGTATGTGAAAGCAGACAGAGAGCTTCCGGAGTATGATCAGGAGATTATTTTAGATGAGTTAAATGTCAAAGCGCTGACATTTACCGACGATGTTTCTGAATTTACAACCTACAATTTTAAACCACAGTTAAAGACCGTGGGACCGAAATATGGAAAGCTGGTCGGAGGAATCAGAAATTATCTTGCCAATGTCGACGGAAATACGGCCAAATCAGAACTGGATTCCAAGGGCGTTTTGGCATTTGAAATGGATGGAACACCTGTGGAATTGGCAGAAGAAGACCTTTTGATTGAGATGGTGAAGCAGGAAGGCTTTGTAACCGAAGCAGATCATGGCGTAACGGTTGTTTTGGATACGAATCTGACACCGGAACTGTTAGAAGAAGGGTTTGTTCGTGAGATTGTCAGCAAAGTCCAGTCTATGAGAAAAGAGGCGGGATTTGAAGTGACGGACCATATAACACTTTCCTATGAGGGAAGCGAGAAGGCAGAAAAAGTAATCGAACAAAATGAGGCTGTCATTGCCGGAGATGTTCTTGCCGATGAAGTAAAAGCAGGAGAAAGCAGCGGATATTCAAAAGAATGGAAAATTAATGGAGAGAATGTGACTCTGGGAGTAGAAAAAAGATAGCGGCAAAAGATCGGGTCCGCTGTCAGCTTCCTTTGTCTTTAGAGCATGAAAAGAGCCGTCCGAAATGGACGGCTCGAAATTTTACAGGCAAAAAACAGGGGAACTGCGATTTCCGGCGAAGCTCTGTGAATTTATCAGTGTTCTGAAGAGATTAGTTTTCCAAGAGAATGAATCTGAGCTCTCAAAGCGCTGTGCGGCGGAAAAGAGACATGGAGGATTTGGCTGTTATCATAAGTTCCGTAAAAGTAAGACGGATGCGTTAGATGAAAGCGGTATATTGTGTGTAATCTGAAGTTTCTCGCTGCGCCATAACGACACCCTTTGGAATGCTGAGATTTTCCATAATGTGAAAGCATGCAGATAAAGCTTCGGACGGTTGTTCTGGAAAGAAGGTATGGCTTTTCAAATATGCGCGGCGTACAAATCTGGAAGGTGGGAAAAAAATCAGGGCTGTTTGATAAAATTCCAATTGAATTTTCGAGAATATGCAGACCGTCCTGCGTTTTTTCAATGGTCATGCAGCGCCCGCTGGAGTCTCCGATGATCCAGTGTAAAGGAGCGACGGAATCGGTAACAGGATTTTTGAAACCAACGATTTGAATTTGATGGAGAAGCGAGTGACCGATTCCCAGTACAGAATATCGCTGCGTGATCTTATGTGAGCCAGAGTGAAGAGACCATTTGCATTCTCGGGGAACTAGAAAAAACTCAGGGTCGAGAGGATAAGAATAATCCATGGTTCTTCCGAAGAAGATGTTGTCGGACTGAGAGGTTGTCATCATTGCAGTACACATAATGCGACTCCTTTTACGGGTTCTTATTAATATATGCAGAAAAATAGGAATTGACGAGAAAATGACGGTGGAGTACAGTAAAAATAACGCATGCCCCTCAGGGGACAGGAGATGGGAGGACAATATGGAGTATTATGGGACGCTTGGACCGGCATGCTGCAGGCAGGATACCTTAAAAAAGATGCTGGAAAACGGTATGACCGGAATTCGTCTGAATTTATCACATACTTCTCTAAAGGAGAGTGCATTGTGGATTCAAAATTATTTTCGCGCTGCGCGTGAGGTGAACTGTAAGCCCAGGTTTATGATAGATTTGATGGGACCGGAACTGCGGATCGGTAAGTTGAAAAAAGAGCTGGAGCTGAAAAAGGGGCAGCAGTTGATTCTTGGGGAAGAAGGAATTCCGATGCCAAAAGAAGCGCTTTTAAAATTATCGCCGGGACAGTTGATTTTATTGGATGACGGGAAGATTCAAATGACCGTGCAGAAGACGGGATGCGATGGTAGATGGGGTGCCAGGGTGCTTCGGGGAGGGAAGCTGACTTCCAAAAAAAGCATTGCGCTGCCGGGATGTCACGTAGAGACACCCGTCTTAACAAAACAAGATTTTTGCAATCTGTCGGATGCGGTAAAATATGGAGTGACGGATGTTATGCTGCCATTTGTGCGAAATGCACAGGATTTGATTTGTCTTCGGGAGACACTTCGGTCTTTGGGGTGCGGGAGGCTTCGAGTGTTTGCAAAAATAGAGAATATACAGGGTGTTCGGCATTTGGAAGAGCTGATTCCTCACTGTGATTATATGGTAGTTGCCCGAGGAGATTTGGGAAATGCCGTTCCCCTGTCGAAGCTTCCGTGTGTTCAGGATTATATTGCGGAGGTTTGCAGAAATGGCAGCCGAAAATTTTTAATCGTAACTCAGATGTTAAATTCGATGATGGAGCATCCGTATCCTACAAGAGCAGAGGTCAGTGATATTTATCATGCGGTAAAACAGGGGGCATCTGCGGTGATGCTGACCGGCGAAACGGCGCAGGGGAAATATCCGGCAGAGGCAATCAAGGTTCTCAGGGAAACGGGAGAAAGTGCTCAGGGATACTTAAGAGAAAAAAATTGGATGCAGGAATTTATTGAGGAAAATACGGAAAGTTCTGTCGGGGAAGACAGGTGAAAACGATTAAAAGGAGTCAACGATAAGTTTGACTCCTTTTGGTTTCTTGTAATATGGGAAAGTTTTGAATATTTGTTTATAATTTAAAGTTTTCGCGGTCTGCAAGAATACAACTGATAATATATGCAATGCCATCTCGTGTGTTGGCACGGGTTTGATAGACGCAAATATTGCGGATGGCATCGGAGGCATTTTCCATAGCAACGGAATGAATTCCCGGAATCGAAAGCATGGAATAGTCATTTTCACTGTCTCCGATGGCGACCATTTCTTCCGGGCGATATCCGAATTGTTTGGCATATTGTAAAAGAGCAATTCCCTTCTGTGCATCTTCGGAGGTAATTTCAATATCCGTGGAAACTGTGGATACCACTGCGAGACCGGGGATATTTTCCAATTCGGCGCGGAGCGCTTTGAGTGTTTCAACTTCTGTGGAGTTGGACGTTATTTTTAAAATACGATGAGAACTTTCAAGCAGTGTGTCTTCTCCATCCACATAAATAACCTCGTCAATGAGATGACGGAATTCTTCTTCGGTATATTTAAAATCTGGATGATTGATCTGAATTGCCGGAACCAAAACCTCACGTGTGTATGTTTCCCGTTCTTCTTGCGGAAGCAGAGAAATGCGGCCGTCTTTTGTAAAAATAGAAGGGACCATACCGAAACGTCGGAATGTATCGAAGATTTTTCGGACAGTCTCCTTTGGGATTGTGTGTTCAAACAATAGATGACCGGATTTATCAAAACCACAGGAGCCATTGCAGCAAATCATATCGCATTTCAGTCCGGCTTCTTTTAAAATGCCGACAACATTTGGGTATTCACGACCGGTATTGATAATAAATTCAATGCCATTTTCCTGAAGTTTGCGGATGGCGTCAACATTTACCTTTGTAATCTGGCGATAGCTGTCAAGCAGCGTGCCATCCATGTCCGATGAAATTAAACGTATCATATAGAAACAACCTCCTTTGGGATTGCGGTCATATTTGCCGCATAACAAGTCTATATTTATAGTACCATATTTTCAAAGAAAACATCAATAAAAAGTGGAGGAATCAAAAATAAGACCAGTGAATTAACTGAGATCGGACAGGAGAGAAAGTGGTGAGCGAGAATACTTGGTTTCGTAAAAACAGCGCTCATAAAGAAGAGATTCCATCAGTGCGGCAACTCCATCCTGATCGTTGGAGGGGGCAATAGTAGAGCATACATTTTTAATCTTTGCCGGAGCATTTGCCATTGCAGCAGTGATTCCAAGATCCAATGACAGCATTGACAAGTCATTTTCACTATCACCCACAGCCAGAATTTCAGAGGGAAGTATGGATTTTGTCTGTGCATATTGAAGCAGAGCATAACCTTTCTGAGCTCTGGCGTGCGTGACTTCAAGGTTTGTTGGGGCAGTGGAAGCGATATGAAGATCAGTTAAGGTTTCGATTTCTTTTCTGAGGTATTGTATTTTATCGGGGCTGATAAAAGTCGTAGAAATCTTATAAATGGGGGTTTCACTGCCCAGCAGGCTCTGCATGTCTGTAAAGTAGCGGACATGGGAAGCCATATCATCAAAATCTGCCTGTGTTTTGAAATAGACTTTATTTTCAAGCTTTGCTGCAGGCAAGACATGGTGATTGTAATAGGAGAGCAGGTGCTCTGGAGTGGAAATTGAAGATTTTCCATACTCGGTTGAAATATCGGCAAAGGCATCATGATGTGCAAAGATTTCAAGAATTGCCTGAGCGGTGCTTTTCGGAATTGGGAACATATGATAAGGATTTCCAAGACGATCGTAAGTGCACGCTCCATTGCAGCAGATCATGTCACAACAAATGGATGCTGCGAGGAGCTCGGATTTGGCGCTTTGATATTCGCGCCCTGTATTTACAATGAATTCCATGCCGCTTTGCTGGATTTTTCGGATGGTGTCTGCGGTGCGTTTTGTAATATATCCTGCGCTGTTGAGCAATGTGCCGTCCATATCGGATGCGATAAAACGAATCATAAGAAATCCTCCTTTTTGAATGGAATATAGCGGACAAATCCGTATTTCTTCTTATATCTCCCAATGATAAGCATAGTCTAGCATTCAAATAAGAAGTTTTGATGAGGATTATGTTAAAGATTTGTTATATAAAACCTGCTCCAGAACAAGCGCAGCGCCATCCTCCGCATTGGAGGAGGTGTGATGGAGACAAATTTCCTGAATCAAAGGGTCTGCGTTGCCCATTGCCACACTTTCTACATATGGAAGCGCCAGCATAGAATAATCGTTTTTACTATCGCCGATGACTAAGGTATTCTTTAACGAAAAATGTTCTGTCTTGGCATAGAATTTTAATGCTGCGCCTTTTAATGCCTCCACGGATGTTACGTCAATTCGGCAGCTGTCATATCCAGAGACTGCAAATTCCGGAACCTGCAGATGCAGTTCTTTTGTTAAAGCAGAGAGTTTTTCCTGGTCTTTAGAGTGAGAAGAAATTTTAATAATCTCGGTATGCTCCTGAAAAAGCCGGTTTGCAGTATCATAAAATTGTGCTTGAGACATTCGGCGGCTGATCCACTCGGAGACAGATAACGGGGAGTGCTGTTCCTTCATCAGGAGAGGAGCTGCCTCTTGCTTTAAATAGTTATAATAACCTTGTGTGGAGCCCAAAATACAGAGTCCTTCGGTGCTCTGGATCTCATAAAATGTACGGTATTTTCCAAAAAGCCGAAGCATTTCCGGAACGGATTTCAGCGGAAGGTAAGCGGCATGATATTTTTCTCCATTGGCGTGGAAGATGCAGGCACCGCCACAGCAGGCAATGTCGCAGCAGATTTTTGCTGAATCCAGAATCGTTCGTGCTTCGGAATAATCCAATTCCGTGTTCACCAGAAGACGGATTCCTTTTTGCTGAATTTGCTGAATTGCCTGGATTGTCCGACGGGATAATTGCCGTTTTTCATTTAATAGTGTTCCGTCTAGATCTGAAACGATAAAATGGATCATTTTGTATCCTCCTTGTGAGACAAACTTTCCGATAGTTTGAATGAGTATATAAGTGTATGGTACCATAAAAGGGTCGAAAAATATAGGAAAAACTCTCTTGAGCGCAGATCAGGCATTGTGTATAATAAGTAGATAAACGTGTAAGGAGTTTTTACTATGGCGAAAGTGTCAAAGCGGATTACGAAAGCAAGGGTTCAGAAAATCTGTGACCTGTTAAATGATACCTACTCAAAGGAATATAAGTGCTACTTAAACTATGAAACACCGTGGCAGCTGTTATTTGCCACAATGCTCAGTGCGCAATGTACCGATGAGAGGGTAAATCAGGTAACCAAAACGCTGTTTGTAAAGTATCCGGATCTCGGCTCCTTTGCCCGGGCAGACCAGAAGCAGATGGAACGGGACATTTATTCCACAGGATTTTATAAAAACAAGGCAAAAAATTTAATTGCGTGCGCCAATCAATTATTGGATCAATACCAAGGAGAGGTTCCCAAAGATCTTGATGCGCTGACAGGTCTTGCCGGCGTCGGGAGAAAGACTGCCAATGTGATACGAGGAAATATTTTTCACGAACCGAGTATTGTGGTGGATACTCATGTAAAAAGAATTTCCAGACTGTTATATCTGACAAAGAATGAAGATCCGGTGAAAATTGAACAGGATCTCATGAAAATTTTGCCCGAAGAGCAGTGGATTCTTTACAACATTCAGATAATTACACACGGAAGAAAAATTTGTATAGCAAGGAGACCAAAGTGTGCGGAATGCACATTGCAGTCTGTTTGTCCATCTTGTGAGGTTTAACAAATGAGAGAATATGTTGCATTTGATTTGGAAACAACAGGGTTATCACCGGAACATGATCAGATCATAGAGATTGGAGCTGTGAAAATTAAAGATACCAGAATTATAGGAAAATACAACTGTATTTTGTATCCGGAAGTTCCGGTAAGTAATTTTATTATGGAGCTTACAGGGATCAATCGAGAGATGCTGGATCAGGGGATACCGCTGCGGGAAGGCGTAGAGGGATTCTTAAATTTTTGTGATTCGTTTCCGGTACTTGGACATAACGTTCAATTCGACTATCGTTTTATGAAAACGGCAGCAGATTCTTTTTCCTTTTCTTTTGAAAAAAACGGGGTGGATACTTTGACGGCAGCAAAAAGACTTCTGAAACAGCTTCCGAATAAGAAGCTGGAGACGCTTTGTTCTCATTATCACTACATAAACCAGGCTGCCCACAGGGCTTATGATGACGCATTGGCGACGGCAGTGGTTTTTGAACAAATGAAAAAAGAATTTCCGCAAGAGCAGGATGTATTTTTACCGAGGCAGCTTCAATATCGTGTGCGAAAAGAGCGGCCGATGACAGAAAAACAAAAACGCTACTTGAAGGAACTGATGAAATATCATACAATAAAGGATAACGTAAATGTAGATACGATGACTCAGAGTGAGGCATCGAAAAAAATTGACAGTATTATACGAAATTATGGGGTGATGAAGAAATGAAGAAACGAAAATTGATAGTAACAATTATGGCGTTGGTTTTAATTATTGTGATGGTTGGTACGACAGTGGTCGGATCACTTATGATGTAGCAGTTGAGGAGATGGGATTTTAATGAAGAAAAAAATAGGGATTGCAGCAGCGGTTGTTCTGGTGTTGATTGTCGGAGGATTTGTTTATCTAACGCAATCGGTAAGCGGGGCAGTGAAAGACGGAAGAATTCTTGAGGGGGTGGAGTGCCATGGCATTTCCCTCGGAGGAATGACAAAAGAAGAAGCAAAAGAGGCAGTTGAGGATTATATAAAAGGAATTCATCGGGAAAAGATAAAATTTTATGTGGATGATGAGGAAATCTCCGTTAAGATAGAAGATTTGGGAGCGAAAGCAGACGCAGATCAGACAGTGGAGGAAGCCTATCAAATCGGAAGAAGCGGAAGTATTTTTGAGAAATATTCGGACGTAAAGGAGACAAAGCATTCGGTAAATATTTATCGTTCCTATGACAAAAAAGTATTTGAGAATCAAATAAAAAAGAAAACAAAGAACCTTATTTCTGAACCGAAGAATGCCAGTGTAAAGCGTTCCAACGGAACGTTTGTCGTGATAAAAGAAAAAATCGGGTATGACTTAAAGATGGATCAGACATTCCGGAATTTTAAGAAAGCTTTGGAAGCAGGGGAAAAACAGGCAAAGCTTGCGGTCACCAGAAAAAAAGCAAAATATACATCGAAGGATATGGAAAAAATCAAAGACAAACTGGGGACATATTCTACGTACTATGGAAGCTCCGCCTACGGAAGAAAGGTAAATGTGGCAAGAGGCGCCAATAAAATCAACGGCAGCGTAGTTTATCCGGGTGAGACATTTTCCGTTTATGAGGCGGTGTCTCCGTTTACGAAAGAAAATGGCTATGCTCTGGCGGGATCTTATGAAAACGGACAGACGGTACAAAGCTACGGCGGCGGGATCTGTCAGGTGTCTACCACATTGTATAATGCTGTAATTCGTGCAGAATTAGAGATTAAAGAACGCTATCCGCACTCTATGACAGTTAGTTATGTGCCGAGATCTGCAGATGCTGCCATTGCCGGAACCTATAAGGATTTAAAATTTAAGAATCCGTATGATGTTCCAATCTATATTGAAGGATCCGCCAACGGATCAACCATTACATTTACGGTATATGGAGAAGATCCGGATCCGGATCGCACGGTAGAATTTATGTCGGAGACAACATCTGTAAAAGCCAGTGCGGGAGAAAAGATTATTAAGGACCCGACGCTGCCGGAAGGTCAGAAGGTTTTGGAATCATCCGGACATACCGGCTATACAGCCCGGTTGTGGAAGATTGTAAAGGTCAAAGGAAAACAGGTGGAGAAAAAAGTATTTAATAATTCTTCTTATATGGCAACGGCGTCGGTGTACCGTGTAGGCACAAAAAAGAAGGATGATAAGAAAGACGATAAAAAAGATAAAAAGACAACGGCAGATGAAAAAACAGAGAAAAAGAAGACCACAGCGCAGAAGAAAGAAACCACGGCAGCCCAAAAATCATCTGCAAAAACAACAGAGAAAACAACAGGAAAGAATCAATGAAGATAGGAAAATTATCAGAAGCTGCTTTGCAGAGAGTGATATTGGAACAATTAAGTGTAAACCGAGATGAGGTTCTGGCTGGTCCCGGAATTGGAGAGGACTGCGCAGCCTTGAAATTGGAGCCGGGAGAAATTTTTGTGACTTCGACGGATCCGATCACCGGAACGGAGAACGATCTTGGGCGTTTGGCAGTGCATGTCACTGCCAATGACCTTGCCTCTGCCGGAGCACAGACCATAGGTCTTATGGTTACGGCGTTATTTCCGCCGACAGTCAAAGAGTCACAGATTCGCCAGATCATTTCTGAGATGAACCAGGAATGTGAGAAAATGTCAATTATGGTTCTTGGGGGACATACGGAAATTACGGATGCGGTGAATCGTTCCGTATTGTCTGTCACCGGAATTGGAAAAGTAAGGGAAGATCAATTGATCTTATCAAGCGGTGCGAAGCCAGGACAGGATATCATTCTGACCAAATATATTGGAATGGAAGGGACCGGAATTATTGCCGGTGAAAAAGAAAGAGAATTATCACAGTGGTTTTCCAAAAACTTTATAAAGGAAGCAAAGGAGTTTTTGAATGAAATATCCGTGGTACCGGAAGGGCTGTTGGCGCGGGAATATGTATCTTGTATGCATGATGTCACAGAAGGCGGCATTTACGGTGCATTATGGGAAATATCAAAAGCTTCCGGAGTTGGTTTGGAAGTTACCATTGAAGATATTCCGATTCGCCAGCATACAATAGAATTATGCGAAAAATATGATTTGAATCCATATCAGTTGATTTCCAGCGGTTCCATGCTAATGACCACAGACCGCGGGAGAGAATTGGTCAAACGATTGGAACAGGAAGGCATCAAGGCAACGATCATTGGTCATACAACAGATTCCAGAGAGAAATTAATTTATCGTCAGGGAAAGGCTGCCAATCTGGAGGCGCCGAAACAGGATGAATTATATAAAATTTATTCAGAATAAATGGAGGATATGGTATGAACACAGAGCTTAGGGAATTGATTTTAAAGTTAATTGAGAAAAACAGCCGTTTAGATCTTCATGATCTGGCAGTGATGCTGGATGTGTCGGAGGAGGAAGCGGCAAATGAGATTGCAGATATGGAGAAAGAGCATATTATCTGCGGGTATCATACTCTGATTAATTGGGAAAATACAAGCAAAGATCAATTAACTGCAATGATTGAAGTGAAAGTTACGCCTCAGCGGGGGCAGGGCTTTGACCGGATTGCAGAGCGAATTTATAATTTCCCTGAGGTAAAAGCTGTGTATCTGATGTCCGGCGGATATGATTTTATGGTTATGCTGGAAGGAAAAACAATGAAAGAAATCTCGTTGTTTACATCATCAAAGCTTGCGCCTTTGGAGTCTGTGGTCAGTACAGTCACGCATTTTGTTTTGAAAAAATATAAAGATCACGGAACGGTGCTGGAAGCAAAAAAGACAGATGAGAGACAGGTGGTGACGCCATAATGAGGAAGTTTGTATCAGATCGAGTTGCGGAGCTGGAGCCTTCGGGAATTCGGAAATTTTTTGATATTGTAAGCGAAATGCCGGATGCGATCTCTCTTGGCGTTGGGGAACCGGATTTTGATACTCCGTGGAGAGTTCGAGAGGAAGGAATATATTCTCTGGAGAGAGGAAAAACTTTCTATACCTCCAATGCGGGGTTAAAGGAATTAAGGTATGAGATCAGTGAGTATCTGGAGCGAAAGTATCGTCTTGTCTATCATCCGTGTCATGAAATCCTTGTGACCGTTGGAGGCAGTGAGGGAATTGATGTGGCAATGCGCACAATTTTGAATCCGGGAGATGAGGTCATTGTGGTGCAGCCTTGCTTTGTATCTTATGCTGCATGTGTTGTGATGGCGGGAGGAACTCCGGTGATTGTGAACTTATGCGAGGAAGATAAATTTAAGCTGCGAAAGGAACAATTGGAACAGGCGGTCACGGAAAAAACAAAAGCAGTGATTTTTTCGTTTCCCAATAATCCCACCGGAGCGATTATGACCAGAGAAGAATTGGAGCCGATTGCAGAATTTGCACATGAACATGATCTTTTGATCATTTCCGATGAGATTTATTCTGAACTGACGTATGGGCGGGAACATGTGAGCATTGCTTCCCTGCCGGAAATGAAAGACCGCTGTATCGTTATTAACGGATTTTCCAAAGCGTTTGCCATGACCGGATGGAGATTGGGGTATGCGGCGGCGCCGAGAGATTTGATGGAGCAGATGGTAAAGGTGCATCAGTTCTGTATTATGGCGGCTCCGACAACTAGTCAATATGCTGCGATTGAGGCAATGCGTTCCTGTGAAGAAGAGGTGCAGGAGATGAGGACGGCGTATAACCAGCGGAGAAGGTTTTTGGTCCATGAGTTCCGACGGATGCATCTGGACTGTTTTGAACCGGAGGGGGCTTTTTATATCTTCCCATCCATCAAAAAATTCGGAATGACGTCTGAAGAATTTGCTGCAAGATTATTAAACGAAGAAAAGGTTGCCATTGTCCCGGGGACAGCATTCGGAGCCTGTGGGGAAGGATACTTAAGAGTATCGTATGCCTATTCCATTGAGGAACTGAAAGAGGCCTTGGGAAGGCTTAAACGATTTATAAAGAGATTGGAGAATTAAATGCTTCACATTGTATTACATGAACCGGAGATGCCTGCCAATACCGGCAATATCGGAAGAACCTGTGTTGCCTGCGGAGCAGTGCTGCACCTGATTGAACCCCTTGGCTTTCGTCTCAGCGAAAAAATGATTAAGAGGGCAGGACTGGATTACTGGGATCATTTAGATGTTCGTACATATGTTAATTTTGAAGATTTTCTGGAAAAGAATGGACATCCGAAAATTTACATGGCAACAACAAAAGCAAAACATGTCTATTCAGATCCTGCTTATGAAAACGATCGGGACGTCTATCTGATGTTTGGAAAAGAGAGTGCGGGAATACCGGAAGAGATTCTTTTGGATTATGAGGAAACCAGTATTAGAATTCCGATGCTTCCGCATATTCGCTCGTTAAATCTATCAAATTCAGTGGCGATTGCCGCATATGAGGTATTGCGTCATCAGGGATTTCAAAATTTTCAGAAAGAAGGGCAATTGCATAAGTATCATTGGTAATATGAAACAGAAAAATCAAAGCAGGCAGTTCAGAATGCCGGAAATCTGATCTGCCTGTTTTCATTGAAGAACAATCCAGTGAAACACACCTTGAAAAATATACATATTTACAGTAATATTAGGGTATTAGGGTCAAAAGGTCTGATCCGATAAAGAATGGCTGCCGATGGGGCAGAGAAGATAGAAAAGGAGAAGGGTTTGCAATGGCAAAAGAAAAAAAATTAGTAGAAGCCATCACTGCAATGGAAGATGATTTTGCGCAGTGGTATACCGATGTTGTTAAGAAAGCAGAGCTTGTAGAATACTCAAGTGTTCGGGGATGCATGATCTTGCGTCCCAACGGATATGCCATCTGGGAGAATATACAAAATACATTAGATGCAATGTTTAAGGAGACCGGTGTGGAAAACGTGGCAATGCCGATGTTTATTCCGGAAAGTCTGTTAAAGAAAGAGGAGGATCACGTGGAAGGGTTTGCGCCGGAGGTTGCATGGGTTACCCACGGAGGAGATAAAAAGCTTCAGGAGAGGCTTTGTGTCAGACCGACTTCGGAGACATTGTTTTGCGATTTTTATTCTAAAATTATTCAGTCACATAGAGATTTGCCGAAGCTATATAATCAGTGGGTGTCTGTTGTGAGATGGGAAAAGACCACAAGACCGTTCCTTCGAACATCCGAATTTTATTGGCAGGAAGGGCATACAGCACATGCTACGGCTGAGGAAGCACAAGAACGTACGGTTCAAATGTTAAATATGTATGCAGATTTTTGCGAGCAGTATCTGGCAATTCCGGTGGTCAAAGGACAGAAAACAGAGAAAGAGAAATTTGCGGGAGCACATTCAACCTATACCATTGAGGCGCTGATGCACGATGGAAAAGCGCTACAGTCCGGTACAAGCCATAATTTCGGAGACGGATTTGCGAAAGCATTTGATATTCAGTACACAGATAAAGAAAATAAGCTTCAATATGTACATCAGACTTCTTGGGGAATGTCAACAAGAATTATCGGAGCGATTATTATGGTTCATGGAGACGACTCCGGGCTTGTACTCCCGCCGAGAATTGCTCCGGTGCAGACGATGATTGTTCCGATTATGCAAAAGAAAGAGGGCGTTCTTGAGAAAGCGGAGGAGATCAGACAGAAGCTGACAGGCGCATATAAAGTGAAGGTTGATGATTCGGATAAGAGCCCGGGATGGAAATTCAGCGAACAGGAGGTTCGCGGAATCCCGACGAGAATTGAGATCGGACCGAAAGATATTGAGAAGAATCAGGCGGTGATTGTGCGTCGTGATACAAGAGAGAAGATCGTTGTTTCTTTGGATGAGATCGAGAACAAATTGGGAGAAGTACTGGAACAGATGCAGTCTGATATGCTTGAGAGAGCAAAAGAGCATTTGAAAGACCATACGGTAGAGGCTCGGACATGGGATGAGTTTAAAGACCATATTGAAAAACAGGATGGTTTTGTAAAAGCCATGTGGTGTGGAGAGACACAGTGTGAGGAAGCCATTAAGGATGAGACAACGGCTACCACAAGATGTATGCCATTTGAACAGGAAAAGCTTTCTGATGTGTGCATTCATTGCGGAAAACCAGCTAAAAAAATGGTTTATTTTGGAAAAGCATATTAAGAAAATTGCCGGGACATGTTGTTTCCGGCAATTCTTTGTGAAAAGAGGTGATCTGATTGAGGATTGAAATGCCGAGGCAGGCAGAGAAAATTATTGAAACACTGGAGAAATCCGGTTTTGAGGCTTATATTGTGGGAGGATGTGTAAGAGATTGTCTTCTGTCCAGGAAACCGGGGGACTGGGATATTACAACTTCTGCATCGCCGCAGAATATCAAGGAAATTTTTCCTTATACCATTGACACGGGAATTGAACATGGAACGGTTACGGTGATGATGGAGTATCAACCCTTTGAAGTGACGACATATCGTGTAGACGGAACCTACGAAGATCATAGACGTCCCAATCAGGTTCAGTTTACAAAGTCATTAAAAGAAGATTTGCTTCGTCGGGATTTTACGATCAATGCCATGGCATATAATCCCGGACAAGGACTCATTGATTTATATGAAGGGAAAAAAGATCTGAAAAACGGAATCATTCGATGCGTTGGAGATGCACAGCAGCGCTTTGACGAGGATGCCCTGAGGATTCTGCGTGCATTGAGATTTCAGGCGCAGCTTGGCTTTGAAATCGAAGAAGAAACCAGTCGGGCAATTGAGAGGCAGGCACGTTTTCTAAAGGAGATCAGCGCTGAGCGGATTCAGGTGGAACTGGAAAAACTGATTACATCAGATCATCCGGAGGTGCTGATCAATGCATATAAGCTTGGTGTGACAAAGATCATATTGCCGGAATTTGATCTTATGATGGAAACACCTCAGAGGAATCCACATCACAAATACAGTGTGGGGATCCACACTGTGGAAGCAATGAAAGCTATTGAGCCGGAGCATATTCTGCGGTGGACAATGCTGCTGCATGATGTAGGAAAGCCTGCGGCGCGGGTACAGGGACCGGATAAAGACCATTTTAAAATGCATCCTGTCATAGGTGAAGAGATTGCGGGAAAAGTTTTGCGCAGATTAAAATTTGATAACCAGACAGTGAAGCAAGTGAAAAAATTGGTCTTGTGGCATGACCGCAGATTTGGAGAAATAAAGGAAATTAACAAAAAAACAGTCAGAAGATGGGTAAGTGAACTGACACCGGAGCTGTTTTTGAAGCTGATGAAAATCCAGAAGGCGGATATCTTTGCACAAAGTGATTATCATATTCGGGAGAAAGAGGCGATTCTTTCAGAAACCTGCCGCCTGTATCTGGAAATTTTGGAGACAAAAGATGCTTTGTCTGTGAAAGATTTAGAAGTCAGCGGAAGAGATCTGATGGAAGAGGGGATTCCTCAGGGAAAAGAAATCGGAGAGCTGCTGCATTGGCTTCTGGAACAAGTTCTTGAGAATCCTTTGTGGAACACAAAAGAGAACCTGATGAAAATGGTCAAAGAAAAAAGGAGAGAGCCGGAGCTATGATTTTGATGATTTTTTTTGTTGTGTTTCTTTTGTATATGGGGATGATAAATCCGGGGAAAAAACGCAGACATCCGGTACTGCAGGTAAAACATTTTGCACATCGGGGATTCCATGGACTGGATGGCATTCCCGAAAATTCAATGGCGGCATTTCAAAGAGCCAAAGAGCTTGGGTACGGAATCGAATTGGATGTGCAGCTTACGAAGGATCATGTAATGGTGGTTCATCATGATTACCATTTGAAACGTACCTGCGGTGCAGAGCATTATATTTGTGATCTGACCTATGCACAGCTAAGCAGGTACCGGCTCATGGGAACCGACGAGAGGATTCCCAGACTGGTAGATGTGCTGCGGGAAATTGACGGGGTAGTTCCGCTGTTAATTGAGTTAAAAATGGAAACCTGCGATCAGCATCTCTGCAGGCTGCTGGCAAAGACTCTGGATCATTATGAGGGTTTGTTCTGTATTGAAAGTTTTCATCCGTACGCGCTGCTCTGGTTTCAAAAGCATCGTCCGGAGATCATTCGCGGACAGCTTTCAGAGCAGTTCTTTAAAGAGAAGGAATGGAAACATATACCGGCGTATTTTATTATGAAAAATCTGCTGACGAATTTTCTTACAAAACCGGATTTTATTGCATATCATTATCGATACAAAGATTGTCTTCCTTTGAAAATATGCCGGAAATTTTATAAAATTCCCATTTATGGATGGACCTTCCGGGAGAAAAAAGAATATAAAAAGAATCAACCATACTTTCAAGGATTTATTTTTGAAAAATTTATGATATAATGGGCGTATCCTGTGATGATAAAGGAGATGATAGAATGAAGAAAAATGTAGTAGTAATATTTGGAGGAGATTCTTCTGAGCATGATATTTCCTGCATGTCGGCGGCAACTGTGATTCAGAATATGGATTCCGAAAAATATAATATTATTTTGGTCGGGATCACCAAACAGGGCGAGTGGCTGCTGGTTGATCGACTGAAAGATATAGAAGACGGAAGCTGGAGAGATGGAGAAGTAAAGGCGTTTATTTCACCGGATACTACGACCCGTTCTTTGGTGATTTTGGCAGAAGGAACCTATAAGCTTCAAAAAGTCGATGTGATTTTCCCGGTACTCCATGGTATGAACGGAGAGGACGGAACCATCCAGGGACTTTTTGAATTATCAAAAATTCCGTATGTGGGATGTGGTGTTCTGGCATCAGCTGTTTCCATGGATAAAGTCTATACAAAAATAATTGTGGACCGGCTTGGAATCGATCAGGCAAGATTTGTGCATATCAGAGAAAGCGATTTTGACGATCTGGATCAGGCTATGGACCGCGTAGAAAAAGAAATCCCTTATCCGGTGTTTGTAAAACCATCCTGTGCGGGCTCATCCAAGGGAGTTTCCAAAGCAGAAAACCGTAGAGAACTGGAGACAGCGTTATATGAGGCGGTAAAGCATGACCGCAATATTCTGGTGGAGGAAACCATCGTCGGAAGGGAAGTAGAATGTGCGGTTCTGGGAGACCGCAAAGAGGTGAAGAGTACCTGTGTCGGAGAAATTCTTGCGGCGGCAGATTTTTATGATTTTGACGCCAAATATAATAATCAGGAATCAAAGACCGTGATAGATCCTGAAATGCCGGAGGAATCCAAAGTAAAAATCAGGGAAGATGCAAGAAAAATCTTTCAGGCAGTGGATGGATTTGGACTCTCCAGAGTGGATTTCTTTCTGGAAGCATCCGGAAGAGTTGTGTTTAATGAAATTAATACCCTTCCGGGATTTACATCCATCAGCATGTATCCGATGCTTTGGAAAGCCTGCGGGTTAAATACACCGGAACTGATTGATACATTGGTGGAACAGGCAATGACAAGATATCGTTAGGGGGAAGAATATGAATGCACCCATTGGTGTGTTTGATTCCGGAATTGGCGGATTGACCGTTGCCAGGGAAATTATGCGCCAGCTTCCGGAAGAGAGCATGATCTATTTTGGAGATACTGCGAGAGTACCGTATGGAACCAAATCCAAAGAAACTATTCTCAGGTATTCCAGGCAGATTGTTAATTTTCTTTTAAGCAAAGGTGTAAAAGCCGTTGTGATTGCCTGCAACACAGCAAGTGCGCTTGCATTGTCAGAACTTCAAAGAGATTATATGATACCGATTGTAGGTATGGTACAGCCCGGAGCTGTTGCGGCAATGAAGGCAACCAAAAATAAAAACATTGGAATTATCGGTACCAATGCCACAATCAAAAGTGGTCAGTACGGAACGTATTTGAGAAAGATAGATCCTCAGGTGACGGTAGTGGCCAAGGCTTGTCCGATGTTTGTTCCACTGGTGGAAGAAGGTCTGATTGACGACCGAATCACAGAGGATATGGTATCAAGATATTTAACAGAGTTTCGGCAGTATCATATTGATTCTCTGATTCTTGGATGTACCCACTATCCGCTGCTGATGAATCCTATTCAAAACTTTATGGGGGATCAGGTGGTTTTGGTAAATCCTGCCTACGAGGTGGCAAAATCTCTGAAACAGATGCTTGAGAAACAAAATATGATGGCTGAAAAAGGGCATGCGGCGGCATATGAATATTACGTCAGCGATATGGCAGACCAATTTATGACCTTTGCAGACCGAGTACTGCCTTGCCGTGTGGATCAGGTGCAGCCGGTAGAAATTGAGAAATATTAGAGAGTGAACGATTATGACAAAAGATATTTTAATTCATATTTCGGGGCTTCAGCTGGATATAGATGCCGATACCCCGGTGGAGATGATGACAACCGGAGCCTATTATTTAAAAAATGGAAAGCATTATATTTTATATGACGAAATTTCCGATGATCATGAGGTTGTAAAAAATATTTTGAAAATAGGCCCCAAAACAGTGGAGTTAACAAGAAAAGGCGGAAGTGGTTCTCACATGGTATTCGAGAAAGGGAAGGAGAATCTTTCGTATTATGACACCCCGTTTGGCAGTCTGCTGATGGGAATCAATACAAGTGAAATTAAATTGAGAGAAGAGGAAAACCAGATGGATCTGCAGGTGGATTATAATTTAACAATTAATGCGGACCATGTGTCAAAGTGTAAGATTGACGTTCAGATTCGTCCAAATGGAGTGTGATGTTAAAACGTATGAAGCAATGGGAAAAAGACCTGATTATTTCCATCGTTCTTTTAATTTCAGCGACCATCATTGCACATGTATTTTTTCTTCAAACAGATCATACGATTAATGTGTCCATGATTTATATGCTGGCAGCCTTCTTTATATCAAGGTATACGAAAGGATACTGGTGGGGAATCGGGTCTTCGATTTTCAGCGTATTGTTTATTAATTGGAGATTTACTTATCCATACTTTAAACTCAATTTCTTAATTGAGGGGTATCCTATGACGTTTATCGGTATTCTGCTGATTTCCGTGATTACCAATATGACGACAACCAGCTTAAATCGGGAAAAGGAAGCGGCGGTCAGCCGGGAAAAAGAGCTTGCGAAACTGAATGAATATAATCGGGAAATTAACCGTCTGACCATTGACAAAGAAAAGGAAAAGATGAGGGCAAATTTGCTGCGGGCAATTTCTCATGATCTGCGCACGCCGTTGACCGGCATGATTGGCGCCAGTTCTACTTATCTGGAAGCAAAAGATTATCTGGATGAGGAGGCAAAGGATCAGCTGGTGCTGGGCATTCAGGAGGATGCCCACTGGCTGTTAAATATGGTGGAAAATCTGTTGAGTATTACGAGAATTCAAAATGACGGGGAAGGCGCGGAAACATCCGTGAAAAAAGTCCCGGAGCCGCTGGAGGAGGTGGTTGCCGAGGCGATGCATCGATTTCATAAGAGATATCCCGAGAGTAAGGTAGAAGTAAAAATTCCCGATGAATTTCTGATGGTTCCAATGGATCCGACCTTAATTGAACAGGTGATTATGAATCTTTTGGAAAATGCATGGGTCCATTCGGGAGAAAAGGAGCTGGTGGATTTCAGAATTCGGCAGGAAGGCAGAAATGTAGTATTTTATGTGCGGGATCACGGGGATGGAATTGAACCGGATCGAATGGCGCATTTGTTTGACGGATGTGCCGGGGCAAAGGACCATGAAAGCCGCAAAGGAATGGGCATTGGACTCACAATTTGTAAGACCATTGTTTTGGCCCATCAGGGAGAAATTCACGCAAGAAATTATGAGAACGGGGCGGAATTTTATTTTAGCCTGCCATTGGATGAGGCGACGGAGGATAAAAACGCATGACAGAGTTAAAATCAACGGTGCTGATTATTGAAGATGAAGAGAATATTGGGAATTTTATGTCTGCTATTTTAAAAAGCAGCGGATATAAGCCGATTTTATGTAGTACCGGTCAGCAGGGAATACAATGTGCAGAATCTTATTGCCCGGATGTGATTTTGCTGGATCTGGGACTTCCGGATATTGACGGAATGGAAGTACTTCGTGAAATCAGAAGTTGGGCAGTAACTCCGATCATTATTCTTTCTGCCAGAAATCTGGAATCCGAGAAGGTGAAGGCTTTAGATGCGGGAGCCGATGATTATATTACCAAACCATTCGGAAATCGTGAGCTGTTGGCAAGAATCCGTACAGCCCTTTGCCATCGGAGACAGCCGGTGGAGGCAGATACGGGAGCGCCGGTTTACCGCGCCGGACGGCTGAAAATCAACTTTGAGAAACGCAGAGTGTTCTTGGGAGAGACAGAGGTTCGGCTGACGCAGATAGAATATAAATTGGTTTCGCTTCTGGCGGAGAATTCCGGAAAGGTCATTACTTATGAATTTATTATAAAAAACATATGGGGACCTTATGCAGATACCAACAACCGGATTTTAAGAGTGAATATGGCGAATATTCGGCGGAAAATAGAGGAGAATCCGGCAGTTCCTCAATATATTTTTACGGAGGTCGGAGTCGGATATCGAATGCTGGAAAACGAATTGTCTTAGGAAAAGAACAAAAAAGAACTTGCAATTGGGAAAAACTTCTGGTACGATAAACGTGACGAAGAGGTCAGAGCAAAATTTGCTTTGACCTCTTTTTTTCTTTATCTGACAGAAAACACCGGGAAATTTTCTGTCAGACCCAAATGTTCCAAATATCGGCGCGCAAGGCGGAGCAAGGTTATCTTTCATTTTGGGAGTAACATAAATATAATGACATAATGGAAATGGAGGACAGAATTATGAACGCAGGAGATACAGGATTTATTTTACTTTGTGCGGCTTTTGTATTCTTTATGACGCCGGGGCTTGCTTTTTTCTATGGAGGTCTGGTCAGAAGAAAAAATGTCGGGAATACGATGATGCAGTGTGTATTTATTATGGGAATTTCCATTGTAATGTGGATTTTATTCGGCTATGCGCTTTCTTTTGGAGGAAATCATGGAGGAATCATAGGAGGAGCAAAATGGTTTGGATTTCAGGGAGTGGGAATGGAAGCAGGTCCCTATGCGGATACAATTCCGAATCTCGCCTTTGCGGCTTTTCAGATGATGTTTGCGATGATTACACCGGCCTTGATCACAGGGTCTGTGGTTGGAAGAATGAGATTTAAGGCCATTGTTCTTTTTATCATTTTATGGTCGCTGATTGTTTATTATCCAATGGCACATATGGTGTGGGGAGAAGGAGGATTTCTGGCATCCATCGGCTCTGTGGATTTTGCAGGAGGAAATGTTGTACATATTACTTCCGGTGTCAGCGGTTTGGTTCTTGCTCTGCTGCTTGGGAAACGACATGGCTATGATCAGGGCGCTTACCATGTGCACAATACTCCGTTTGTATTTCTCGGAGCAGCCATGCTTTGGTTTGGGTGGTATGGATTTAATGCAGGAAGCGCTCTGGCAGCCGATGGACTGGCAGCACATGCGTTTATGACAACGTCTGTTTCTGCGGCGGCAGGGCTGGTATCATGGATGCTGATTGAAGCCTTTGCAGAGGGAAAGGTTACATTGATAGGAGCTTCCACCGGATTGGTGATCGGATTGGTAGCAATCACACCGGGAGCCGGATTTGTTCCGATTTGGGCATCTTTGATCATTGGTCTTCTTGTCAGCCCGATCTGCTATTTTGGTGTGAAATTGGTCAAAGGAAAATTAAAAATTGATGACGCACTGGACGCGTTCGGATGCCACGGAATAGGAGGTATCTGGGGTGGAATTGCCACAGGACTGTTTGGGCTAACCTCTGTCAATGATGTAGCTCAGTGGAATGGTCTGGCATTCGGAGAAACCGGACTGTTTACGGCGCAGATCATTGGAATTGCAGTATCCATTGCAGTTGCAGTGATAGGAACTCTGATTTGTGCTGCGGCTGTAAAAATATTCACTCCGCTGAGGGTGGATGAAAAAGATGAGAAGATTGGTCTGGATATTGCAGAACATGGAGAGAATGCATATCCGAGCTTTAATGGTCTGGATTAATCAAAAGGCGGAGGTGATAGAAATGATGATTAAAATAAATGCTATTGTAAGAGAAGAAAAACTGGAAGATGTGAAGACGGCTTTAAATAAAATCGGAGTTAATGGGATTACGGTGTCTCAGGTTATGGGGTGCGGCGCACAAAAGGGCCTCACAGAGGTGGTTCGGGGAACGAAGGTTGATCTGATGATGCGTCCTAAAATTAAGTTTGAGATTGTTGTTTCTTCTGAGGAATGGGAGAAAAGAACCATCAAAGCAATTCAGGAGGCGGCATTTACCGGAGAGGTTGGCGACGGAAAAATTTTCAGTTATGAAGTTCGGAATGTTGTGAGAATCCGCACCGGAGAGACAGATGTGGAAGCGCTTCAGGATTAGACAGCAAAGATAAAAAGGGGAGAAGGCAGAGTATATGCAAGGCAGATGGAATTGTGTATACTCTGTTTTTATGATAGGAAAAAAGTTTTCAAGTTCGGATATCATAAAACGACCTGCAGAATGCAAACTCCTCGGATTTGTTTGTGAAAATGTATAAAATCTTAAAATTTCAAAATAATGGTTCATTTCTTTGGAAATTCATGATAAGATGATAGCCGAATTAGAGTATAGACAGAAGAACAAAGGAAGAGAAGAATGGAAGCGGTAACACTAATTTCAAATCATATGGGAGCAGATACATATTTGGAATTGAGGAAGGCGGTAGGATTTAAGCCTTTGTCCCGGTCACAGGCAAAGAAAGCGCTGGATCACAGTCTCTATATTGTCTGCGCATATATGGATGCACAGATTGTAGGAATGGGACGTTTGGTTGGAGACGGAGCAGTGGTCTGCTATATTCAGGATCTTATGATACATCCTGAATTTCAACATTGCGGAATCGGCGGAGCAATCATTGAGGACCTGATACAGTATGTTCAGGGCATATGTGAGGAAAATACAGAGATCATGTTGGATTTAATGTGTGCTGTTGGACGCGAGCCATTTTATCAAAAACATGGGTTTATTTCCAGACCGACGAAGCGCCTCGGACCCGGAATGATACGATATATCAAAGGTGAAACGGATGGAAAAGAATGAGTTTCCAAAGAAAGGAGTAAAGAGAGATGAGTGAGAAAAGGTATGATCCATATACCGGATATGAGTGCGGCAGGGAGGGAGAAAAGGAAGCAAATCATTTTGATCCTTATGAGAAAAAAGAAAATTCAAACAGCGGAATGGCTCTGGCAGCAATGATTCTGGGAATTGTCTCCATTGTCCTGATGATTAGCTGCTGCTGTTCTCCCATTGCGATTATTACAGGAATTGCGGCTATTATCTGTTTCGCTGTATCTCCTAAAAATGCAGATGGCAGGGGACAAAAGGCATTGGCTGGATTAATTTGCGGTATCATTGCAGTGATTGGTTCGATGCTGTTGATGATTATATTTATTTTCAATATCTTGTTATCTGATGAATTTCAGAATGAGTTTCATAAGGAATTTAATGACAGTTATTATGAACAGCAGTATAATGAAAGTTTTTAGCATATGGCAGAAGATGCCCTGTTTTTTTAAGGAAGTAACACATCTTTACTGTCCGGCGTGCGGCGGGACTCGTGCAGTGAAGGCTATGCTGTGCTTAGAGATTGAGCGGGCATTTTTTTGCAATCCCACAGTTGTCTACGGAGCCGTTGTGATTCTATGGTGTCTGATATGGAAAATCATACAGAGAACGACGGGAAAATCAATTGGATTTTTGAAGCCGGGAGTCTGGATGCTGCTGGCGGGCGTTGTGCTGTTTTTTGGATTTGCAGTTTTGCGCAATGTGATGGTGTATCAGTTTGGATACGATTATCTTGGAGATCTGCTGTAAAGAATTTGTCGGAAGGAGCTGTGTGGAAAGCTCAAAGAAAACTTAATTTGTAGAGTGAGTGAAACCTCCTTTAAAATTGTATTGGGAATGATATCAATACAATTTTAAGGAGGTTTTTTATGAAACGTACTATTTATGGATATGTTCGTGTGTCCACAAGAGAACAAAAGGAAGATCGTCAGCTGATTGCGCTGCAGACCTTTCCGGTATCAAGGAAAAACATTTATACGGATAAACTCAGCGGGAAAGATTTCAATAGACCCCAATATCAGGAGCTGTTGAAAAGAATTCAGCCCGGAGATCTTCTGGTAGTAAAATCCATTGACCGTCTGGGGCGGAATTATGAAGAAATTCTATTGCAGTGGAGGAATCTTACCAAGGAAAAGCAGGCGGATATCGTTGTGCTGGATATGCCTCTTCTGGATACGAGAAAGTCAGGAAATGATTTGACAGGCACGTTTGTGGCTGATTTGGTCTTGCAAGTTTTATCCTATGTGGCTCAGACAGAACGTGAGAATATTCACCAAAGACAAATGGAGGGAATTGCAGCGGCAAAGCTGCGGGGCGTGCAGTTTGGACGCCCGAGAAAGCCTGTGCCGGAGCTGTTCTGGCAGTTGAAATCGGAGTGGGAAAATAAAAAAATTACTTCTCGGGAAGCCGCCCGCAGGCTCTCCATTGCACAGGATACTTTTTTACGATGGGTTCATGGCAAGTAGGATAGGATCAGGAAAATGTAGGAAATATCGGTCGCTGTTTTTGTCGTTTATATCTATATTTTCCATTTATGTTCTTAACAGATAAGATAATATATGTTGAAAATTATGATATTTGATAGTATATCATGTCAGAACGTTAAAGTCTGCCTTATCGGGCAAGATCATTGAAGCGAAAAGTACGATGGATTTATGTGCATCCGTAGGGAGGCTTGACTGGATTGCTGTAAAACTTAGGAGGAGCGGTCGCTGTATATAAGGAAAGCCGGGAAAATAAGCATGTGAACAATCTTTATTTTTAGCTGGTTCATACGTATTTAGTCGCGAAGGAAGGGAGAAAGTATGGAATTATTGGAGGCACTGCGTATTCAGACAGGGTGCGCTTTTATTTCTGATTTAAGAGGTTTTGCACAGGTTCATTTCCTTGGTGATGCACTTCAAAAAATAAATGTCCGGCAATATGATGTGCAGGAATGGGAGAAAGCCGTAAATTATATTACCGGCAGCACCAAGTCCTTTCAAACACAGGAGGAAGCGGCAGAGTATTTAAAAAATTTCTAAGAAGGAAACCTGATCGGTCATAAACAGTAAAAAGGCATATGGAAGGATGCTTTTGCAGATATCCATCGGCTCACAAAGAGGAGCAAGTCCCTCAATTTTTGAGAGACTTGCTCCTCTTTGTTTTGATTACAGTAAAGGTTTTCTTTCGATACGTCTTATTGGATTACATAAATTCTTTTAGAGATATGCGGAGAGCACGGTGTTACTCCTTCACAAGAAGAAGCTCTGTGGATTCCGAAATCAGTCGGTAAGAATCTTCAGGAAGATTTTGATCAGAAATAAAATAGTCAATATCCCGCCAACTGGCATATTGAACCATGGAGCACTGCTTTGCCTTGGAACTGTCAGAAATGACAACTACAGTTTTTGCCTGAGGAAGAATTGCCTGTTTTACCTGAGCATCTGTAAATTCAGTAACAGCGGGACCATTGTGTCCCTCAAATCCGCTGGTTCCCAAAAAGGCAATATCAACTTTGGTATTGTTGATAAGATTGGTCGTTTGAAATCCTTCTGTGGACATATTATTGGGATTTAATTGTCCTCCGGTGAGAATTACAGTATTTCGGTTGTTATTTAAAAAATACATGGTATTGATAGAATTCGTAACGATGGTATAACCACTTCTTTGACTGAGAAGCTGCGCCATGCACTGGATGGTACTTCCGGCATCCAGGTAGATAACAGCCTGCTCAGGAATGAATTCCAATGCTTTTTCGCACAGAGCGAGTTTGAGAGAGCGGTTTTCATCTGTTCGTGATTCAATTGGAATGGGAGCAAAGCTGGATGTTAATGTGGCTCCGCCGTGGCTTCGCTCAATTTTACCGGTTTTCTGCAGCTGGGTCAGATCTCTTCGGATGGTTTCTTTTGTAACATGGAAATGTTCGGCAAGTTCCGTAATTTTAGCGCTGCCAGAAACATGAATATATTCAATAATCTCTTTTTGACGTTCTTTTGCCAGAAGTTTGGACATATTTTTCCCTCCGCAATTTTTGTAAAATATTTGATATTCTATGGAGCAGCCGTGAATTCAAAGATGAAGAAAGCGGACAGACTCCGGTTGAACAGTTTGGAATTTAGTTTAATGGAAAAAACTTAAAAAGTCAAATAAAACAACAAAATCAAAAATATTACTTGACAAAACAAAAATAAAAACATAAAATCTAACACATAAACAAAAAAGCAACAAAAACGGAAAAAGGAGGTCCAATGAAACATTGGAGAAAATATTTATTTAAGGTCAATGGATTAGAGATGGAGGCAGTATATAATGAGGATACGATAAAACAGATATTCCTGCCCTTGCTTCGGAAGCTGACTGCAATGCAAAAAGCCGAGAAAAGACGTTTGGTGGTATTTATGGCAGCTCCGCCTGCGGTTGGAAAAACAACGTTATGTCAATTTTTAGAGCATTTATCCAGAGACCGGGAGGAATTGACAGAGATACAATCCATTGGTCTGGATGGATTTCATTATCATGATGCTTACATCCGCGCTCACAGTGCGATCGTTTTTGGAAAAGAAGTTCCGATGAAAAAGGTAAAGGGGTGTCCGGAAACGTATGATACGAAAAAACTTCAAAAAAAGCTTGCAGCGCTTGGACGGGAGACGGTCCTATGGCCGATCTATGATCGAACAATTCACGATGTTGTGGAAGACGCCGTAGAGGTTTCAAAAGATATTATTTTGATTGAAGGAAATTGGCTGCTGTTAAAGGAAGAGCCATGGAAATCAATGGTAAAATTTGCTGATTATACAATTTTAATTCGCTCCAACGAGGAAATGCTCAAAGAGCGTTTGATCGGTCGGAAAATAAAAGGAGGTTTTACGCCAGAAGAAGCACAAAACTGGTATGTTCAAAGTGACCGCATCAATGTAAAGAGGGTTTTAGATACATCTATGAATGGAGACAGCATAATGCAGGTAGAGGAGGATAATGATTATTCAATGATTCAGGAGGAAATGTTATGAAGTCAACAGCGGCAGTCTTAGCAGGGAAAAATCAGGTATATGTAAAAGAAATAGAATTACCGGAGCTCGGGGAAGAAGAACTTTTGGTAAAGATCGTATCGAATAGTGTTTGTTTGTCAACTTATAAAGCAGCCATCCGCGGGGCAGACCACAAACGTGTGCCGGATGATATCAGTCCGGAGCATCCAACAATTACAGGACATGAATTTGGCGGATATATTGTTCGAGTGGGAGAAAAATTAAAGGATCAATTCAGTGAAGGAGAAAAATTCGTTTTACAGCCGGCAATGGGACTGCCGAGCGGGTATTCTGCCGGATACAGCTATGAATACTATGGCGGCAATGCAACATACTGTATTATACCCAAAGTATCCATTGATTTGGGCTGTGTACTTCCGTATGAGGGCGACTATTTTGCCAATGCTTCGCTGGCAGAACCTATGTCTTGTATTATTGGAGCTTTTCATGCAACGTATCATACAACCCCTTATGTTTATGAGCATAAGATGGGGCTGAAAGATGGCGGAAGCGTAGCGCTGCTTGGATGCGCGGGACCGATGGGAATCGGAGCAATTGATTATGCTGTGCATGGGCCATATCATTCAAAGAGAATCGTTGTGACAGATATCGACGAAGAAAGATTACAGCGCGCAAAAGCTTTAATTCCACTGGAGGATGCGGCAAAATACGGCGTGGAGCTTCATTATATCAACACTGCAGACAAGGAAAATCCAGTGGAAGAAATGAAAGAGTTAAATGGCGGAAAGGGCTATGATGAGGTTTTTGTATTTGCACCGGTCAGAGCATTGATCGAGATGGGAGATGACCTTCTGGGAAATGATGGATGCCTGAATTTCTTTGCGGGTCCCACAGAGAATGATTTCAAGGCAAATTATAATTTCTATAATGTTCATTATGAGGGAACTCATATTTGCGGAACTTCAGGAGGAGCGCCGGCGGATATGGTGGAATCCTTAGAATTATCGGCGGCAGGCAAAATCAATCCTTCCTACATGATTACTCACATTGGGGGGATTGACGCAGCACCGGATACGATTTTGAACCTTCCAACGCTTTCTGGAGGAAAGAAGCTTATTTATCCCCATATCAAGATGCCATTGACTGCAATTACAGATTTTGAAGCATTGGGAGAGGAGCAGCCGATGTTCGCGCAGCTTGCAAAAATTTGCCAGACAAACAACAATGTCTGGTGCGAGGAAGCGGAAAAATACCTTCTGAAAACACTTGCGCCGGATCTTGCAACCAACCTTTAAATAGAGTATAATAAGAATGATGTGAAAAAGTTAACGAATTATATGGAGGACAAACTATGTTAGTATCAGCAAAAGAAATGTTAAATAAGGCGAAAGCCGGACATTATGCAGTTGGACAGTTTAACATCAATAACCTGGAATGGACAAAAGCTATTTTGTTAGCAGCAGAAGAGACAAGATCTCCGGTGATTCTTGGTGTTTCCGAAGGCGCCGGAAAATATATGACAGGATATAAAACTGTTGTAGGTATGGTAAATGGAATGTTAGAAGAGCTGAACATTTCCGTACCTGTAGCGCTTCATTTAGATCATGGATCTTATGAAGGATGTTATAAATGTATCGAAGCAGGATTTTCTTCTGTAATGTTTGACGGATCTCATTATCCAATTGAAGAAAATGTTGAAAAAACAAAAGAGCTTGTGAAAGTAACAAGAGGAAAAGGAATGTCCATCGAGGCGGAAGTCGGATCCATTGGCGGAGAGGAAGACGGAGTCATTGGAAAAGGTGAATGCGCAGATCCAGAGGAATGTAAAGCTGTTGCAGATCTTGGTGTTACAATGCTTGCAGCCGGAATCGGAAACATTCATGGAAAATATCCGGAAAACTGGGAAGGCTTAAGCTTTGAAACTTTAGATGCAATTCAGAAATTAACAGGAGATATGCCGTTGGTATTACATGGCGGTACAGGAATTCCGGATGATATGATTAAAAAGGCAATTTCTCTGGGAGTAGCTAAAATCAATGTAAATACAGAATGCCAGATTGCATTTGCTGAGGCGACACGTGACTATATTGAAGCAGGAAAAGATCAGGAAGGAAAAGGATTTGATCCTCGTAAATTATTAGCGCCTGGAACAGAAGCAATCAAGGATATGGTTATTACAAAGATTAAATTATTCGGATCTGACGGAAAAGCGGAATAGAATTGAAGTGATAAAATTTCTTAGAATGTCAAGAATGTCTTGACATTCTTTTTTATCTCAACTATAGTATTCCTAGATAGGAACACGAGGTGATGTTATGGATAATGTGGAACGTCTGATGGAGTTTGGACTGACCCGTCATGAGGCAAATCTCTATGTTCTTCTTGTGTTGGAGGGCGCATTGAATGGCTATGAGGCAGCAAAGTTAAGCGGTATTTCGCGCTCCAATGCCTACAGCGCATTGGCAGGTCTCGCAGAGAAAGGCGCTGCCTGCATGCAGGAAGAAGATACTGTAAAATATATACCGGTTCCGGTAGAAGAGTTTTGCAGCAATAAGATTCGGCATATGAAAAATCAAAAAAAGGCATTGCTTGCAGAGCTGCCAGCCAAGAGAAAAAATAATGGCGGGTATCTGACAATCAGAGGAGAAGAGCATATCTGTGATAAAATTATTGATATGTTATCTCATGCAAAAGAGAGGGCTTATGTGTCGATCTATAATGAAAGGCTGGAAATGTTTCGGAAATATCTTGAGAAAATGACCTGGGAAGGGAAAAAAGTTGTGATTATTACCAACGAACCTTTCGAGCTGTCCGGAGCGACAGTCTATTTAACGGAATGCCGAAAAGGGCAGATTCGTTTGATTACCGATTCCAGCGATGTTTTAACCGGAGAGATTGCCAATCAATATGAGGCAACTTGTCTATATTCCAGTAATCAGAATCTGGTGGAAGTGTTTAAAGATGCTTTAGCCAATGAAATACAATTATTAAAAATGAAAGGAAAGAATGAACATGGCAAAGAAACCATTTGTAACGAAAGAACAGTTAGATGAGATTACAAAAAAATACCCGACTCCGTTTCATATATATGATGAGAAGGGGATCCGGGAAACTGCAAGAGGATTATACAAGGCATTTTCATGGAATAAAGGATTTAAAGAATATTTTGCGGTCAAAGCAACTCCAAACCCGACGATTTTAAGAATTTTAAGAGAAGAAGGCTGTGGAACAGACTGTTCGTCTCTGACAGAACTGATGATGTCTGACAAATGTGGTTTTTCGGGTGACGAGATTATGTTTTCCTCCAATGACACACCGGCAGAAGAGTTTATTCTGGCAAAACAGCTTGGCGCAACGATTAATTTAGATGATATTACACATATTGAATTCCTAAAGGAAACGGCAGGAATACCGGAAACCATTTCCTGCCGCTATAATCCGGGCGGGGTATTTGCTCTCGGTACAGATATTATGGATAACCCGGGAGATGCAAAATATGGAATGACAACAGAGCAGATGTTTGAAGCTTTTGCTCGGCTGAAAGAGCTTGGAGTGAAAGAATTCGGAATCCATTCTTTCCTGGCAAGTAATACGGTAACCAATGAATATTATCCGACATTGGCTAGACAGCTGTTTGAGCTGGCGGTGCAGTTGAAAGAAAAAGTGGACGTGCATATTGGATTTATTAATTTATCCGGGGGAGTTGGAGTCCCTTATCTTCCGGATCAGGAAGGAAATGATATTGCCGCAATTGGCGAGGGAGTACACAAGGCATTTGATGAAGTCTTAGTTCCGGCAGGAATGGGAGATGTGAAGATCTTTACAGAGCTTGGACGTTATATGCTGGCTCCAAACGGTCACCTTGTAACAAAGGCAATTCATGAAAAACATACGCATAAAGAATATATTGGTGTGGATGCTTGCGCGGTCAATCTGATGCGTCCGGCAATGTACGGAGCATATCATCATATTACGGTCATGGGAAAGGAAGATCAGCCGGCAGATCAGGTTTATGATATTACAGGTTCTCTCTGTGAAAATAATGATAAGTTTGCCATTGACCGCAGGCTGCCAAAGATTGATCGGGGGGATCTTCTGGTCATTCATGACACAGGCGCTCATGGTTTTGCTATGGGATATAACTATAACGGAAAGCTGAAATCAGCGGAAATTTTATTAAAAGAAGATGGAACAACAGAGATGATTCGTCGCGCGGAGACACCGGAAGATTACTTCGCAACTTTAAGAGGATTTAATTTTTAAATATACCTGGCAGTCAAAAGGGATGAAATTTTGTTGATAGAGAAGCTGTGTACAGATTATTTTATCATCTGTACGCAGCTTTGCCTTTTTCCAGGGAACTTGTTACAATAAATAGAATACAAAAATGATAGGAGAATAGAAATATGTTAGAAATATGCTGCGGAAGTTTTGAAGATGCCATGGCTGCCTATGAGTGCGGAGTAAAACGCATTGAGTTAAACAGTGCGTTAAGCCTGGGGGGATTGACCCCGTCTTTAGGGAGCCTGATTATGACCAAACAATATACGGATTTAGAGGTGGCATCTATGGTGCGTGTCCGGGCAGCAGGATTTTGTTATACCAATTATCAGTTTGAACAGATGGTGGAAGATATGAAACTTTTGTTGGCCTATGGAACAGATGCCATTGTGTTTGGGTTTTTAAAAGAGGATCGGACCATAGATCAAAACAGAACCAGAGAATTTGTTGAATGCATTCATGCAGAAGGAAGAAAGGCAGTCTTTCACAGAGCCTTTGACTGTGTCCGGGATTCAGCAGAAGCAATGGAGCAGCTGATTGATCTGGGCGTAGACCGAGTCTTAACCAGCGGACAAGAGGAGACGGCAGAACAGGGAATACCGCTTTTGAGAGAATTACAGAAAAGCTATGGAAATAAGATTGAAATTCTTGCTGGCTGCGGAATCAATGAAACCAATGCGAAAAGGATTATGGAGGAGACCGGGATCAAGCAAATTCACAGCTCCTGCAAAGGATGGGGAAGAGATGCTGCAACCGTTGGAGATAAGGTGTCTTATGCAGTTTATGAAGGGGAATTAGAAGATCATTATGAGATTGCGGATTCCGAAAAAATTCAGAAGTTGATGGAGCATATGGGAATGTCAATCAGTTAAATTGGATAATTGCTGATATCTTCTAAAAATTGATCCAAAGTAAATGATTTTAAATGTTCTTTATAGAGAAGTTCTGCATCATAAAAGATTTGCAGGACTTCTTTTTCTTTTTCCTGAGCGAATGTCTGATTATGATAGAATACTTTTTCAACCAATCCCGTGGCATTTACAAAGGGCCCGGCTCCCTCGATGGCATGAAAAATATCATAAAGAGAAATTTTCTCAGGTCTTCGATGCATGGTAAATCCGCCTCTTTTGCCGGAATTGGATTCAATGAGGCCGGCAAGAACTAAAAGTCTGGTAATTTTTTTCAGGTAGGAATCAGAGACTCCAAGACGCCGGCTTAAATATTCACTGGTAATACACTGGTCGGAGGGGGCATGCGCAATGATTAAAAGAATACAAATTCCCTGCTCTAAGCTTTTTTTACTTTTCATAAGAAGTTCCACTCCTTTCATATAGTATCTTTATCATACTCTAGGAAAAGCAGTTCGTCTAGTCTTGAATTAAAATGACCAATGTTCAATTTAAGGTTGACATTTGCACTGAAAGTGCATATAATAACCAATGATTTATAGATAACAGATGTCTTTAAATAGAAATTGTGATATGAGGCAGGGGGACTTCTGCGGAGTGTGTAAAAACAGCGGAAGAAAGATCTTCTATATTAAATTAAGGGAAAGGAGCTTGATGGTATGAAACAAGAATGGAAGAAAATTTTAAAAAATCCCTGGATGATCTTGATTTTGATTGCAATTATGATAATTCCGGCAATTTACACATCTGTGTTTCTGGGATCTATGTGGGATCCTTATGGGGATGCAGATGAGCTGCCGGTGGCTGTGATCAACCGGGATCAAAAGGTATCTTATGAAGGGAAAACATTAGAAGTTGGAGATGAGCTGGTAAAAAATTTAAAGAAGTCCAAGGCTTTGGACTTTCATTTTGTCAGTGAAAAAAAAGCGGAATCAGGATTAAAAAGCGGAAAATATTATATGATCATTTCTATTCCTGAAAATTTCTCCAAAAATGCTACTACATTGATGGATGAGAAACCAAAGAAGATGAAGCTGATCTATAAGACCAATCCGGGAACCAATTATGTAGCGTCAAAGATGGATGACAGTGCCATGGCAAAAATTGAAAAAACGGTTTCTGAGGAGGTTACAAAAACTTATGCGGAAACTGTTTTTGATCAGGTGAAGGAAGCCGGGAGCGGATTTTCAGAGGCTGCAGACGGAGCAGGAAAAATAGAAGACGGAGCTGTTAAATTAAAAGATGGAAACAATACCATTGAGAAAAACCTTAAAAAATTGGCATCCAGCAGCCTGACATTCCAAAACGGAGCAAAGACCTTATCTGTAGGATTGAAAAGCTATACTGACGGGGCCGCGCAGTTGGATGACGGTGCATCTGATTTAAAGTCGGGAGCGAAGACGTTAGCATCCGGAACGAAGTCTTTAAAAAGTGGAGTGAAGTCATTAAAGGACGGAACGGGTGCATTACAAAACGGTGCAAAACAGCTGCAGACAGGAGCTTCTTCCTTGAAAATAGGAATTGCAGCCTATACAGCCGGAGTGGATCAGGCAAAATCCGGAAGTGCAGCTTTAAAGGCGAATAATGCAGCTTTAAATCAGGGGGTCAAAACACTTTCTGATGGAAGTAAGGAGTTAAAAACAGGAAGTCAGTCATTAACAGCAGGAATTGATGGAGTTTTAAAGGCTGCGAATCAAACGTCCACTCAACTGGGCAATTCGATGCCACAGAATAGTGAAATAGAACAACTAACTCAGGGAATGGAAGGACTTAATCAAGAAATTCGGTCTCTGAATCAAACGCTGCAGGGTACTGCCTCTGCTTCTGAGAAGACGACAACGACAACCACCACAGAAAATGAAGCCGGAAAACGTGCAAAGGACAGCGCGGCGGAAGCAAAAACGCATGTCAGTGTGATGCAGCAGAAGATCAAAAATTTAAAGAATTCTTCTGTGTTTGACAAACTTTCTGAGGAAGAAAAACAGAAGCTTTTATCTGAAATTGGTGAGGTTGAAAGCGCGGCATCTGCCGTGGAAGGTGATGTAGATGAAACTTACCAAAATGCGAAGGAAGCATCCCGCACTACGACGACGACAAAGGTTCGTTCTGCGGCTTCTGCCGAGGATACATTAAAAGAAGTGAAAGCGCAGGTTCAGAAGCTTGCGGCTGCTTCCAATGCAGTGCTTCCAAAAGGAAAAACTGCGGTTAATCAGATGTACGGAGGACTTCAGGCGGTAAAAGAAGGTTTGGATCAAAAGGGCACCACACAGGATACGATGGGAATGATACAGGCTCTGGAAATTTTAAAGGGTGGAGCCGCAAAGGTACAGACGGGAATGGAATCTTTAGAATCCGGAATTAACAGTACAGAGAATGGACTCAGCATTGGAATTAGGAATTATACTGCCGGAGTAGATAAACTGGACAGCGGACTTACGCAGATCAGCGGAAATTCAAAGTCGCTGAACAGTGGAGCTGCACAACTAAACAGCGGCATAGATCAGGTTGGAAGTAAGCTTCCGCAATTCCAGGCAGGAACGAATCAGTTATACGCAGGAAGTAAAAAACTAGAAACAGGTTCCGGTCAGTTATATGCAGGAACCCAGTCGCTGAAAAATGGAACCCAGACACTGACGGCGAATAACAGCACTCTAAACGCAGGGGCGGGACAGCTTGCAGATGGAGCCGGTCAGATCGCAGACGGCTCCGGTCAATTAGCAGCAGGCTCTGCGACGTTAGGCGATGGAATTACTGCGCTGCAGGACGGAAGTAAGACGTTGAAAGATTCTCTGCAGGACGGTGCAGATCAGGTAAATAGCGTAAAGACAACCGATCAGACAAACAAAATGTTTGCCGCGCCTGTAAAAGCCGTGAATGTAGAATATTCACATGTTCAAAATAATGGTCATGCGATGGCGCCGTATATGATGTCTGTAGGATTATTTGTGGCATGTATGGCGTTTACGCTAATGTATCCTTTGATGGAGAAAAACGAAGAAGTACACAGCGGTTTGCAGTGGTGGCTCAGCAAGGTTACGGTTATGGCTGTGGTATCTGTCCTGCAGGCATTGATCATGGTTGGAGTTCTGATAAAAATCAATGGATTGGAGCCAAACTATGTAGGGAAAACCTTTGGAATGGCAGTACTTGCATCGATGGCATTTATGGCGTTAATCTGCTTTGGAGAGATGCTGTTAAATCGAATTGGCAGTTTTGTGATGTTGGTATTTATGGTTGTGCAGTTAGGAGCTGCCGGAGGAACCTATCCGCTTGATATGGCGCCTCATTTTTACACGGTCCTTCACAAATATATGCCGTTTAGCTATACCGTAGAGGCATTTCGCCATACGCTCTCTATGGATGGCCAGATCGGAAGAGACGTGGCTGTCTTTGCAGGAATCTTAATTGTATCTACCCTGGCAACCATTTTATTCTATCGTATAAGAATGAAAAAAAGGATTGGGGGAACATTGGAAACAGGGAATCCAGTAATTGCCGGAAAATAATAGGGCGTAAACATAATAAAACACCCCGGAACGGATGGATATCCGTTTCGGGGTGTTTATTTGCAAGTGCGCTCAAATAAGACCATAATGTTTCAGACCCAGAGAAAGACCGTCTTCATCAATATCTGCCGTAATATAATCGGCATGTTTTTTTAGTTCTTCACAGGCATTGCCCATGGCAATGCTGCAGCCGGCCTTTTGAAACATGGACGTATCATTGTTACTGTCGCCAAAGGCATAGCAGTCTTCGGCAGTTGTTCCAAAGTAGTCGGCAGTAAACATGAGGGCAGTGCCTTTGTCATGGTGTTTCAGCAAAAGTTCATACTGGGTATCGTCGATTCTTACATAGTCCATAATATCATCCATGGCGTCAAGATCATTCAGAAAGCCGCGCATGTCACTTCCTTCTCCTCCGAATACAATAAATTTGTCACATTCATCCGCATGGTCCCAGGAAAATTCATGCGGCATGTAAGGCGCCAGATCAAATGCCTGAATCATAAACCCGTAATGTGGGTGAAAGTCAACGTCGTGATTGCGGAAATAGGAGCCTTTGGCACCTTCCATAGTTCCAAAAATTCCATATTTTTTACAGGAATTCATAATTGCATGCATGGTATCCGTCGGAATCGTTTTGTGATAGACGGTTTCGCCGCCGATCACCAAATGGATTCCATTGCAGCACAGAAGTCCGTCAAATCCGATGTCAAGAATTTCTTTTTCAAAATATGCAAAAGGACGACCGGTATTAATAAAAATTTTATGACCGTTTCGCTGTGCCTGGTGCAGTGCATGGACCGCAGATTCCGGAACAGATCTTGTGTTTTTACTGTACAGCGTCTCATCAACATCAACAAAAATCAATTTACCACTCATGATTTGCCCTCATTTCTCTTTTGAATCTTATTCTTCCACAGTCACAGTTTTCATTACCTGAGGTTCCAATGGTTTGTCAGAATAATCGGTTGCAGTTTCCGCAATTTTATTCACAACGTCCATTCCCTCAATAATTTTTCCAAAAGCTGCATATTGACCGTCAAGATGCGGGGAAGTTTTATGCATAATAAAAAATTGAGATCCGGCGGAGTCCGGCATCATAGAACGAGCCATAGAGAGAACTCCCGGAGTATGTTTGAGGTGATTTGGAACCCCGTTTCCGCTGAATTCTCCCTTGATGGTATGTCCGGGACCTCCGGTACCATTGCCTAACGGGCATCCGCCCTGAATCATAAACCCTTCAATAACCCGATGGAAGGTGAGTCCATTGTAAAATCCATCTTTTACGAGATTTACAAAGTTTTCAACAGTGATCGGAGCAATTTCCGGATATAGTTCTGCTTTCATTACATCACCATTTTCCATGGTGATTGTGATCATTGGATTTGCCATAATCATTCATTCCTTTCCAAAATAAAATTCATTTTGATTATAATAGAAAATATTAGAAAAGTACAGAATAACATCTGTTATAAAAGTTACAAAAGCGTTAAGATTATGAACAAAATTTAATAAAAGGGATGTACTTTCTGAAAAATCCGAGTATAATAACAGGATATCAGGAAGCGAAAGGGTTGGCGCTGCTGTGTCCGCACAGAAAGCGCAGGATTCTGAAACCTGTTAAATCAAATGAGGAAATTTTGGAGGAAATCATGGATTTATATTTAGATTACGATAATCGTTCCAGACGCAGGAGGCAAAGACGACGCCGGAGAAATCGGAAATCCAGAAAACCGGTGATCATTGGAATTTTTCTGTTATTGATTGCGGTGATCGGCGGAGGCATATATTTCGGAAGAAAGTATGCGGCATATCGTCAGGAACAGGCAGAGAAAGCCAGAAAACTGGCAGAAGCAAAAAAGACCGTAACGGTGATGTTTCCGGAAGGATATTCTATTAATATGATGGCAAAACGTTTGGAAGATCAGAAGATTTTTCAGGCAGAAGAATTTCTTGCGGCGGTTAAGAAGACAGATCAGTACCATAATGATTGGGTGAAAAAACTTCCCATGAAAAAAGGAATGAAATATCAACTGGAAGGTTACTTATATCCGGATACCTATAATATTTACAAAAATGCAAAACCGGAAGAGCTCATTCAGAAAATGCTGGATAATTTTGAAAAGAAATATACAGAAGCAAAAAAGAACAATAAGAGCAGACGTTCAATGCAGGAACTGATTACGATGGCATCTATGATTGAACGGGAAGCTAAGGTAGAAAAAGAACGTCCGGTGATTGCAGGAGTCATTGAAAATCGTCTGGCAAAAAAAATGAAGCTGCAGATTGATCCGACGGTACTCTATACAACGACAGACGGATTATATAATGCGAAAAAAGTATATTATAAGGATTTGAAAGTCCAATCAGCATACAATACCTATGTAAATCAGGGGCTGCCGATCGGTCCGATCTGCAGCCCGTCCGTCACCGCAATTAAGGCAGCGATGAATCCGTCAAAGCATGAGTACTTCTATTATCGGACCGATAACACAAAAAAAGGAACCCATGTTTTTACTAAGACTTTTAAAGAACATCAGAGCGCGGCAGAGAAGAAGTAATAAAACAGACTATTTTAAGGGATTCCAGCGGGATTGTTATTTTTATAACGTACAAAAAAAAATACCGAAAAATCTTGAAAATACCTTTAAAAATTTGTGCAAGTATTGTAGAATAAAGCTGTATACAGTAAGTATACAGCTTTGTTTATGTTTTAAGCAACTTGCAAAAGTTGTTGTGATATTCTCATGCCTGAGAGGGCAGGAGAAGATTAACCAATGTATGATGTGAGTCATGCAAGATTTTTTAGGAGGAAGAGAAACATGGCAAGAAAAATGAAAACCATGGATGGTAACACAGCCGCTGCACACGTATCCTATGCATTTACAGAGACAGCTGCAATTTATCCGATTACACCATCCTCACCAATGGCAGAAGCAACTGACCAGTGGGCAACACAGGGAAAGAAAAATATTTTCGGACATCCTGTAAAATTAGTTGAAATGCAGTCTGAAGCAGGAGCAGCCGGAACAGTTCACGGTTCTTTGGCAGCCGGTGCATTGACAACAACTTACACAGCATCTCAGGGTCTGCTGCTTATGATCCCGAATATGTATAAGATTGCCGGTGAACAGATGCCGTGCGTATTTGATGTATCTGCTCGTGCACTTGCATCTCATGCATTAAATATTTTTGGAGACCACTCAGACGTATATGCATGTCGTCAGACTGGTTTTGCTATGCTGTGCAGTTCAAGCGTTCAGGAAGTAATGGACCTTGGAGCTGTTGCTCATTTATCAACAATTAAAGGAAGAGTTCCTGTATTACATTTCTTTGATGGATTCAGAACTTCTCATGAAATTCAGAAGATCGAAATGTGGGATAATGAAGATCTTGCGGATATGGTTGATTATGATGCAATTGAAAAATTCAGAGCGGAAGCATTAAATCCAGAACATCCGGTTCTTCGCGGTACAGCTCAGAATCCAGATATCTTCTTCCAGGCTAGAGAAGCTAGTAACTCAACTTACAATGCATTCCCTGCAATCGTTGAAGATTACATGAATCAGGTAAATGCTAAGATCGGAACAGACTATAAATTATTCAACTACTATGGTGCTGAAGACGCTGAGAGCGTTATCGTCGCTATGGGATCTGTTTGCGAAACAATTGACGAGACCATTGATTACTTAATGAAACAGGGCAAAAAAGTCGGTGTTGTAAAAGTTCGTCTTTACAGACCATTTGTTGCTGAGAAATTAGTGGAAGCAATTCCTGACACAGCAAAAGTTATCAATGTTTTAGACAGATCAAAAGAACCTGGAGCAAGAGAGCCATTATACTTGGATGTAGTGAATGCTTTAAGAGGAACAAAATTTGAAAGCTGCACAATCAACGGCGGACGCTACGGATTAGGTTCTAAAGATACAACTCCTGCAGATATCATTGCAACATTTGAAAATGTAGATAAAAATGAATTTACATTATCCATTGTGGATGATGTGACAAATCTGTCTCTGGAAAGAGGAGAAGCACCTGTTACAGCTCCGGACAGCATCGTAGCATGTAAATTCTGGGGTCTTGGAGCAGACGGTACCGTTGGTGCAAACAAGAACTCTATCAAGATCATTGGTGACCATACAGATAAATATGCTCAGGCATACTTTGATTATGATTCTAAGAAATCCGGTGGTGTTACAATGTCCCACTTACGTTTCGGAGATGACCCAATCAAATCTACATACTTAATCAACAAGGCTGACTTTGTTGCATGTCACTGTGCACCATATTTGACAAAATACAATATGGTTCAGGACTTAAAAGACGGCGGAACGTTCCTGTTAAACTGCAGCTGGTCTCCGGAAGAGGTTGGCGATCATTTACCAGGACAGGTAAAAGCTTACCTTGCAGAACATAATATTAAATTCTATATTATTGACGGTATCAAGATTGGTAAAGAAATCGGACTTGGCGGACGTATCAATACGGTACTTCAGTCTGCATTCTTCAAATTATCAGGAATCATTCCTGAAGAAGATGCAATCAAATATATGAAAGATGCAGCGACAGCTTCTTACAGCAAGAAAGGTGATCACATCGTTAAGATGAACCATGATGCCATTGATGCCGGTGCAAAAGCAATCGTTGAAGTTCCTGTTCCGGCAGAGTGGGCAGGTGCTGAAGCAGAAAGCTTATTCGTAGAAGCAAAAGAAGGAAGAAAAGAATTAGTTGACTATATCAACAATGTACAGAATTATGTCAATGGACAGGAAGGTAATGCACTGAAAGTCAGCGATTTACTTCCATATGTTGACGGACATATGCCTCATGGCGCATCTGCTTATGAAAAACGTGGAGTAGCAGTGGACGTTCCTTCTTGGAATCCAGATAACTGTATCCAGTGTAACTTCTGTTCTTATGTATGTCCACATGCTACAATCCGTCCGGTTGTAATGACAGAAGAAGAGGCGGCGGCAGCTCCGGCAGGTACAAAAACTGTGGATATGACTGGAATGCCAGGATACAAATTCGCTATGACAGTTACCGTTCTTGACTGTTTGGGATGTGGATCTTGTGTCAATGTCTGCCCAGGCAAGAAGGGTGAAAAAGCTCTTACAATGGCTGGTTTAGATACGCAGAGAGATCAGCAGGAAGTATTTAACTATGGTCAGAAATTACCTGCAAAAGAAGCTGTCTTAGAGAAATTCAAGGTAGATTCTGTAAAAGGAAGTCAGTTCAGACAGCCATTACTTGAGTACTCAGGAGCTTGTGCTGGTTGTGGTGAAACACCTTATGCAAAACTGATCACTCAGTTATTTGGTGACAGAATGTACATTGCAAACGCAACTGGATGTTCTTCTATCTGGGGTGGATCTGCACCTGCAACACCATACACAACAAACGTAAAAGGACAGGGACCTGCATGGGCAAACTCATTGTTTGAAGATAATGCTGAGTTTGGTTTAGGTATGTTCACAGGACAGAATACTTTAAGAGAACAGACAAAAGAAAAAGTTGTAGCATTAGCTGAATCTACAGACAATGCAGATGTGAAAGCAGCAGCAGCAGAATACTTAGACACATATACAGACGGAAGCAAGAACGGAGCAGCAACAGAAAAATTAGTTGCAGCATTAGAAGCTTGCGGATGTGATGCAGCAAAAGAGATCCTTGCGAAGAAAGATTACTTATCTAAGAAATCTCAGTGGATCTTCGGTGGTGACGGATGGGCATACGACATCGGATTTGGCGGTGTTGACCATGTACTGGCATCCGGAGAAGACGTAAATGTATTCGTATTCGATACAGAAGTTTACTCTAACACAGGTGGTCAGGCTTCCAAAGCTACAAACGTTGGTGCCATTGCACAGTTCCAGGCAGCTGGTAAAGGAACAAAGAAGAAAGATCTTGCAGCGATTGCAATGAGCTATGGTTATGTATATGTGGCACAGATCGCAATGGGTGCTGATTACAATCAGACAGTCAAAGCAATAGCAGAAGCGGAAGCATATCCGGGACCATCATTGATTATCGGATACGCTCCATGTATCAACCACGGTATCAAGGGCGGAATGAAGATTGCACAGACAGAAGAGAAGAAAGCAGTAACTTCTGGATACTGGAATCTGTTTAGATTCAATCCTGCATTAGCAGAAGAAGGAAAGAATCCATTCCACTTAGATTCTAAAGCGCCTACAACAGAATTTGAAGACTTCATCATGGGTGAAGTTCGTTACAATGCTCTGTCTCGTCAGAATCCGGAAAGAGCAAAAGAACTGTTTGCACAGGCAAAAGCAAATGCAGAAGCAAAATATGCACACTTGAAAGAAATGTCCGACAAATAGTCACGTTGGCAATGAGCCGTGCAAATTCAGATAAAAAAATCCCGCAGAGTGCTTGCACTCATGTGGGATTTTTTTTGATATTAGGAAAGTTTTCCTTTTAAAAAAAGATGAAAAACGTTTTTTTCTTGACAAAGGGGAAAAAATGTACTATGATATTATTGTACTAAGGAAGTAATACAATAATACAAATATAGAAATGGAAAGGAGAGCTATGGGGTGGAAAATTGATGATGGTCGTCCAATTTGGATTCAGCTAAAGGATCAGATGATTCTAAGAATTGTTGCCGGTGTGTATCAAAGCGGAGAAAAACTTCCAAGTGTTCGGGAGCTGGCAAGTGAGGCAGGGGTAAATCCCAATACAATGCAAAGAGCGCTGCAGGCTCTGGATCAGGAGGAATTCAGTGCCACAAACCGTACCAGCGGGCGCTGTGTAACGGAAGATCGACACAAAATAGAAGAATACCGGCTGTGGATGGCAAAAAAAATTGTAAAACAATATTTAAATAGTTTAGAGGAATTGGGATACACCAGACAAGATGCAGTAAGGCTGATTGAGGAGGGAAAATAGTTATGAAAGATTTAATTACATGCAGTCATTTACAAAAATCTTATGGAAAAAAGGAGGCGCTGAGAGACATTAATTTGCAGATTGGAAAGGGAAAAATTATCGGACTTCTTGGACCAAATGGTTCAGGCAAAACGACATTATTGAAATTGCTCAATGGGTTACTGCAGCCCAATGAGGGTGAAATTTTGATTCAGGGGAAGCAGCCGGGAATTGACAGCAAAAGGGTTATCAGCTATCTTCCGGACAAAATGTATTTTGCAGACTGGATGAAAGTATCCGACTTGCTGGACTTCTTTGAAGACTTTTATGGAGATTTTGATCGAAAAAGAGCCGAAGAAATGTGTATGATGCTGGGAATTTCTCCAAAAGATAAAATGAAAAAGCTGTCTAAGGGAAATAAGGAAAAAGTACAGTTGATTTTGGTAATGAACCGTAAAGCACAGCTTTACTTATTGGATGAACCGATTGCGGGGGTAGATCCGGCGGCACGAGATTTTATTTTAGATACCATATTGAATAACTACAACGAAGAGGGAACTGTCTTAATTTCTACACATTTAATTGCAGATATTGAAAAAATTATGGATGAAGTTATTTTTATAAAAGAGGGAACGATTTTAAAACATGTTGCGGCGGATGATTTGAGAGAAGAAAGCGGAAAATCCATTGATGCATTATTCCGTGAAATGTTTCACGCAGATGCTTATAAAGGAGGGGAGCAGGCATGTTAAGGAAATTACTGAAATATGATTTAAAGGCAATGGGGAAAATCATGGTACCCTTTTGGATTGCATTATTTGCGGTAGGAGTTCTCTGGGGCATGCAGATGAGGCTTCGGGATATTATTTCGATTCATTTTCTCGGAGGAGAGACGGGATTTGTGATTGTTGTACTGATTTTTGTAATGTTGGTGATGGCGGTTTTCGCCATGAATATCATCGTGATCGTTCAAAGGTTTTGGAAAGGAATTTTAAAGGAGGAGGGGTACCTGATGTTTACTCTTCCGGTGACGACAAGAAGTTTGATTCTATCAAAACTGATCAGTTCTTTTCTCATAAGTCTGGGAACGATTGTAATTTTAACAATTTTGGTGTCGTTGATTATCGCAATGCAGGGACTGGATCTGCATGCAGTCCAGACGGCAGTCAAACATATTGAGATTAATTCTTTCGTTGTGAAATGGTCCGTTTACGGAGTTGTATTTGGGGTCTTTGCACTCTTAAATTCCATTTATCACATATATGCTGCTATGGCGATTGGTCAGCTCAGCAATAAAAATCGAATGATTTTTGCATTTGCAGCATATGTAGCCTTGGCAATTGTATTTAGTATTCTGGAAATTCCGATTATGAATCATATGAATGAATGGGCAACGTTGACGATCACCATTGTGGAAGTTGTAATCTATCATATTATAACAGAATTTATTTTAACAAAAAAACTGAATTTGGAATAACAAGACTTTGATACTGCCGTATGGATGTGAGGTTCACAACGTACGGCAGTATTTTTGAAAAAAACAGTATTTGTCAATTTATTTACTAAAAAATATAAAAACTCATTTTACGGTTTATGGAAGAGGCAAAGATTTTACATAAATTTAACATTGCTGCGGCAAGAAATAAGTTAAAATAAAAGAGTTGTAAAATATAAGTGAAAAACATGTAAAGTACAAAAGGAGAAAGAAAGAGTGAGCAGTACAAACATTTTAGGTCTGTTGGGAGGTCTTGCGTTATTCCTCTATGGAATGCAGATGATGAGTGCCGGTTTGGAGTCTGTAGCCGGAAATAAGATGAAAAGTATTCTGGAAAAACTGACGTCCAATCGCTTTTTAGGTGTGGCAGTAGGAGCAATTATTACAGCAGTCATTCAGTCTTCGTCTGCTACCACGGTAATGGTTGTGGGATTTGTGAATTCCGGTATGATGAAATTAAATCAAGCGGTCTGGATTATTATGGGTGCCAATATCGGTACAACGATTACAGGTCAGTTGATTGCTTTAGATATTGGAGCAATTGCACCGTTAATTGCATTTATAGGTGTGGCTCTGGTAATGTTTGCAAAAAATGAGAGAATTCAGTTTATTGGTGAAATTATCGCGGGACTGGGTATTTTATTTGTAGGAATGAATATGATGGGCGACGCTATGATTCCTCTTCGTGATTACCCGCCGTTTATTAATCTGATGACGAGATTTTCCAATCCTCTGGTTGGAATTTTTGCAGGTATGATCTTTACTGCAATTATTCAGTCTTCCTCTGCCTCTGTGGGAATCTTGCAGGCGTTAGCGTTAAGCGGAGTGATTAGTTTCCATGATGCAGTTTTTGTATTGTTCGGACAGAATATCGGAACCTGTATCACAGCGATTCTGGCGGCAATTGGAACGGAAAGAAGCGCAAAGCGTACGACGATTATCCATTTATCATTTAATATTATCGGAACGGTGATTTTTACAGTTGTCTGCCTCTTGACGCCGCTGAGCAGCTATGTGGCAGATTACAGCGGAAGCAATATTTCCAGACAGATTGCCAACATGCATACATTGTTTAACGTTACCACAACGATTCTGTTGATTCCGTTTGGAAATTATCTGGCGAAATTTGCGACGATGATTCTTCCGGAGAAAGAAGAAGAAAAAGAGCAGCATAAGCATCTGAAATATATTAAATCCGTGGATACTACGGTAGATGCAAATATCGGTACAACAGCCATTAACATGGAGAGTCTGAGAAATGAAATAAAGAGAATGCTGGAAATGGCAAGACAAAATGTAGATGAAAGTTTCCTGGCATTTTTAAGCGGCAAGAGCAAGTCGCTGGCAGAGGTCGAGAAGAGAGAAGAATATATTGATTATTTGAACAAAGAAATTTCAAGAGCTGCCAGCAAGATGATGGTACACGAAACCAATGTAAAAGTATCAAAAAATATCGGTTCCTATCTGGATATGACAAGCAACATTGAGCGAATCGGTGACCATGCCGTAAATATTTGTGATTACACAAAGCTGATTGAGGAGAACGACATTCAGTTTTCAGAATCCGCAAAAAAGGAAATGGAGGAAATGCGCCGGATCTGTGTGAAAATGTTTGAGGCAATTTCCAAGGCTCCGGAGGATACCAAGGGATGGCTTCAGAAGGTGCATGATTCTGAGAACTTTATTGATCAGAAGACCGAAGAATTTTATGAGAAACATTTGGAACGAATTACAAAGGGAGAATGCAACGACGAGGCATGTATTATCTTTTCTGAAATGCTGACAGACTTTGAACGTGTCGGGGATCATACATGGAATGTAGCCAAACAGATGGCCAAGATTATTGAGCGTGGATAGGCGTTTCATTTAGAAAGAAAAAAGTGAGGAGAATCCAGAGGAAAGAGGATTCTCCTCGCTTTTTTGATAAGCTATGTTATAATGGATATTAGAGAAAAATTGTAAGAACAAAGGAGAGTAGCTATGGAGTATATTTTATCCCCGTCGATTTTATCGGCAGATTTTGCGAAACTGGGAGCCGATGTGAAGGAAGCTGCGGATGCAGGAGCACAATGGGTTCATATTGATGTCATGGACGGTATGTTTGTGCCGAATATTTCTTTGGGATTTCCTGTCATGAAATCTCTTCGCAAGATGAGCGATAAGTTTTTTGACGTACATTTAATGATTGAGGAACCGGGAAGGTATATTGATGAATTTGCACAGGCGGGAGCCGATTTGATTACCCTTCATCCGGAATCAACGAAACATCTTCATAGGGCAATTCAGCAGGTAAAGGCAAAGGGTCTGAAAGTTGGGGCTGCATTAAACCCTGCAACGCCTCTGTCTGTTTTAGACTATGTTTTGGAAGAGTTGGATATGGTCTTAATTATGACGGTAAATCCGGGATATGGAGGACAGGCTTATATTCCGGCGATGGATCAGAAAATTCGGGATCTCAGAGCTTTGATTACCGATCGTGGATTGAAGATTGATATTCAGGTGGACGGAGGAATCTCTGCAGATAACGTCGCCCATGTAAAGGAATGCGGAGCAAATATTTTTGTGGCAGGTTCCGCAGTTTATAATGGAAATATTACAGAAAATGTAAAAAATATTATGGGAGCAATGGAGGATTAGATCATGAGTGATTGTAGCCATGACTGCAGCAGCTGCAGTGCAAACTGCGGAAGCAGAACAGAAGAACAGACCAATTTTTTAGAGCCTTTGTATAGAGAAAGCAATGTAAAAAAAGTGATCGGAGTTGTCAGCGGAAAAGGCGGCGTTGGAAAGTCTATGACAACATCATTGCTGGCAGTGGCGGCAATGAGAAAAGGACTTCACGTGGGCATTTTGGACGCAGATGTCACAGGACCGTCTATTCCACAGGCATTCGGACTCCATGAGCGGCTGCTCGGCAATTCAGAAGGGATTATTTTGCCGGCAATGACCAATTTTGGAATTGATGTGGTTTCGCTGAATTTAATGCTGGAAGAAGAGACACAGCCGGTAATCTGGCGAGGACCGGTAGTGTCAGATGTCGTAAAACAATTCTGGGGAAAAACATTATGGCGGGATATTGATGTTATGTTCGTGGATATGCCTCCGGGTACCGGAGAGGTGCCTTTAACAGTGTTTCAATCAGTTCCTCTGGATGGAATTATTGTCGTGGCAACCCCTCAGGAATTGGTGGGAATGATCGTGGAGAAGGCAGTGAATATGGCAAAGATGATGGATGTTCCGGTGTTGGGTTTGATTGAAAATATGAGCTATATAAAATGCCCGGATTGCGGAAAAGAGATCAAAGTCTTTGGAGAGAGCCATATTGATGAGATTGCAGAGAAATATCAGGTTCCCGTATTAGGGAAACTTCCAATTGATCCAAAACTGACACAGGCCTGTGACAGTGGATTGATTGAGGACGCAGAAGAGATTTATCTGGATGGAGTTATGGAAATTTTATAGAGGTGCTTTAAAAACTGCAGATATATGTATTGGAACCAATGGAGAAACAGCCCGGAGAACTGTTTCTCTTTTTTGTGATAATAGGAAAGTTCTAACTTTCTCATATCACAAAACGCTTTGCGGGATGCACACGATGTGCAGAGAGAATTGAAATATGTTGTTGGAAAATACTGGAAATCCGTTGTATTTTTTTGCGTACAAAGGTTGACAAATGAAACAATTCGGGATAAGATTGTAACATACATTTCAGAAATGTTACAAAAATATTTCAAATTTTAAGAACTAGTAAAAGAATGAAAAGAGGTTTTTATGTTGAAAGCGATGAAGAAGAAAGTTCTGATCTTGATTATGATGCTGGTGACAGCTTCTGGATTCCTGATGACCGGATCAACTTCAACAGATGCAAAAGCAAAGAAAGTGGAGTACTTGGGAAAATACAAATTAACGGCATACTGCGGATGCAGAAAATGCAGCGGGAAATGGGGAAACCGTACAGCTTCCGGTAAAAGGGCAAAGCAGGGCAGAACCATTGCAGTCGATAAGAGAAAGATTAAATTGGGAACAAAGGTAAGAATCAACGGAAAGACTTACGTGGCAGAAGATGTCGGAGGCGGAGTCAAAGGCAAGCACATTGATGTATACTTTAAGTCTCATAAAAAGACAAAACGCTTTGGAAGAAAAACCGGAGTCAAAGTCTATAAAATTAAAAAATAATTCCACAGCTGTGGAATTATACATACACCTAGATCACAGAAAAATCCCTGTGGAGATTGTAATCTCCCGGGGATTTTTTCTGCGCTGAACCATGGTACCAGCAGAGCATTTAAAAGTTCTGTGGATAAACGCCGTCCAAACGAAATTGTGCCAGTGCGTTCATGACATTTTGCTTATCTTCGGGATAAGTAACGCCGTACCATTGATCCTTTGAGATAAGGACTTTCATGGCAGCTTTGCCCTGATGCACCAGATCGCTGGCTGCACTTGGAATAAAATATTCACATTTTAAAGGATTTTCCGGCAAAGATGTTCTTAAAAATTCAGGAAATCCTGCTTCTAACGCATCCATAATCATTGGCTGGAATCCGAAGAAATTCATAGAAACCAAGGTCTCAAAGGAGAGCGTGTGCCATGAGGCTCCATTATCTTCTGTATATTCTGCATGATCGCCTCTTTTTTCAATATGCGTCCGTTCCGTAATGGAGATGAGCTGCTGTTTGTCATCAATTTCGCAGATTCCTCTGGATACAGAGCCGTTTTCAGTGACGGTGTTGCCGAGGTGGTATCCGACCATAGCAAAAGCCGCAGGATGGTCAGCGGATGGTTTGGTAAGAAAATCTGCCATAGTTTGGAAGGCATGAACGCCGTAGTAATCGTCAGCGTTAATGACAGCAAAGGGTTCTTGAATAAACGACTTTGCACAAAGAACAGCATGAGCAGTTCCCCAGGGCTTGATACGGCCTTCCGGCAGAACAAAACCATCAGGCAGGCTGTCAATCTCCTGAAATGCGTAGCATATTTCCAGATCATCAGGAACCCGGCTGCCGACAGTTTCTCGAAAGTCCTTTTCGATGGATTTTTTTATGACGAAAATAACCTTTCCAAAGCCTGCACGTTTTGCGTCGTAGATGGAATAATCAATAATCGCGTGCCCCATAGGGTCCATAGGATCCATTTGTTTTAAGCCGCCGTAGCGGCTGCCCATTCCGGCAGCAAGAATGACTAAAGCTGGTTTTTTCATTTAAAAATAATACCTCCGTATGTTTAACTTCTGATAATAGTATACCTGATCGGACGAAGTCCGTCCAGTGTACAGAAAAAGCAATGGAGTTTAAAAGGGAAAAGCAGTATAATAGAATCATAAACAGTGTATCAGATTTTTAGGAAGGAGATTCATATGAATAATATTCCAGAGGTGAAAATTGGAGTAGTTGCAGTCAGCAGAGATTGTTTTCCGGAGGCTTTGTCGGTGGAACGCAGAAAGGCGCTGGTCAAAGCCTATCGGACCCAATATAATGAAACAGACATTTACGAATGTCCGGTTTGTATCGTGGAAAGTGAGCTTCATATGGTGCAGGCGCTGGAGGACATTCAGCAGGCAGGATGTAATGCTCTGGCCGTGTATCTTGGGAATTTCGGTCCGGAGATTGCGGAGACTCTTCTGGCAAAACATTTTAAAGGACCGAAAATGTTTCTGGCAGCGGCAGAAGAGACACAGAATGATTTGGTAGATGGAAGAGGAGATGCATACTGTGGTATGCTGAATGCAAGCTACAATCTGAAGCTGCGCGGAGTAAAAGCTTATATCCCGGAGAATCCGGTAGGGACTGCATCAGAATGTGCCGATATGATTCATGACTTTGTTCCGATTGCAAGAGCTGTCATTGGATTGCAGAATTTAAAAATTATCAGTTTCGGACCGCGTCCGCTGAATTTTCTTGCATGCAATGCTCCGATTCAGCAATTATATCATTTGGGAGTGGAGATTGAAGAGAACTCCGAGTTGGATTTATTTGAGGCATTTAAAAAGCATGAGGGAGACCCGCGAATTCCTGAGATCGTTGAGGAAATGGAATCAGAGCTTGGAGAAGGAAATAAAAAGCCTCAGATTTTGCCGAAGCTGGCTCAATATGAGCTTACATTAAAGGACTGGATCGAAGAGCATAAGGGCTATCGAAAATATGTAGCTGTGGCGGGAAAATGCTGGCCGGCATTCCAAACACAATTTGGATTTGTTCCTTGCTATGTAAACAGCCGCCTGACCGATCAGGGAATTGTGGTGTCCTGTGAGGTGGATATCTACGGAGCACTCAGTGAGTTTATCGGAACCGCGGTCAGCGATGATACAGTTACTCTTTTAGATATTAATAATACTGTGCCGGACGATATGTATGAGGAAAGCATCCGTGGCGTCTATGACTATGGGCACAGAGATACTTTTATGGGATTTCATTGCGGAAATACCGCGAAAAGCAAGCTGTCTTTTTGTGAGATGAAGAATCAGCTGATTATGACACGAACCTTGCCGGAGGAGAGTACACAGGGGACATTAGAAGGTGATATTATTCCGGGAGATATTACATTCTTCCGGCTTCAAAGCACTGCGGATTGTAAACTGAGGGCTTATATTGCACAGGGAGAGGTCCTTCCGGTTGCAACAAAATCCTTTGGTGCTATTGGAGTATTTGCAATTCCCGAGATGGGAAGATTCTACCGGCATGTATTAATCGAAAAAAATTTCCCTCATCATGGAGCGGTTGCTTTTGGAAATTTTGGAAAAAGTTTGTTTGAAGTATTCAAATATATCGGAGTTCCTGTGGATGAGATTGGTTATAATCAGCCGGCAGGCGTACGTTATCCGACAGAAAACCCGTGGGCTTAAGTTTCAGAAAGGAGAGTTTGCATGTTATTCATAGGAGCAGACCTTGGGACGTCCGCTGTAAAACTATTATTAATGGATGAGAAAGGGAAAATATATAAGATTGTATCAAAAGAATATGAATTACAGTTTCCTCATCCCGGCTGGTCAGAGCAGAGACCGGAGGATTGGCTTGCACAAACCATCGAAGGGATTTTGGAACTGACGAAGGACTGCGATAAGAGTCAGATTGCCGGGATCAGCTTTGGGGGTCAAATGCATGGTTTGGTTGTATTAGATGAAAAAGATCAGGTGATCCGTCCGGCAATTTTATGGAATGACGGACGAACACAGGAACAGACAAAATACCTCAATGAAGACATTGGAAAAGAACAATTATCAAAATATACGGCAAACATTGCATTTGCGGGATTTACAGCTCCTAAAATTTTGTGGATGAAAAAAGAGGAACCGGAAAACTTTGCAAAAATAGCAAAGATTATGCTGCCCAAAGATTATCTTGCATATCAGATGTCGGGAAGCTTTTGCACAGATTATTCGGATGCCTCAGGGATGCTTTTATTGGATGTGGAGCATAAATGCTGGTCAAAGGAGATGCTGGAAATCTGCGGGATCAGGGAAGCTCAGCTTCCAAAGCTGTACGAGAGTTATGAAGTGGTAGGAACTCTCAGAGCTGAGATGGCAGAGAGACTTGGATTATCAGAAAATGTAAAAGTAGTTGCGGGAGCCGGAGATAATGCCGCTGCCGCAGTGGGAACCGGAACGGTTGGAGAGGGGATGTGCAATATTTCTCTGGGAACTTCTGGAACAATTTTTATTTCCAGCACAACCTTCGGTGTGGATCAAAATAATGCTCTGCACTCTTTTGATCATGCGGATGGATACTATCACTTGATGGGCTGTATGCTCAGCGCGGCATCCTGCAATAAATGGTGGATGGAGGAAATTTTAAAAACCGCCGAGTATCAAGAAGAGCAGGAAGGAATTGAAAGGCTGGGAGAAAATGATGTATTCTATCTTCCGTATCTGATGGGAGAGCGTTCTCCGCATAACGATCCAAAGGCAAGAGCTGTCTTTTTGGGAATGACCATGGATACCACAAGAAAAGATATGACGCAGGCAGTGCTGGAAGGCGTTGCCTTTGGGCTTCGAGATTCGCTGGAGGTTGCCAGAAGTCTCGGAATTGATATCGAGCGGACGAAAATTTGCGGAGGAGGAGCCAAGAGCCCTCTTTGGAAGAAAATTATTGCCAATGTGATGAATTTAAAGGTGGATGTCATTGAGAGTGAAGAAGGACCAGGATATGGAGCCGCAATGCTGGCGGCAGTGGGATGCGGGGCATATCGGAATGTCCGGGAGGCGGCCAAGCAGCTGATAAATGTTGTGGATACTGTGGACCCAGACCCAGAACTGGTATTAAAATATGAAAAAAAATATCAGAAATTCCGGAAGTTGTATCCGGCATTAAAAGATATCTTTTAGGAGAGTCAGAATGTTAAATCAGCGTCAAATTGAAATATTATTAGAATTTTGCAATCATACGGAGGAATATCTAACAGCTTCGTATTTTGCGGATAAGTTAAGTGTAAGTTTAAGAACGGTTCAGGGAGATATGAAGGCGATCAAACAGGAATTAGAGGAAGAATCCTGCGCGTGTATTGTGTCAAAGGCTTCCAAAGGAAGTTGTATTGAGGTGAAAGATTCCGACGAATTTTCAGCTTTTGTAAATTCGTTGTATCAGCAATATACAACGGTTTCGCTGAATTACCCTACCAGCCGCATCAGCAAAATCCTGCTGCTTCTTTTGAACCGGCACCGGGCTGTGACTCTTTCAGAGATGGAGGAGAAATTTTTTGTGTCCAAATCCACGCTGCAGAATGACCTTCGGAAAGTAGAAGAAATTTTGGACAGGTTTCATCTGGAGCTAATGAAAGGCAGTAATAAGGTTATGGTGGACGGATTTGAAATCAATAAACGGCGCTGTCTTGCAGAGCAGGATCTATATCTTGCCCATATAAAAAATGAACGAGGGATGTCTTACATTGATGAGCGCCAGCTGGCAAAAATTAAAAATATTCTGACGGAAGAGTTTGTGGAGCACAAATTTCACATTATGGATACCGATTTTAACAATGCCATTTTGTTTTTGAATATTTCCATTTGCCGTGCAGGAGACGGATTTTATATTCAGCCCAATGAGCTTTCCATTACAGAGGCGCAGCTGGGCGGCGAGTATGTCATTGCAAAGGATGTCTTTGAAAAGATCGGACGGCGTTTTTTTATTAAGATTACAGAGGAAGAAATTCTTTATTTTGCATTATACTTGAAGGGACAGGGGAACAACAGAGATTCGGAGACAATTACGCCGGAAATGAATGAGTTTATCTCAGAATCGCTGGAATCCATTCGTAAAAATTTTGGTATGGATTTTACCGATAATATTAACCTGAGAATTACTCTGGCGCTTCATTGTGTTTCTTTGAGCATCCGTCTTCAGTACAATATGCAGATGAAGAATGATATGCTGGATTATATTAGAGAGACCTTTCCTCTTGGATATGATATCGGAGCGTACTTTGGATTTCTGTTATCCCAGAAGTACGGAGAGAAGGTCACAGAAGATGAAGTTGCCCTTTTGGCGGTTCATTTTTACAGCAGTCTTTTGGAATTAAATCAGCGATCCGATAAGGTGAAAATTTTGGTGATCTCGTCTCTCAAAAACAGTATGACGTTGTTGTTAAAACAGACGCTTCTGCGCTGGTTTTCGGATCGGGTAAAAGCCGTAGATTTTATGAACGCTATGGATGTCACAGAAGAGGCGCTGGATGAATATGAGATTTTTTTGACGACAGAAAAAGAGGATTTCTTTGAAAAAGGGCTGGCAATGTATGTGGATGCATTTCCGAATCAGCATGATTATATGAATATAAAACTGAATTTGGATGGATTTAAAAAGATTGAGGATATTTTAGATATTTTTCATCCTGAGTTGTTTGATCAGGTCAAAGTGTCTACGAAAGAAAAGATTTTAAAGACTCTCTGCGATAAATCTTCGGATTATTTTCAGATTGAGGGACTGCACTCACAGGTTTTTAAAAGGGAGGAGATTGGGAGTACTTTTTTTAGTAAGCAGATTGCAGTGCCTCATCCAATGTATGCGGTTTCATCTGATACTTTTATCTCGGTCTGCGTAGCAAGTCAGCCGGTTGTATGGGACGAGGAAAAAAATGAAGTCCATTTAGTGATGTTGATGCATATTGGAAAAAATAATAACCAGGCATTTCAGCTGTGGGATTATATATCTAAGATTTTCGCAGATAAAATGCTGGTAGAAAAGCTTTTGGAGAATCCGAGTTACGATCATTTTATGAATTTGATGAAGGAAGCTCTGGAGGCTGGAATTCATAAGACAGAAACCATATAAAGATAAGAGCGGGGCACATAAGCCAAAATATGAAAAAAACATCGGTTCAATTCAACTGAATCGATGTTTTTTCATATAAGAAAATATCTAAAAGGGATTATTCATTAATGATGGATACCAGTTCCACCGCCTTATTACTGACATTTTTTATAGACTGGAGACTTAGTCCAATGACATTCACCTCGTTGTGGTTCTGTTCATAAGCCTCTCCGAAAGTGGAAATAAAAGCTTTTCTGAGATCGGAACCGTAGTTTACCTTTAACAAGTTAAATTCCTTTGCCTTTCTTATGGTATCAAACGGGATTCCGGAGCCTCCGTGCATAACCAGAGGAACCGGAGAGATTTTGGAGATCTTTTCCAACAACGCAAGATCGACTTTCGGCTCAATATCAAGACCATGAACATTTCCTACGGCAACGGCAAGGAGATCACAACCGGTTTGCGCCACGAAATCAGCTACCATATCCGGATCCGTTTTCGCGTCGGCTTCATTTACAATATCTTCTTCTTTTCCCTGAAGACATCCAAGCTCTGCCTCCACCGGAACGTTATAGAAATGGCAATATTCTACAGCTCTTTTGACCTCTTCGATGTTTTCTTCAAAAGGAAGATGTGAGGCATCAATCATAATGGAAGTAAAGCCGGCATTGACACATGCTTTTACATCCTCGTAAGATTTTCCGTGATCCAAATGGAGCCCGATCGGTACATCGCTGTCTGCCAGAGCTTTTCGGGTTAAATATACGATGGCCTCCGGATCAGATAATCTCAGGTTATTAGAGGAGATCTGAATATAACCAGGTAGGGACGCTCTGTTTAATCCCTTCGCAATCGCATAAGTCATTTCCAGATTGGTGGTATTAAATGCAGGAAGCATATAATGATGTTTTTGTGCGTATTTCATTAAATCAAATCCATTTACAATTTTCATTTCTTTTTGTTGCGGCTGCTGTAAGCCGTTTCCTCCTTTTTATTCATAATAATCAGTGATTGGATATTTGCTGCTGTCTGTACGTACTGAGCTTGCTTTCATTATATATAGAATTTCTCGTTGGGAAGTTTTATTTATTGCAGTGTTCTTTACGCAATTGGATTTGAATTTTCAAAGAAAAAATGCACAAAGAATTGCGTAATGAATCATGCAATCAGCTGATGGAAAATGCGGCATTGATGGTGCAAATGTTTATGAAAAAATCCCCAGAACCCATGCTATACTGAAATCACATCAAAGATGGCAGATCAAAAGATGGAAAAAAGGAGGAAGAGTAATGAAGGTCATCGCGGTATCTCACGGAAGTTATTCCAAAGGGCTTTTAGATAGTGTGCAGATGCTGGTAGGAGAGCAGGAGAATTTTGTGGCATATGGTTTATTTCCGGAGCAGACGGTTGCAGCCTTGACAGAGCAGCTGGAAAAGGAAGTAGAGCAGACTCCGGACGGGGAAGAAATCTTGTTTCTAACAGATTTATTCCATGGAAGTCCGTTTAACGCAGTCGTCTCTTTAATGAGAAATCATCAGTTTCATCATATTACGGGAATTAACATCCCATTGGCAGTGGAAGTTATGATGGGACGATATGCGGACAAAGGCGCAGAAGAAATTTGCCGGGAAATTCTTAAAGCAGCGCCGGACACAGTGAAGTACGTAAATCAGCTATTTGAAGAGGAAGAGGAGGACGAAGAATGAAAAATGTTGTGTTAGCAAGAGTGGATGATCGTTTAATTCACGGGGAAGTTGTTTCTGTTTGGACGCCGAGTCTTAACGTGAATCGAATCATTGTGGTGGATGATGAGGTGGCGGCAGATAAGTTTAATAAACGTGTTATCAAGGCACTGGCTCCCAACGGAGTAAAAGTCAATGTATACGGAACAGAAAAAGGGGCGGATATTCTTCAGAGGGATTCCAAAGATCCCAACGAGAGAGTTATGATTCTTACAAAAACTCCAATCACTTATGATAAAATGGCAGACCTCGGGTTGAAATTAAATGATGTCAATTTGGGGGGGATGGGACTTCGAGGAGAGAGAACGCCGTTTATCAAAAATGTCGCTTGTTCTCCAGATGAGATTACAGCAATTAAAAACTTAAGAGAAAAAAATGTTCATGTCTATTATCAGCTGGTACCGGAACAACAGGTAATTGAAGTGGATGGATACTTGGACAAATAAAAGGAGGAGATTTATATGGAAATGACCATTGTACAGGCAATTCTATGTGGAGTCGTTTACTGGCTTGCCGTTGGAAACCTGCCGTTTGTAGGACTTTGGTCACTGCAAAGACCGTTGGTATGCGGAATGATTACTGGTTTAATTCTGGGACATCTGGTACAGGGAGCAGTGATTGGCGCAACAATTAACCTTGTGTATCTTGGATTTATGTCAGCCGGAGGAAGTATGCCGGCAGATATGGGCCTGGCAGGTGTGCTGGGAACAGCTTATGCCATCGTCGGAGGACTGGATACCGATACTGCTTTGGCGCTTGCAGTTCCGATTGGTATTCTCGGAACTCTGGTATGGGCAGGACGTATGACCTTTGACTGTTTCTTTGTTCACGTTGCAGATAAATATATTGAGAAAGAACAGTACAATAAGATATGGATTGCAAATGTATTGCTTCCGCAGATTATGTGCTTTTGCATGACCGCAATTCCTTGTGCGCTGGCAGCGTATTTTGGATCAAACTATATTCAGGGAATCTTAAATATGTTAAGTGGTAAGGTACTGACTGTCTTCCAGATTATCGGTGGTTTAATGCCGGCGCTTGGAATTGCGATTACGCTGCAGTATATCTTTAAAGGAGAGTCCAGAGTGTTTCTGTTTGCGGGATTTTTGCTGGCAGTGTATTCAAAATTGCCGTTGCTGACGTTAGGGATTATAGCGCTTTTGGTGGCGATTGTATATGTTCAGGCAACTTCTGCAGCAAAACCGGCAGCAGCAGGTGCAGGTTATGATGATGAAGATGACGAGGAGGACGATTAAGATGGAAGAAAAGAAGAAAAGTTTAATCCCGAAAGCCGCCTTAATCAAAGCCTGGCTCATTTGGGAGACATTTCCGCAGACATGTTATAACTATGAGAGAATGATGGGACAGGTAGTTGCTCATATGTTCTCTGCAATCATTCAATTTTTGTATAAAGAAGATCCTGCGAAGCGCAAGGAAGTTATGAAGCGTGAAATCGAGTTCTTTAATGTGCATATTGAGTTTGGAGCATGTATTCTTGGTATGGCAGTGGCTCTGGAAGAACAAAAAGCCATGGGAGAGGAAATACCCGGTGAATTTATTACCAATTTAAAGACCTCTCTTATGGGACCTCTGGCAGGAATGGGAGATACGATCTGGCAGGGTGTGGTCATCCCGATTCTCTTGGCAGTGTGTATTGACCTGACACGTTCCGGGGACGGAAATGTCTGGGGAGCAATTCTCTATGCCGTTGTCATTGTAGCGGCTGCTTATGCCTTAAGTTACTGGAATTTTATGTTTGGATATAAAGCCGGAAGTGAAGCGATCATGGATTTCCTTGAGAAAGGAATCTTAAACAAACTGATCAAAGGCGCATCCATTATGGGATGTATGGTAATGGGCGGTCTGGTCGTAAATTATGTAAAAGCAGAGTGCGGATTGAAAATCGTAAGCTCTACGACAACTTACAGTATTCAGGAAAATTTCTTAGATCAGGTTTGTCCGAGTCTTCTTCCTTTGGCAGTGACCATGCTGGTTTACTATCTGATGAACAAACGGAGATGGTCTTCTTTAAAGATTATCGGATTGATTATTGTCATTGGAATCGTGGGAGGCGTTACAGGAATTTTAGCTTATTCTTAAGCTGTAGAACACAAAGGGGAGGCGAGGAAGCTTCCCCTTTCTAAAAAAGAAAGAAGTGTGGGAATTATGAAAGCAATTGTTTTAAATCAGCCAAAAGATTTTGAAATAAAAGAAATAGAACAGCCGCAGGTTGGAGAAGATGAAGTTTTGCTGAGAGTTCGGGCATCTGGAATTTGTACCAACGATGTAAGGGATTTTAACGGAGACTGCAGCTACAGCTATCCCAGAATCGGCGGTCATGAGTATGGAGGTGTCATTGAAAAGATAGGCGCCGGAGTTTCCAAAGAGCGCTTTCATGTGGGGCAGAAAGCGGTACAGTACATTATTGATGACTGTAAGGAATGTTTTTTCTGCAAACACGGAGATGAAAATATTTGTGAGGAACATGCCAAAAGCAAAATTTTTCAAAATCCTGATGGACTATCCGGCTATGGCGGATTTGGGGAATATGTTGCGGCAAAAGCCGAAGATTTGTTTCTTTATCCAAAGGATACCTCTTTTGAGAAAATGGCGTTTACCGAGCCGCTGGCTTGTGTGATTAACAGCATTAACCGTACGGACATTCAATTTGGAGATGATGTGGTTGTCATCGGAGGCGGAATAATGGGGCTTTTGCACGTCATGCTGCTGAAGCAAAGAGGAGCGAGAGTTATATTAAGCGAGCCGCTGAAAGAGCGCAGGGAGAAGGCCCTTCATCTTGGATGTGACGATGTCATTGATCCGATTCAGGAGGATGCGGTAAAAGCGGTGAGAAATCTGACAGAAGGAAGAGGCGCTTTGTTTGTGTTTAATACGACGGCAATTCCCGCAATTGCAGGACAGGCAGTGGAAATGACGGCGCCGACCGGGACAACTGTGATGTTTAGCTCCATTCATCCAAATGAGCCGGTGCCGGTGGATATGGGGGCTGTTCATTCCTATCAAAAAACCATTACAGGGGCAGTCAGTCCCACCATTGCATCATTCCATCAGGCAGTACAAATGATTGGAAAAGGGCTGATTGATCCGACGGTTCTGACAGAAGCGATTTATGATTATAAAGATTTTGATCAGGCAATTACAGCCGCATCAAAATCAGATACTTATAAAGTGATTTTGAAATTTGGAGAATAGCCGATGAAATACTATATTGGAATTGATATGGGAACTTCTTCTGTAAAAGTAACATGCATTCAGGAGACAGGGGAACTTTTTTGTGAAAAAAGCAGTGAATATGAAATACAAGAACCAAGGTCCGGGTGGAAAGAGATTGACCCGGAAATTTGGATGAACGGATTGGATCAGGCGTTAACAGAGCTTTTGAAAGAAATAGATCCACAGATGGTAGAAGCCATCGGGGTGACCGGCCAAATGCACACTCTGGTTGTTTTAAATCAAAATGGGAAGTATGTTCGCCCTGCGCTGATGTGGAACGATACGAGAACAGCAGATATGATTCCGGCATTAAAGCAGCAAATTGGGAACTGTCAGGAAGTTTCCTATATTTCCAATATTATTTCCACCGGAAGTCCGGCGGCGAATCTTTTCTGGCTGAAAGAAAATGAACCGGCTCATTTTGAAAAAATACATAAATTTTTAATCGGACCGGATTATCTTGTGTTTCGTCTGACCGGACAGATACAGACAGATTACTGTGAGGCATCCACATCATCCTTGTGTGATTTAAAAACGGGAGCCTGGTCAGAAGAGATGCGAAATCTGCTTGGATTTCCGGAAGAAATTTATCCGGAGATTCATGGAAGCTGCGAAACAGCAGGATATGTAACGGAGGAATGGCAAAAACGATATCATTTGAGAGAGGGTGTCAGAGTCTTAGTCGGAACCGGAGATAATCCGGCAGCGGCAATTTCTACAGGGTGTTTTGCAGGAAACGAACCGGTATTGTCGCTGGGCACCTCGGGGGTTCTTATGTATCCAAGAAGGAAGATGGATTTCTCATCGAAAGGGAAGAATATCTTGTTTTCTATGGATGGAAAAGATATTTTTATTCTTGTACAGGGTGTGGTACAATCAACAGGAAGCAGTCTTGCATGGTGGATAAAACATATATTGAATGTTGCTGATTTTTCAGCGGAGGCCGGAGAAACGGAGCTGTCTCATCTGGGAGAAAGCAGTCTGATTTTTTATCCCCATCTGGTTGGTGATAAGACCATTTATCAAAATCCAAAGCTGCGAGGAGCTTTTTTGGGAATCGGAACCGATGTTACAAGAAAGGATATGACTGTCGCAGTGATGGAGGGAATTGCCTTTGCGGTGAAACAGCTTGTGGAAGTGATGCGGATTCCTAAAGAGGACTTGACAAAGCTTAGAGTAACCGGAGGCGGATCACAAAATAAGGTTTGGATGCAAATCCTTGCCGATGTATTAGATACCGAAGTCTGCCAGCTTCAGAGTGGATCAGGAGCCGGATATGGCATAGCTTTGGCAGCGGCTTGTGAAAATCAACAATCAATGGGAGAAATGATTCAGCATACCGTTTCTGTTAAAGAAGTTTTTGCGCCAAGAAAGTACAATGTACATTTATATGCAAAAAAATATAAAAAATATTTAAAGGTGTATGAGGCGCTTCAGTGTATATACCGGGAGGAAGAACAATGAAGACTTGTGATGTATGTAAAAAAACCTTGGGAATGTTTCATAAATTTCGCTACGCAGATGGATATATTTGTAAGGAGTGTTATAAAAAGGCCAGCGGGCACTTTACAGAAACCATTGTAAAAAAGAGTCTTCCGGAAATTGTAAAGCTTTGTCAGGCATATGAAGAGACGCAGGAAGAAGAATTCCAGATTACCGGAAAGATCGGGAATTTTTTATTAGTCGATGAGACACAGAAAAAAATCTGTCTCCCCAATAATCGAATGATAAAAAAAGAAGCGGCTCTCCCGGAATTCTATGGGGTGGATGCGATAGAATCCTGTGAGATTGCGGTACGTCCAAAACAGTCGTTGGAGGAGCTGGAGGAAAAAGTGAAGAAGCGGCAGGAAGGCACGGTACAGAGCTTAAAAGTTGTGATTGGAGTCCGGGGAAAGTCGAAACCGGCGGAGATTGTTTTAATTGCCAATCCAGTGCGGATCAAGAGCTATGCATTTCGTCAGTCCTACCAGTTTGCACAGAAAATTAAGGAAGAACTTGACCGGCTCAAAACAGAATCTGAGGAGTAAAGGAGGGAAATCAGGTGAGACAATTTCAATATATTGTCCGGGCGTCGGTAGGACTTCACGCGCGGCCGGCCATGATCCTGGCACAGAAAGCCTCCATGTATCAGAGCAGAATCGATGTTTCTTATAAGGGAAAAACAGTCAATGCGAAGAATGTGATGGAGCTGTTAACCCTGAGGGCTTATCAGGGAGCGGAAGTAATGTTTACAATCGAGGGAGAAGACGAAGATTTATCGGCTTCGGAGCTGATTGAATTTTGTAAAAAAAATATCTAGTTGTGAAAAACGTCCCGATCAATGAAAATCAGACACATTGATCGGGGCGTTCTTGTGTATCTCTGTCTCTGATCATTTCCACAGGGCACAACTGATTCGGAAACCATGGAAAAAACCGCATAAATACTTGAATCAAAGTGGTTGAAGTGGTATATTAAACATTAATAGCAAGGAGAGAAAGATGGAAAATTTAAAGAAAGAAATTGAGCAACTAAAAAACGAGAAAAATGCGGTGCTGCTTGCCCATTATTATGTAGATGATGAAGTTCAGGCGATTGCCGATTATGTAGGTGATTCCTATTATCTGGCAAAGATTGCCCTGAAGGAGTCGAAAGATGTAATTTGCTTTGCAGGAGTAAACTTTATGGGGGAGAGCGCTAAAATTTTAAATCCTGACCGAACAGTGATTATGCCGGATCAGAAGGCAGACTGTCCGATGGCACATATGGTAGACGTTGAGAAAATTGAAGCGGTCCGAAAGGAATATGAGGATCTGGCAGTGGTTTGTTACATTAATTCCACAGCGGAAATTAAAGCTCATTCCGATGTCTGTGTGACATCATCCAATGCATTAAAGGTTGTGAAAGCGCTGCCGCAGAAGAACATTTTCTTTGTGCCGGATGAGAATCTCGGAAGATATGTGGGAAGCCAGCTTCCAGAAAAGAATTTTATTTATAATGACGGATTCTGCCATGTACATAAGAGTATTACAAAAGAAAATGTTTTGAAGGCAAAAGAAGTACATAAAGAAGCAGAAATTCTGGTACATCCGGAATGTACTCCGGATGTGGTGGCATTGGCGGATTATGTGGGCAGTACGTCCGGGATTATTGACTATGCGACTGCGTCAAAGAATAAGGTATTTATTATTTGTACAGAGATGGGGGTTCTTTATGAATTAAAACAAAAGAATCCGGATAAAATTTTTTATTCAGTAGGACATCGTCAATTTTGTCCGAATATGAAAAGAATTACTTTGGAAAATGTACGCGATACACTAAGAGATTTAAAAAATCAGGTAGAACTTCCGGAAGAACTGCGCCTGAATGCGAAAAAAGCATTGGATGAGATGCTTCGCATCGCGGGATAAAAAGGAATAGAAGGCCTAAGAAAGGGACAAAGAGATTATGAAATCAGCAGATGTAGTCATTGTGGGAACCGGTGCAGCCGGATTATTCCATGCCCTATTTCTTCCGCAGGATTACAAAGTTATTATGATTACAAAAAAAGAGGTGGAGGACAGTGACTCGTTTTTGGCACAGGGCGGTATTTCGGCGCTGAAGAATGAGCAGGATTATGAGGCGTATTTTGAAGATACGATGAAGGCCGGTCATTATGAGAATGATAAAGATGCTGTGAAAAAAATGATTCTGGAATCACCGGAAATTATACAGGATTTAAAAGATTACGGCGTGCAGTTTGATCTGAAAGACGGAGAAATTGAGTTTACAAGAGAAGGCGGACATTCTACGTTTCGGATTTTGCACCATGAAGATATGACGGGGCGGGAAATTACCAGCCATTTATATGAAAAGGTGAAGCGGCGCGGCAATATCCAAATTATGACGCATTGTGCGATGATTGATATCCTTGAGAAAGACGGAGTCTGTAAAGGAATTGTTTATCAGGACAAGCAGGGCGACATCAATGCAATTCAGGCTTCCAATACAGTTCTTGCCACAGGGGGATTGGGAGGACTGTTTAAAAACTCAACGAACTTTCCGCATCTCACAGCAGACAGTCTGGCAATCTGTCTGCGTCATGGGATTCGATTGGAAAATATAAATTATATACAAATTCACCCCACGACCTTTTATTCCAGGAAACCCGGGAGAAGATTTCTGATCTCAGAATCGGTTCGTGGAGAAGGGGCGTATCTTTTGGATAAAACCGGGAATCGTTTTACCGATGAGTTAAAACCGAGAGACGTTGTAACAGCAGCAATTCGCCGGCAGATGGAGAAAGACGGAGACGATCATGTATATCTTTCGGTGACGCATTTAGATGGAGAGAGAGTGAAACAGCGATTTCCGAATATTTATAAGCAGTGTTTAGAGGAAGGTTATGATATGACAAGAGAGCCGATTCCGGTCACGCCTGCTCAGCACTATTTTATGGGTGGAATTAAAGTGAATCTTGACAGCAAAACGTCTATGGATCATCTCTATGCAGTAGGAGAGACAAGCTGTAATGGGGTTCACGGAAAGAATCGTCTGGCAAGCAATTCTTTGCTGGAAGCGTTGGTGTTCGCGAAGGCGGCGGCAAAGGATATCCAAGCTCATCCGGAACCTTTTCAGTGGATCTCTCCAGATCTGGGAGACTACGACAGAGATCAGGAGAAGGTAAAGGAAGAAAATCGTAAGTTAGTTCTGGATGAAATTAAAAGAAAGGACAGGAGTTTTTATGATCAATGGTGTAACGATGAGAATTAATGTCGATGAGTACTTGATGAATGCACTGAAAGAGGATATTACCGGAGAAGATGTAAGTACCAATGCCGTGATGCCGGAGTCCAAACAAGGAAAAGTGGATCTCATCTGCAAAGAAGATGGCGTCATCTGCGGTCTGGAAGTTTTTCAGAGAGTGTTTCAGCTTTTGGACGATCAGGTGGTTTTTGAAACTGATTTAAAAGACGGGGATGAAGTAAAAAAAGGCGATTTGATGGGAGTGCTGACCGGAGATATCCGCGCGTTGCTGTCCGGGGAGCGGGTCGCATTGAATTATCTTCAGAGGATGAGCGGTATTGCGACGATGACACGTCAGCTGTCCAAAGAACTGGAGGGTTCTGGAACAAAACTTTTAGATACCAGAAAAACAACGCCGAATATGCGGCCGTTTGAAAAATATGCAGTGACTGTGGGAGGCGGATACAACCATCGTTACAATTTATCCGATGGTGTGATGTTAAAGGACAATCATATCGGAGCAGCCGGCGGAATTCGTCAGGCTGTTTATATGGCAAGAGAATATGCACCGTTTGTCCGGAAAATTGAGGTGGAGACGGAGAATCTCTCGATGGTGAATGAGGCGTTGGAGGCAGGTGCAGATATTATCATGCTGGATAATATGGATGATGAAACTATGAGAGAAGCCGTGAAGATGATTGACGGAAGAGCCGAGACGGAATGCTCCGGAAATGTCACAAAAGAACGGCTTGCGGCGATTCGGGAGATTGGCGTGGATTATGTATCCTGCGGTGCTCTGACCCACTCAGCGCCGATTATGGATATTTCATTAAAGAATTTGGTACCGTTGGAATGAAGGATGAAATCAGATTTCAGAACTGCTATGATATAGATTTGAAAGTCATGAAACAATATGCCAAATATGTGTTTTGCAGATCTACCAGAATTTTGGGAATAATTTTGATGATTGTTTCCGCAGGGGCGCTTGCAGTCAGTCTGGGGATTGGAAGTTCATGGTCAGAAAGTCTCTTGTTTATTCTGTGCTTTCTGGGGGGACTGCTCATTTACAGTTATTATATTGTGATTCTAAAGGTTATGAAGCGTCAGATGAAAGAGTCTGAGGGCAGAGATCTGCCGGAATGTGTGATTGATTTTACAGAAGATGGCATTCAATGGAAGCAGGGATCTGCAGAGGCAGCATATGAGTATCGAAACCTGAAGAAAATTTACAGTCTTCCTGAGATCTATGCGCTGGTGATGATGCCAAATCAGGCAGTGTTAGTAAAAAAGGGTTGTTTTTCAAAAGGGAAAGAAGAGGAATTTGAACAGTTCCTTCAAAAGAAAATGATGTAAAAATAAAGGATGACACAAAACATTTTCGTTTTGTGCCATCCTTTTTGTGTGGCAGGCAAAAACCGTTTGGCAGATTCCGCCACAGGCGCAGAATCCTGAAGGAAGGATTCCTTTATACAGTAATGAAGCCCATTCCCTCCAGAATAGAGAATGCAAGAATTGCAAGAATACAAATTGGGGCAATGTATCGAATCATTACTAAAAACAGGGATTTTCGATGAAATTTTCCAGAGCTTTCTACTTCGTCGATAATCATTTGCGGTTTTATAATATAAGCTGCAAAGATGCAGGTTAAAAATGCTGCGATCGGCATTAAAACACTGTTGCTCAGGAAATCGAAGAAATCCAGGAAAGTAAATCCGAGAATCTTAATATGTCCCCAAACACCGAATCCAAGGGAGGACGGTACTGCCATAAGCAGCGCGATGACAAATAGTAAGATGCATGCGGTAATTCGTTTCATATGGAAACGATCTGTTACGACTGCTACCAGTGTCTCCAGCAAAGAGATGGAGGAGGTCAGCGCCGCAAATAAAACAAGAATAAAGAAGACAGCGCCGATGCCGTTGCTGAATGCCATACTGTCAAAAACTTTTGGAAGCATGACAAACATCAGCGATGGTCCTTTGGCAAGCATAGAGGCGTCTCCGTTGGAAAATACAAAGACTGCAGGAACGATCATCAGACCTGCCAGAAAGGCAACGCCTGTATCAAAGCATTCCACCTGAGTGACAGATTTTTCTAAATCTGAATTTTTCGGCATATAAGAACCGAATGTAATCATGATACCCATGGCCAGGGACATGGAATAAAAAAGCTGTCCTAAAGCGGCAAGGAAAGTTGTAGGTCCAAAATCCTTTAGGTTTGGTTTTAAATAATAAATGACACCTTCCAAAGCGCCGGGTCTTGTAATACAGAAAACAGAAACTCCAATCAGCAGTACAATGAGAATTGGCATCATAAAAGTACTGACGCGCTCAATTCCGCTTTTGACTCCGAAAGCAACAATCACGGTTGTGACAAGGAGGAAGAGTGTTAAAAATATCATAGGCTCTGCAGACTTCCCGATAAATTCAGTAAAAAATGTATCCGAAGCCGCAGCGTGAATTTTGCCCTGAAGAGATACCAAAGTATATTTGGTAACCCATCCTCCGATGACGCAGTAATAAGGGAAGATGATAAAAGGGATAAAAGTCGTCAGAAAACCAATAAAAGCATATTTTTTACGGAAATGTCCGAATGCCTCCAAGGCGCTGGTTCCCGCCTTTCTTCCCAGAGCGACCTCTGTGATCATCAAAGTAAATCCAAACGTTAAAGTTAAGATTAAGTAAATTAACAGAAAACTTCCGCCGCCGTATTTGGCTGCCAGGTATGGAAATCTCCATATATTTCCAAGCCCTACGGCGGATCCTGCGGTCGCAAGAACGAATCCAATGCGGCTTGAGAATCCGCTTCTCTCATGTGACATAAATGATTACCTTCTTTCATATATTTTTTCTTAAATAACGTCGACGTCCTCTCCGGCAAGGACGGCGTTCATATTGCGGACAGAGCACATCTTTCCGCACATCGTACAAGTATCTTCTCGTTCGGGCGTTGACTCTGCACGATAGCGTTTTGCTTTTTCCGGATCAAGAGCCAGCTCAAATTGCCTGTTCCAGTCAAGTTTTTGTCTTGCCTCAGCCATTTGGTTGTCCCAGTCAATTGCACCCTTGATGCCTTTGGCAATATCTGCGGCATGGGCAGCAATTTTAGAAGCCATAATCCCTTCTTTCACATCCTCCACATTCGGGAGACGGAGATGCTCGGCAGGGGTTACATAGCATAAAAAGCTTGCTCCGGAAGCAGCGGCAATTGCGCCTCCGATGGCAGATGTAATGTGATCATATCCTGGAGCGACATCCGTGACAATCGGTCCCAGAACATAAAATGGAGCGCCATGGCAGATGGTTTGCTGAATCTTCATATTTGCCTGAATTTGATCCATCGGCATATGTCCCGGTCCTTCAATCATAACCTGTACGTCGCGTTTCCATGCACGGGCAGTCAGTTCGCCTAAGGTGACAAGTTCTTCAATCTGTGAAATATCACTGGCATCGGCAAGGCATCCCGGACGGCAGGCATCTCCAAGGCTTAAAGTAACGTCATATTCATTGCAAATATCAAGAATTTCATCATAGTATTCAAAGAACGGATTTTCATTTCCGGTTGCTTCCATCCACGCAAAAATTAAAGATCCGCCGCGAGATACAATGTTCATTTTACGTTTCATTGCTTTGAAACGATCGGCAGTATTGCGGTTTATACCGCAGTGGATGGTCATAAAATCCACACCGTCCTCTGCATGCATGCGGAAGACGTCAATCCATTCTCTGGATGTAATAGATTTTAACGCTTTATTATAATATACAATGGCATCATAAATCGGAACCGTACCGAGAATGGCAGGGCATTCCCGCACCAGTTTTTTTCGAAAGGTATGGGTATCTCCGAAAGAAGACAGGTCCATAATGGCTTCGGCGCCCATGTTGACAGCACTCTTTACTTTTTCCATCTCTACATCCAGGTCCAGACAATCTCTGGATGTTCCAAGATTCACATTAATCTTTGTTTTTAAAGAGTTCCCGATTCCAAAAGGTTTCAGACAGGTGTGATTTTTGTTGGCAGGGATCACAATGGTTCCCGCGGCAACTTCTTTCATAAGTTCTTGTGGATCCATTCCCTCATAGGAAGCCACAGCTTCCATTTCTTTTGTGACGATTCCCTGTCGTGCTGCGTTCATCTGTGTTGTGTAAGTCATAATTTTAACCTCCAAAAATAGAAATTTTGGGAGACTCTTCAATAATTCAAAGCATCCAAATCCCTACGGCGGCATTACCCGCATCAGGTCCATGGTCGAAGTCTTCGCTTCCTCTCAGCTAAGGATATTACCTTTTCAGCTCCCATTTTAGTTACCCTAACATTGTAGCATTGAAAATCCACATTCGCAACTAAATAAGACAGAAATGGTATTTTAAATGCTAAAAACGTGATATAATAAGATTTCAAGGGAAAACTGAAGGAGAAGAAGAGAATGCCAAGTTTAATTTTAGAGGGAGGAACCTTCCGGCCGATTTTCAGCGCAGGTGTTTTAGATGCTTTATTAGAGGAAGATTTAATGTTTCCGTATGTGATCGGTGTATCAGCTGGAATCTGCGATGGATTTTCTTACGTATCCAAACAAAAGGGACGGAATCTTCAGATGTTAATGAATCATCGGAATGATCCGAGATACATTGGAAAAAGGAATCTTTGGAGGGAGAAGAGCCTGTTTGGACTGGACTTTGTCTACAATATTATGCCCAATAAGTTGTATCCGTTTGATTGGGATACCTTTTATCAATATAAAGGAAAGATTCTGGTAGGTGTGACCAATGGATATACAGGACAGATTGAATATAAGAACGGGCGCAGACTGGATAAAAAATGTACCATGCTTCGTGCAACCTGTGCGCTCCCGCTGATTTTTCCGCCGATCTATATGGATGGAATTCCTTACTTTGACGGAGGTGTTTCTGACCCGATTCCGGTTCGCAAAGCGATGAGAGACGGCTATGAGAAACATTTGATTGTTTTGACACAGCCCAAAGGCTATCAAAAGAAATTAAGTACCAGCAACCGGGCGGCTGCCATTGCATTTCGCAGGAAATATCCGAGATTATCTGAGAGGATTTGCATGCGTCATAGAAATTATAATTATACGGTGTCATTTTGTGAGCGCCTGGAGCGGGAAGGGAAAGCTGTGATTTTGCGCCCGGAGTATCCGATTGACAGTCTGGAAAAAGATATTGATGTGTTAAAGAGTACTTACGATATGGGATATCGTATGACAAAAGAACGAATTGGGGCAATCCGAGAGTTATTTTGCAATCCAGGAAAGTCAGAAGCAGGGCATGCGTGAATTCACAGCCTTGCGGTTGGGCGGACTTCGTCCGATAAGGTATACCCGCAGGGCATGCGTGAATTCATAGCCTTGCGGCTGGACGGACTTCGTCCGATAAGGTATAATAAAAATAGAAGTTTATAAAGTCCTGTGGAAAAGAGGTGACGGCAGTGGCAAAGATACTGGTTTCAGATCGAAACTATATAGACGAATTGGCAACCAACCAGACCAGGAATCTTATGGTAATGTGCGAGCGCCTGTTTTTGGACTTTGAGGATGAAGACGAGCCGGTGCAGATGGCGGTAAAAATAGCTCAAAAGCTTGTGGATATGCCGGAATTGATTGCAAAGATGGTGCAGCAGGATGCGATTTGCTTATTGGTTCAGCTGTGGGGCATGGAAGGTGAAACGTTTGCGGCAGAATTACATCCGGGGGAGCTTCAGCAGCTCCATTATCTTGGATTTTTGTCTTTAGAAGACGATGCTCTGATGGTAAATATGGAGGCAAAGGATTTATTTTTCTTTGTGCTGAAAAGTCGCAGACTTAAACCGATGATGGAAAAGTATACCAGATGGGAACGGATTATGTTCGGAATGTTGTTTCTATATGGAATTCTTGACGTATATGCTTGTTATACTATTTTTAAAAAGGTGACGGAGGATGAAGTCCGGTATCAGGAGATGGAAGAATTTTTGATGCTCCGTATGATCTTTTGGAGAGCGGGAGTTCTTCTCAGAAGTCAGCAGGATATGCGTTTGTTTATGGCGAGCCGTGAGGTTATGGATCGAAACAGAGTGTTCGACCAGTGGAATCAGAATGCAGACCTGCCTTTGAAGGAGCTGACGCAGGAGGAATATGAGGAACTTGCAGTGAGCAACGGGGTCATTCGCTGGGAAGGGATTCCGGAATTGTTTACATTTATTCAGGAAAAGATGGAAGACGATAAATATCAGGCAATGATGATTGTAAAATCCATTGTGCTGATGATACAAAATGGAATATCTTATTTGGATATTATTCTGGAATATACAAAATTTCTTGCGGAAGATTCCACAGCGGAGCAAAAGGAATGGAATCAACTGATTCGCAGAATTTATGATACTGTGCCTGTGTTCGGGCAAAAGGGATACACAAGAAAAGAATTGCAGCAAAAGCGGGAACCCCGGTTTTTGGTGATTGACGGAGGAAAACGCTAAGGAGGAAGAGATGAAGCAATCAACAGTGTTAGTAGTTGACGATGAAAAAGAAATTGCAGATTTCATTGAATTATATCTTAAAAATGAAAATTATAATGTGTTTAAGTTTTATAATGGAACCGATGCTCTCGCCTGTGTGGAACACGAAAGTATTGATTTGGCCATTTTGGATGTGATGCTTCCGGATATTGATGGATTTGAGATTTTAAAGCAAATTCGTCTTCAATATACGTTTCCGGTGATTATGCTTACGGCAAAGGTGTCATCCATGGATAAGATTAATGGATTAACACTGGGGGCAGATGACTATATTGAAAAACCGTTTGAACCGTTGGAGCTGATGGCAAGGGTCAAAGCGCAGCTTCGCCGTTTTATAAGATACAATGACGGAACGGGCAGCAGTCAGGAGGATACACAGGAGATCAGCGGGCTGATTTTGAATCGGGCAACCCATCAATGCCTGTATGGGGAAGAAGAAGTAACGCTGACCCCGTTGGAATTTTCCATTCTCTGGATTTTGACAAAGAACCGGGGAAAAGTAATCAGTTCGGAAAATCTTTTTGAACAGGTATGGAAGGAAAAGTATTTTAAGAACAATAATAATACGGTTATGGTCCATATCCGGCATCTGAGAGAAAAGCTCGGAGAGGTCATGGGGCATAAGGAATTAATTAAGACTGTTTGGGGAGTTGGATACAAAGTTGAGGAGTAAATATCGAAGTCTAAAGATAAGAATTATGATACAGACTCTGGGGATCAGTATTATTGTCGGCTTGATCGGATACTTCATTTTAGATATCTTTGTGGATGGCGTTTTGCAGGATCCTTTTGCGAAAACCATCGTCTATATATTTGAGAGAATCGGCATGGATGAAGTGGAAGCGATTCGGTTATATCGTCTTATTTTTTGGCAAAATAAGTCATTGATTGTCGGGATAGGTTTTTTCGGACTTTTTTTGCTTAGTTTTTATCTTGGAATGTCAAAGTTCACCACATATTTAAGACAGGTGGAATCGGGAATTCAGATGATTTTAAATGAATCGAAGGATAAGATTTCCTTGCCGCAGGAGCTGACTCCGCTGGAAAATAAGTTGAATGAGATCAAAGGGACGCTCAAGGAACAGCGCAGGATTGCAGAAGAAAGCGAACAGCGCAAAAATGATTTGATTGTATATCTTGCTCATGACTTAAAGACCCCGCTGACATCGATTATTGCATATTTGAGTCTGCTGCATGAAAGTCCGGAATTATCGGCGAAGCAGCGGGCAAAATATACAGGTATTTCGTTGGAGAAGGCAAAGCGCCTGGGGAAATTGATCAATGAATTTTTTGAGATTACCAGATATAATCTTCAGAATATTACATTGGATAAAAAAGAATTTTACCTCTATGTTCTGCTGGAGCAGGTGATGGATTCCTTTGCGCCGGTGTTTAAAAGCAAAGGGCTTCAGTGGAAGATTGAGGTAGATGATAAAATTTTAATTTGCGGTGATCCGGATCGGCTTGCCCGTGTGTTTGAGAATCTTTTGCGGAATGCAGTTTCTTACTGCTATCACAATTCGCTGGTGGAGGTTTACGGTGTGATCGAAGGCAGCAACGCAAAAATTTCCGTTCGCAATCAAGGAAAGACCATTCCGGAGCATCAGCTGAACAGTTTATTTGAAAAATTTTACAGATTAGATGAGGCGCGATCTTCTGAGACCGGCGGAGCAGGACTTGGACTTGCCATTGCCAGAGAGATTATTGAGCTTCATAGTGGAACGATTGAAGCAGCCAGCCGGAATGAGTATACGACATTCACCATAAGGCTGCCAAGAAAAAAGGAGGAATCATGAAAACAGTATACGTAATTGGACATCGTAATCCAGATACAGATTCTATTTGTTCTGCACTGGCTTACGCAAATCTGAAAAATGAGGCAGAAGGAGGAGGGTATCAGGCATACCGCGCCGGAAATGTAAACGGCGAGACGAGATATGTGCTGGATACTTTTGGTGTAGAGGAGCCAATCTATGTCAGCGATGTAAGACCGAGGCTTACAGATCTGAATCTGAATGCCATTGCGGGAGTTTCTAAAGACGATTCTTTGAAAGCTGCCCGTGATATGATGCAGAAACAAAAAATAGTGTCTCTCCCTGTGTTGGAAGGAAAGAAGATGATCGGTCTGGTTGCGATCAGCGATATCATGAATGCTACCATGGATGTTTATGATAACGAAATACTTGCCAAGGCAAAAACGCCGTATAAAAATGTGATTCAGACTCTGGATGGCACCTTACAGACCGGAGATGAGGAAGGAATCATCAGTGAAGGCAAGCTCACAGTATCTGCGGCAAGTGTGGATACCATGGAAGAGTTTGTTACAGCGAAGGATATTGTGATTGTGGCAAACCGGAGAAAAGCACAGCTGGGGGCTATTAAAACCGGGGTTCAGTGTATGGTTGTCTGTATGGATACCGCAGTAAATGAAGAAGTTTTAAAGCTTGCCAAAGAAAAAAATTGCCGCATTATTACAACGCCGTATGATACATTTACAGCAAGCCGTTTGATCTGCCAGTCTATTCCGGTTTCCCATGTGATGGCGACAGATACCATTGTCTCCTTTAACATTAATGATTACATTGATGATGTGAAAGAAGAGATGACGAAAAAGCGTTTCCGTTATTTCCCGGTGTTAAATTGCGATCACGAATTTCTGGGCTTTGTATCCAGACGTCGTTTGCTGGAATTTGATAAAAAACAGATGATTCTCGTGGATCACAATGAATTATCGCAGGCTGTGGAAGGTCTGGAAGAATGTGAGATTTTAGAAATCATTGACCATCATAGAATCGGAAGCCTTGAGACGGTATCACCGGTATATTTTAGAAATCAGCCGGTTGGATGTACCGGAACGATTGTTGCGCAGATGTACCGTGAACAGGGAATTGAGATTACCAGAGAGATGGCAGGGCTGATGTGTTCTGCGATTTTATCAGATACTTTAATGTTCCGTTCTCCAACCTGTACTCCGATCGATGAACAGACGGCAAGAGAGCTTGCGCAGATTGCAGGAATTGACGTGGAGGAACATGCCAAAGCAATGTTCCGTGCCGGAAGCGATTTAAGCGGAAAGACACCAAATGAGATATTCTATCAGGATTACAAGAAATTTAATGCAGATACCATCGACTTTGGTGTGGGACAGATTACTTCCATGGATCAGGGAGAATTGGATGCCATCAAAGAACCGATTCTTGCTTATATGGATTCCGTAAGAGAAGAACAGGGACTGGAGATGGTATTCTTTATGCTGACGAATATTTTAGAGGAGACCACACATCTTCTGATGTGCGGAGACGGAAGTCAGGATATTATTGAGCGCGCGTTTGAGGTAGAATCCGATGGGAAAGTTGCGGTTCTTCCGGGCGTTATGTCCAGAAAAAAACAGATGGTGCCGAATGTGCTCAATGCTTTTCAGAACTAAAAAAACGGTCAAGAATGTTTTGTCATTCTTGACCGTTTTTTTCCGAAACGGGTTTTATATATTTTAAATTATGGTATAAAAGCTTGGCAGTCATTCCCCAGATAATATACGTTTGATAGCGATAAAATGCAACTTCATACGTTCCTTTTGCCCAAGGATAATTTTTCCCTCCGGGAATATCCTTATATGGAAAAACCTCCCCGGGGCGAAAATCAATGGAGTTATAATAGAGCTCCGGTGGAGTTTCCAGAAAAAAATTCAGAGGAACTGTAAAGACCGACGATACTTCGTCAGGACTATATTGTCCCTGATAATCAGAGAGTTCTCCAAGAAAGGGTTCTACCCGAAGACCTGCAGGTGAGAGGAAATAATCCATCGGACCATAAACCGTTACATGACGATCCTCCAGGAGAAGTTCTTCTTTTGTTTCGCGAACGGCTGTTTCCAGAGAGGTTTCCCCGGGCTCCATGCGACCGCCGGGGAAACAAATTTCACCGGGCTGATGGTTTAATTTAGGGGAACGAACCTCAAATAGAATATGGTATCCGTCGCTTTTTGAAATCAGAGGAACCAGAACCGCGGACACCCGTTCTTTTTCCTGTTGGATCCGTGCTGGTCTGTGGTGTTTTAACTGTTCAAACATAGTTTCTCCTAGAATCTGAAATCACGTTTTCCTTCGTGAATATTTTCAATATATTGTTTTGCCTTTTCTTTGACAACAGGATTTGGAATCTTTTGAAGTGCCTCTTGAATTAACCGTTCTCCTTTTTCTTTTACTTCATCAGAGGCATAATCCTCCAGATATTCTTTTAATGTCATCAAGGCATTTGGGGCGCAGCAGTTGGCAATCTGCCCGGATTTTACAAGACTCATAAAACGATCTCCCGTTCGTCCCTCCCGATAGCAGGCAGTACAGAAACTCGGGATATGCCCCAGATCCATGAGCCATCCGATAATTTCATCCAGAGTACGTTCGTCATTTTTTTCAAATTGAGCAGAATTATCTTCCGGTTTTTCTTTTTCGGCGTAGCCGCCGACACTGGTGGAAGAAGCTCCGCTGATCTGTGAGACTCCGACTTTTAAAACTCGTTCTCTGGATTCCTGTGTCTCGCGGGTGGAAACAATGATTCCGGTGTAAGGAACCGCAATGCGCAAAATAGCGACAATCTTTTCAAAAACATCATCATTGATGGCATTCTCAAAATCTTCCGGGTTAATGTCGTCTGCAGGACGGATTCTCGGAACACTGATGGTGTGAGGTCCGACTCCGAATTTTGCTTCCAGATGTTCTGCGTGCATCAAAAGACCGGCAAAATCATAGCGGTACAGATCAAGACCGAATAATACACCGATTCCTACATCGTCAATTCCCGCAGTCATCGCGCGGTCCATAGCTTCCGTGTGATATGCATAATCGTGCTTGGGTCCTGTCGGATGGAGAATTTCGTAATTGTCTTTATGATATGTTTCCTGAAAGAGAATATAAGTTCCGATTCCTACATCCTTTAGCTTCTTATAGTTTTCTACGGTTGTTGCGGCAATATTCACGTTGACACGGCGAATTGCTCCGTTTTTATGTTTAATGCTGTAAATGGTTTTAATGCTTTCCAGTACATATTCGATTGGAATATTGACAGGGTCTTCTCCGGTTTCCAGAGCCAGTCGCTTGTGCCCCATATCCTGTAAAGCAATGACTTCTTTTTTTATTTCATCCTGAGTTAATTTTTTTCGTCGAATATGCTGATTCTTATAATGGTATGGACAGTAAGTACATCCGTTGACGCAATAGTTGGCAAGGTAAAGAGGGGCAAACATGACAATGCGGTTGCCGTAAAACTTTTCTTTAATTTTCATCGCAAGATCAAAAACTTGCTGCATGAGATCCGGATCCTCACAGGCAAGCAGCACGGAGGCTTCCCTGTGGGAAAGACCTTTTAAATTCTTTGCTTTTTCAATAATTTCTAAAATTAATTTTTGGTTGTCTTTATTGGCATCTGCATACGCAAGAGTATCTTTGATTTCCTGATCGTCGATAAACTCCTCTGCAATGCTGGATTCTGGTTGATACATAGGACTCTCCTTTATTTTTTCTTTGTAAACATAGATTTGACTGTAATTCCCGGAATCATTCCGAGCTTTCCAGATAATGTACTGATGATATTTGCCGGGGCATCCAAAACGACAGAGATAATATTCACATCTTTTTGACGGTAAGGAATCCCCATGCGTCCGACAATGTGCTTTCTGTAATCATGTAAGATTTGATTCACAGGCTGCACAGATTGTTCTTCTTCAATTAAAATTCCAATGAGTGCAATTCTTGTTTCGGTTTCCATTCTTTTCTCCTATTGGCAGTTTCCTGATCAAACAATCACCGGAAGTGCCGGAAGGCAGCTTCCGGAATTGTAAATGTTCGCAAAGGTCTCGGGCAAGCTCGGACTTGGCTCATCACTATCAAAACAAAGCGTTTTGTAATATAGGAAAGTCAGAAATCTCCTATATTACAAAAAAGCACATTCAGAATTCTGAATATGCCAAATCATCCAATATAAAATCTGCCCAAAGAAACCCTCACAATAAGGGCAGGTAAAGATATATAAGATCAATCTTGGCTTCAGAAAATTCTTGGCTTCAGAATGAATGCTTCTTTCTGTTTTTTATTATAAACGATATCGCAAAAAAGTCAATGAAAGCTATCAGGCAGAAAGGGGAATTTTCTTGTATTTTTCTTGATTTCATTGTATATTAAACTATAACAAAGACTTAGGAACCGGAACATAAAAAGCGAAGAGCCCATGAAGGAGTAAATCATGTTGCAACTGCAGAAAAAAGAGCGAAAATTAGAAAAGCTGGCAGCGGTTTTAGAAAGTATTGGAATCTCGGTGTTTGAGTACGACATCGAGTGTGATGAGCTGATTGTATATGATCATAATCTGCAGGTTTTAGACAGAGTACATGATTATATAAAATCATATATTTCCTCAAAAAGCAGGATTTGTCCGCAGGACCGGCAGAAAGCGAAAGAATTATATGAGGGAAACTTAAAGGGACCCATTGAAATTCACGAGCAGGAAGAAGACGGGAGCATTCGGAGAAAGATTGTGGAACTGATTCCAATGAAAGAGCCGGAGAGGGGAAGAAACATTCTGATTGGAAGTGTAAGGGATGTTACCCTCCAGAGACAAAAAGAAGAATTATTGAAAGACCGGGCAAAGAGAGATGCATTAACATCCTTGTATCACCATGGAGAAGGAAGCCGTCTGATTGATAAATATCTGAGTTCAAAAGATCCATATGATTCCTGTGGATTGGTGATTCTTGATGTGGATTATTTTAAATCAGTAAATGATACGTATGGTCATCTGTTTGGGGATCAGGTCTTAAGGGAACTTGCTCAGATTATGAAGGAAGAATTTCAGGGGCAAAAAGAAATCATTCTTCGCGTAGGTGGAGATGAGTTCGTTATTTTCTTTCCAAGGATTACGAACATTGAGCTGGTTCGCAAGATTGTAAAGTTAATGGATAAAATTCGCAGCGCCCGCTTTCCTGAGAATGATTATACGATGACATGCAGTGTGGGGATTTGCTATCTTCCGCAGAATATTTCAGGGTATACGTACAATCAGTTGTTTGAGAATGCAGATTGGGCATTATATCAGGCAAAGGAAAAAGGAAGAAATTGCTATGTTTTTTGTGATAATCTTCAGAAGTTTGAGCTGGCAGAAGGTGAAAGAGGAATTCATGGTTCGGAAATTGACGCCAGATACTTTCGCAATGATATCGTATCCACTGCATTTGAAATTTTCGAGAAAACTCACAGTTTTGAAGTGGCTGTGGAGCTTTTAATGAAGGTGATTGGCGCGAGATTTTATTTGGACCGAATTACCATTGTGCAGACCAATGTCAAAGATAAAGAAGTCGGGAAAAATTACCAGTGGAGATCTCCGAGAGCACCTGAGGTGTTAAAAACAAACGATTCGTTCCAGAAGGAAGATTTTCTTACGTTATTTCATAGTTATGATGAATACGGAACAACGGTATTGCAGCATGACCAGATGGGAATGTACTCAGAACAGGCGGCAAGGCTTTTAATGCAGGGGGAAGCAAAAACGGTAGTTTATGCGGCAATGTACTGTGAGGGACAGTATACTGGCGCCATTTCCTATGTGGTATGTAACAAAAAACGCTATTGGTCAAAGGAAAAGTTAAAACAGCTTTCGGAAGTTACGAAAATTATCTCCGCACATTTAGCAAAAAATCAAATGATGAATCATGTCTATCAGGGAACCTTCTCTCAGTTAGAGCACGATCCGCTTACCGGACTGATCTCGTTTCACAGATTTCATGAGGAAGCGGAGCGTATGATTGTCGGAAATCAAGAGTCTCAATTTGTAATGCTATACATGGATTTCCAGAACTTTAAGTATTTTAATTACCGATATGGCTATGAGATCGGAGATCAGGTTTTAAAAGAATTTTGTAATCATATCATACGAAGTGTTGAGGGACAGCCGGAGGTTTACTTTACAAGAGTGGTGGCAGATCAGTTTTTACTGTTGAAACCGACCAGGTATTCTCCGGAAGAAGTGGAGTATGAGAATATAGGAATCAAAGAAGCGATTTTAAAATTTACGGAAAAATATCAGGGGAAATTTCCGCAGGCTTCGCTGCGAGTTCGTGCCGGAATTTTTTATATTACCTCGGAATGTACCAGTGCATCCTTTGCAATGGATGCAGCAAATTATGCCAGACGGCAGATTAAAAACAATGAAAAGTCTCCCATTCGATTCTACAATGATGAAATGAGAGATCAACAGCATTTAGAGAGTAAAATTATCAATGATATGCAGCATGCCATCGAACAGCAGCAGTTTAAAGTATATTTTCAGCCGAAGTATTCTTTAAGCGAGGGGACGGTATCCGGAGCGGAGGCGTTGGTGCGATGGGAGAGAGAAGATGGGGAATTCCTGTTTCCTAACTCGTTTATTTCGATTTACGAAGAGCATGGTCAGATTTTAGATTTGGATCTTTATATTTTTGAGCAGGTTGCGGCATTTCTTGCTGAAAATAAAAAGAAAGGAAAAAAGCAGGTTCCGATTTCTGTCAATGTATCCAGTTTGTATGCCAAAGATTCAAAAGCTGTGCAGAAGTATCTGTCCGTTCTGAAAAAATATGAGATTGATCCGAAGTTTATTGAGATTGAATTGACGGAAACGGCTTTGGTGAAGGATTACGAAACAATCCGGCAAATGTTTTCGGAGCTAAAAAAAGAAGGCATTCAAATAGCATTGGATGATTTTGGAAGCGGCTACTCTGTTTTAAATACCATTGTAGATTTGCCGGTTGATATCATTAAAATTGATCGAGGGTTTATGAACAGCTGTACCATCAGTCAAAAGGGAACCAGTTTCTTAAAACAGATGATTCATATGATTCGGGAACTGGGCTATCGTATTGTATGTGAAGGAGTGGAAACGCAAGAACAGGTAGAGTTTTTAAGAAGTGCAGGATGTGATGAAATTCAGGGATATTGGTTTGCAAAACCGATGCCCATTTCAGAATATGAAACATTGATGGAAAAAGAAGCAGGGCATGCGTAAATGCATAGTGCTTCGCACTGGACGGACTTCGTCCGATAAGGTATAATATAAGTGAGTTTGGACGGGAGGAAAGGCATGAGCGGCAGAAAAAATGAAGAATTAGAGGGAATTACATTGCTGGGCAATCAGGGAACCAAATATCCGGATGACTATGCGCCGGAGGTTCTGGAGACGTTTGAGAATAAGCATCAGGGAAATGATTATTTTGTGAAATTTAATGCGCCGGAGTTTACGAGTCTTTGTCCTATGACGGGACAGCCGGATTTTGCGACGATTTATATTTCATATGTTCCGGCAGAACGGATGGTGGAGAGTAAGTCTCTAAAATTATACTTATATAGTTTCCGAAATCATGGAGATTTTCATGAGGATTGTGTAAATATTATTATGAAAGATCTTATTTCTTTGATGGAACCGAAATATATTGAGGTTTGGGGGAAATTTACTCCGCGGGGCGGTATTTCCATTGATCCGTACTGCAATTATGGTAAACCGGGAACAAAGTGGGAGGAAGTTGCGTGGAATCGACTGTCCAATCATGATCTGTATCCGGAGAAGATTGATAACCGATGAGAGGCTTCTATTAACTTTTTATAATCATAAAGGAGAAAGAGTATGGTAAAAAGATTTTTAAAGGGGACATTGTGTGCCGCATTGTCACTGTCCATGGCATTGGGCGGCGCGATGGTCGGGGCATCGCAGCACAAGAGTACAAAAGACAAGATAAGTGGTGAAAACTCAAAGGCATCTGTTCAAACGCAGGTCACTTCGCTGGAGAAAGTAAAGTCGGAAAAAGCCAAATCGATTGCCAGAGGCGGATACGATGTAGTGAATGCGGTTTATGCAGATACGATATCAAGATTTAACAGTTTCCAGACAAATACAAAAGCTCAAAATGGGGAATATGGTTACGTTAGTAATAGCGGAATTATTCCGGTCGGCACTGTGCGGGTTGGCAGAGCAGGAACGGTTATGGTGAAATACTATTGCTATACTACAAGTTCCAGCGGGTATCAGTCTGAGTCAACTTTGAAATTGCTGAATACAAATGGAACAGCCATTTCCGGAGTGACACAGAGTAATACAGGAACTGGTAACAAGCGTCAACTTTGGGCAACCAATGTTCCAGCAGGGACTTATCGTCTCTATACTTCATATACACAGTATGTCAATACTTTGGTAAATGCAGGATTCTCATCTGCGATCGTTCCAAATGCAAACGGACGTTATCTGAATAGTAGCGGAATTGTTGTTGGGGGAAATCGCGGAACTTCTTATCAGTATTTTAAAGTGAAGAAACGCGGTGTGGCAAAACTGGCGCTTCAAAGAGAAGCATACTATGGGGGACCATATGGTACAGAATATACGGTTCAGAAAAAAAGCGGAAAACAATGGAAAACTGTACAAAAGAAAAAATATTCCTCTTCCAATGCATGGCAATATGTAGGTTTAAGTGCAGGAACTTATCGTCTGGCATTAAAGAGTCCAGATAATAATGTACTGGTGCTTCGCTTTAAAGCTTCTACAGCGAATAGCTCCTATGGAACAAAGAAGAAAAAAGCAAAGACTATTAAGCGCAAGAAATACAAAAAGCAGACATTCCTGCCGACAGATAGTACAAAGAAAGCACATTGGTATAAAGTAAAGGTTTCCAAGAAGCGTTCTACCTATATTGATATTACAACGTTAGGAAGTTCCGGAACAATTTGGGCACAGATGTCCGGTAAGAGCAGAATGAAGTCTAAGAGGATTAAAAATGGTATTCGCTTCTATGGAAAAGCCAAAAAGGGCACATACTATATAAAGGTGTACAAATTAAGCAAGAGTACTACAGGGGCTTATCAGGTCAAATATAAAAAATAAATAATAGGTGTGGAGACGGCAGTTTTCATTTAGAGAGATCAAGCTTAAAAAGAGAAAGGATTTTCATAAAGGATCATCGTTTCTCTTTTTTTGTTGGAGAAATGGACGGTCTATGGTATTCTTGTTTTGACGATAGTCGATGAAAGTGGAAGGAGCGTCATGAAAGCAGATCAATTAAAACAAATGAATGTACAAAAAATAAAAGATTATTTTTATTGTGAGAAGAAAGCCAGTAAAAATAGATTATCCGAAGATACGGAAATTTCAAAGACAACATGTACGGTTTTGCTGAAAGAACGCTATGGCGTCGAGATCGTGGGGGAAAATGATGTGTATTTAGCGGCAGTAGGATATCATACAGAAGAAAATAGTCTGGTGTTTCTTTATCAGCCGAAAGCGCGTTACAGCGGTTGTGGAATTATGTTAAATCATCAACTGCATCGGGGGAATGCAACATTTGCCGGAGAGGTAGGGCATTTAAGAGGGGGTGCATTTTTGTAGCCGTATGTTTTTGAAGGGCTGATGGAAGCGGCGGTGAATGCCGGAAGAAATCATTTAAAAATGGAAGAAGTCAAGAGGATTTAAAGCATGAAAAATTATATTGATCTTCACATGCATAGTCAATACAGTGATGACGGGGAATTTTCACCGTCAGAACTGGTGGAGATGTGCCATAAAAAAGGGATTCGGATTATGGCAATTGCGGATCATAATCTTGTGAAAGGTGTCAGGGAAGGCAGAGAGAAAGCAAAGGAACTTGGCATGCAGTATATCTCGGCAATTGAAATTGACTGCACCTATCAGGATGTAAATCTGCATATGCTCGGATATGGAATTCCGGAGGATGAGACATATTTTCAGCAGCTCAATGATCGAATTTATGAGCAGGAAGTGAAATTGTCCGAGAAAAAGATTGAGCTGGTGAAAAAACTTGGATTTCAGGTAAGCAAAGAAGAACTGGATGCGTTGTCTGAAAATGGCGTCTATACCGGAGAAATGTTTGGTGAGCTTCTGCTGGCAAAGGAAGAGTATCGGGAGCATCCGATCCTAAAGCCTTATCGCGCAGGGGAAAAACGCGGTGATAATCCATACGTGAATTTTTATTGGGATTATTTTTCACAGGGGAAACCTTGTGATACAAAAGTTATATATCCTGCCTATGCGGAGATTGTAAAAAAGATACATCAATATGGCGGAAAAGCTGTGTTAGCCCATCCGGGGGCAAATTTGAAGGGAAAGTTTGAATATTTTGATCGGATGATGCGCGAGGAGCCCATGGATGGAGTAGAGGCGTTTAGCAATTATCATGAGAAGGAAACGGCAGAATACTTTTATCAAAAAGGGCGGGAGTATGGAATTCTCGTTACCTGTGGAAGTGATTTTCATGGAAAAACAAAGCCGTCCATCCAATTGGGAGAGAGCCATTGTCCTTATAATCAGGATTTTTTAGAGGGAGCTCTGGAAGATATGGGGCTGCTCTGAAAGATGAGAGGAAAATAAATTTCAGTGTATAGTTGAAGAGGGCCGTGAGCTTCCATGCTTTCACGACCCTCTTCTCATTGTAACAAAAAATACTGCAAAATATTAGGAAAAACTAAGCTTGTGCTTTTGCCCAGGCGTCAAGTTTATCACTGTCCGTCTGTGCAGCTTCCATAGTGTCGGCTTTTACGCCATAGTAAAATTTGATTTTTGGTTCTGTACCGGATGGACGAACACACAGCCAGGAGCCTCCTTCCAGATCATAATATAGAACATCAGATTTTGGAAGACCGATTGGAGTGGTATCTCCGCTGGCAAGATCAAGAATAGTATCATTGGCATAATCGCGAACTTTTACTACCTTAAACCCTGCAATTTCTTTTGGAGGATTTTCACGGAAATTTGTGAGCATAGCTTTCATCTTATCCATACCTTCCAGTCCGGGGAAGTCCATGGCGGTAATACGGTCTAAATAATATCCGTATTTTTCATACATTTCGATCATAACATCCCAGAGTGTTTTGCCCTGAGTTGCATAGTAGGCTGCGGCTTCACAGAGAGCCACGGTTGCGGAGACGGCGTCTTTATCTCTGGCATAAGTTCCGATCAGACATCCATAGCTTTCTTCTAAACCAAACAGATAGGTACCGTTTTCGTTTTGTTCAAATCCGAGAATTTCTTTTCCGATCCACTTAAATCCGGTCAAAACTTCAATGAGCTGAACGCCGTATTCCTTGGCGACAGCATCCACCAGATTCGTTGTTACAATGGATTTGATCACAGCTCCGTCTTCCGGAAGAGAACCGGCTTTTGCTTTCTTCTGGCTTAATACATATTCGCAGAGAAGAGAACCGGACATATTTCCTGTCAAAGGAATATATTCTCCGCTTTTGGCGTCCTTTACATAGACTCCGAGACGATCGGCATCCGGGTCTGTTGCGAGAACAAGATCTGCATCCTTTTCTTTTGCCAGTGCAAGACCCAGTTCAAAAGCTTCTTTTGCTTCTGGATTTGGATAGCTGACGGTTGGGAAGTTACCGTCCGGCATCTCCTGTTCCGGTACAACATAGACATGCTGGAATCCAAGATCCGCAAGAACACGTCGAACCGGAAGGTTTCCTGTACCGTGGAGAGGAGTGTAAACAATCTTTAATTTGGAAGCCATCTCATCAATCGAAGCCTGATTCATAACTTGTTTTTCCACTTCGGCGATATAAGCATCATCAACTTCCTTTCCGATGACTTCATATAAACTGGCAGTTACGGCATCTTCTTTTGACATGGTTTTACAGGTAGAAATATCAGTAATTGCATTTACTTTTGCTGTAACTCCAAAGGCATGAGGATCGGTGAACTGAGCGCCGTCCTCCCAGTATACTTTATATCCGTTATAAGCAGGCGGATTGTGGCTTGCTGTAACGTTGATTCCTGCAATACAATCCAGAAATCTTACGGCGAAGGATAATTCAGGAGTAGGACGAAGGGATTCAAAAATATAAGCTTTAATCCCATTTGCCGCAAGACATCGTGCCGCTTCATCTGCAAATTCGGGAGACATATGTCTGGAATCAAACGCGATGGCAACCCGTTTTTTATCTGTGTTCTGTTCCAGAATGTAATCTGCCAGACCCTGTGTTGCCTTTCTGACAACATAAATGTTCATTCGGTTGATTCCTGCGCCGATGATACCGCGCAGTCCGGCGGTTCCGAATGCAAGATCAGCATAAAAACGTTCTTTGATTTCGTTTTCGTCATGTTCAATGGCTTTTAATTCATTTTTTGTGTCATCATCGAAATACGGATTAGAAAGCCATTCTTGATAAGTTTCTTTGTAGTTCATAAATTACTCCTCCTTAAAGTTATTTAAAAAATGCCTTTGTTTAATTATATCTTAAAATTCATAAAAAAACATTATAAATTTGTACATATTTTTCGAGAAAAAATGCACGGAGGTCTTTGGAATGGACAAATTCCTCCAATTTGTCAATATAGCGCGGAGAAACCCAGTGTTTTTTATGTCCCATGTACTGATTTGAAATTTTCCAAAATTTCTCCGGGAATAAAAGCAGGGCATAAAGACAGTGAAGATCCTCTTTGGAGAGCGAAGTCTCTTTCTCATAACTGGAAAGCAGTGTATCACAGTACGCAAAGCAGTAGTCGTTTTTCTCCAGCACTTTTCTTAAAAAATAATAAAGATCTAAAATCGGATATCCATAAAAAAAGTGTTCAAAATGGATGGTTGCCGGATAACTTTCGGTTAAGATGATATTATGGTGATTATAAGCGCCATGGCACCATCCTTTTTGGGAAGGCGATGAGGATTGAAGCAATGTAAGGGATTGTTGTGCATGATCCCAGAAATCTTTTGTCTGTTCTAAGAATAAATACTCAAAGGTTCCTTTGTTTTTGCGGCTGCGTATGTAACGTGCAATGCTCTTTAACTGTGAATATTTTTGCTGATATCGTCCGGAAATAGAGTCATAAGTTCTCAGATTTTCAGATGAAAAGGCAATATTTTGACAGCAGCGGTGAAATGTCCCCAGATTTGAGGCAGCAATTTTTAAATCCTTCAGGGAATGGATGTCACATTCTGTTCCAGAGAAGGTTTTTCTCAGAGCATAGGATTCATAATATTTATCATAAGAAAGAAAACAGCCGTTTTTGTTCAAAATATACTGATCTACATTGGAAAAATGTGCTGCTTTTAATTCTTTGGTCCATTGAGCCACGGTCTGTAGCCGTTCTTCTGACAGTGATGTCTGCGCCAGGGCATAGATGCCTCGATTGGTATGACACAGCAGACCGCCGCGCCCGCGCCGGACATAATCGACATCAAGATCATATTGGTCTAACAGCATTTGATACTTTTCGTTCAACATATATCCTCCTCAATATTCTACCTCTAATGATATGAGAGAAAGGAAAGGAATATGATACCAACTTGCCAGCGGCGGCAAAATAGGATATACTTAAACATATCTCAGAAAGGAGTATGAATCATGAGGAAAAGATTTTTATTAATTGCAAGTATATTATTAATCGGAGCTGTTTCGCTGGCTGCATGCGGCAAAAAGAGCCCGAGCAGTCCGGAATCCGGAGCGACAACCGAGGCATCCACAGAGGATACATCATCTCAGGAAGAGACAGAGGCAAGCACAGTAGCGACGGAAAAACAGACTACAGCGACAACCGAGGCGGTAAAAGAGAATGACACTGCCACAAAAGAAGACGAGAAGGCAAAGCCGAAAAGCGCAAGCGGAACATTCAGTGGATGGGCAGATTCAAATTCTGTAGAGATTCAGATGTCAAACGGCGATTATCAGACCTTTTTTGTAGAGGATGAAGATGTGAAGGCAGCATTGAATAAAAAAGGAGAGGGAAGCAAAATTTCCTTTACCTACGGAGCGCTGGAAGGTCAGGCGAACATGCAGATTTTATCTGTAAAGTAGCAGAGCCGCGTCAGAATTAAAAATTTCATATAAATAAAAAAGAGTGAGAAGGTATTTCCTAAACGTTTAGGAGATACCTTTTTTATAATTAGGAAAGTTCTGACTTTCCTATATTACATACTTTCCTATAGTATAAAACGCTTTGCGCGTATTTGCATGGAAATGAAAAATAAAAATGTAAACAGGCAAAAAAATGCACATACAACGCTTGACAATGCAATTTTATGCTGGTATTATAAGGCTATAACAAGAATAAAAAGCAAAAACGCGCAGAATATATGCATGAGTGTGCGAGACAAGAAAAGGAGAAGTGTGATGAAGCAGTGGATGGATTTAACAGGAAAAGTAATCATTGTAACAGGAGGAAGCCAGGGAATTGGGGAACATGTTGTAAAGACACTTCGCAGCAATGGAGCCGTCGTTGTAATTGCAGATCTGACAGAAAATCCGGAATTTGCAAAGGATGAAAAAGTTTTCTTTGTGAAATGCAATGTCGCAGAGAAGAACAGTGTGGACGCCATGGTAGCTCAGGTGATGGAGCGATATGGGCAGATTGACGGATTGTTAAATAATGCAGGCGTGAGCCGCCCCAGACTGCTGGTAGATTATTATGGAGAAAAACCGGAATATGAGTTAACGGAAGAAGACTTTGACTTTATGGTAAATGTAAATCAAAAAGGTGTGTTCTTATGTTCTCAGGCAGTTGCAAGGCATATGATTCAGGCAAAAAGCGGCGTCATTGTAAATATGTCATCTGAGGCAGGGCAGGCAGGTTCAAAGGGACAAAGCTGCTATTCTGGAACGAAGGGAGCCGTATTATCCTATACGATGTCGTGGGCAAAAGAGCTGGGACCATATAATATCCGGGTGGTCGGCGTTGCACCTTCGATCAATGAGAGAACCCCGATGAATAATGACGAGGCATTTGCAGCGCTGGCGTATACAAGAGGACAGGATCCAAACAATGTGTCTTCAGACTATGAAAAAATTATTCCGATGGGAAGAGCCGGGAAATTAGATGAAGTTGCGGATTTAATCTGCTATCTGCTGTCAGACAGAGCCAGCTATATATCAGGAACAACCATTAATATCAGTGGAGCAAAATCTACCAGATAATCAAACCTGAAAATCATAGGATGGATGATTCAATAAAAACATAGGAGGATGCGATATGGGAAATGTAAAAACCTTAGATAAGATCCGGAAATTCGGCGGACATATGAGCGGCATGGTTATGCCGAATCTCGGCGCCTTTGTAGGATGGGGGCTTCTGGCTGCATTATTCATTCCTACCGGATGGATACCAAACGAAAAGCTCAATGAGATGGTATCTCCAATTTTAAATTATCTTCTGCCGATATTGATCGGATATACAGCCGGCTATAATATTCATGGGCAGAGGGGAGGTGTGATCGGAGCATTTACAACGATGGGAGTCATTGTGGGATCAGATGTTACAATGTTCAGTGGAGCAATGATTATGGGTCCGTTATCCTCCTGGCTTTTAAGAAAATTTGATCGCGCTGTAGAAGGAAAAATTAAGCCGGGATTTGAAATGTTTGTAAATAATTTCAGTCTTGGAATTTTAGGATTTGCACTGGCTATTCTGGGATATTTTATTATCGGTCCGGTGGTAAATGTAATTATTGCGGTGCTCACCGCGGGAATTAACTTTTTAATTACAAAGAAGCTGATTCCGCTTCTGGCAGTTTTTATGTGTCCGGCACAGGTTTTGTTTTTAAACAATGCGGTAAATCACGGAATTATTTCACCGATTGCCTATGCGCAGGCTTCGGAGGCAGGAAAATCCCTGATGTTTTTGCTGGATTCAAACTGTGGTCCGCTGCTTGGAACGCTGTGCTCTATTTCTTTCTTTGGAAGAGGAAAAGCGAAGGAAACAGCTCCGATGGCAATGTTTATTGCCGGAATTGCCGGAATTGGCGAGGTATATTTCCCGTTTGTTTTAGCAAATCCGATTATGATTTTTGCTACCATGGGAGGTCTTGCGATATCCCTATTCCTACTGGTCATTTTAGGCGGAGGACTGGTTGGAATGCCATCTCCTGGAAGTTTAATTAATATTGCGCTTATGACGCCAAAGGATGCGGCTGTGGCAAACTTTATAGCAATTGCGGCAGGATTTTGCGCAGCATTTTTAATTGGAGCATTTCTTCTGAAAACAATCGGATCACCGGAGGAAGAAGCGGATTTATCTGTAGCCGGAATTTCTACAGCAGGAAAGATGAAAAAAGCAGAGCGTTCATCTGCGCACAAAACAGCGCTTCAAGAAGGGGTCAAGTATATTGTGGTGGCATGTGATTCAGGAATGGGGTCCAGTGCTATGGGAGCATCGGTCTTGAAGAATCGTCTGCGAAAAGAAGGATTTGAGGATATCAAAGTTGTAAATTCAGCAGCAGGACAGATTGATCCGGAGGCGGATATGATCATTACGCTGGAAGGATTAATGGAGCGGGCCAAAATGAGTGTAAACCCGGAAGGAAAGGCATTTCTGATTGTGGAAAACTTTTTAAAAGAATCGGATTACGATGAAGCGCTTCGGATTGTGAAGGAAAAAAATCATGAAGAGTTTGTCAAGCCAATCCTGACGGAAGATAATATTTGTCTGAATGTGAAGGTTAAGACCAAGGAGGAAGCAATCCGGCAGGCGGGACAGGTTCTGGCAGATCTTGGATATACAACGCCGAAATATATTGAGCACATGCAGGAGAGAGAGCGGAGATTTTCTGTGTACATCGGAAATCATCTTGCGATTCCTCATGGGATTGAGAGCTCCGATCAGGAAATTTATACTTCCGGATTATCTGTACTGCAGGTACCGGAAGGAGTGGACTTCGGAGAAGGGAATATAGCATATGTGGTCATCGGAATCGCGGGAAAAGACGGAACGCATTTAAATATGCTAAGCAATATTGCTCTGATTTGTGCAAATGAGGAAAATATTGAGAAAATGCGGTATGCACAGAATAAAAAAGAGATTTTGGATATTTTAAAGAATATTTAGAGAACACTTTTTCTTTTTCTATGGATTCGCTATAATAATATCATCATGAAATAGGGTAAGATTGGAAAAAGTTCCAGAAGTCACAGAGAGATGAAGTAGGAAAGGAAAGGTGCGATTATGAAGCTGCTAAAGGCAGAACGGCAGGATAAAATTCTTGACATCCTGTCGATGGAAAAGAAGATTATAGCAAGTGAAATGAGTGTGAGACTCGGAGTCTCTGAGGATACGATTCGGAGAGATATTAAGGAATTAGATCAGAAAGGTCTTTTGAAAAAAGTTCACAGCGGGGCAGTGAAGACCGGACCCGCAAAAACCAGATTTTATCAGAGAATGGAATTGGATTTGGATGAAAAAATACGCATTGCCAAGAAAGGAGCGGCATTGATTGAACCTGAATCTGTCATTTTGATTGATGACGGAACAACGAATTACCAGCTGGTCAATCAATTGGATCAGAGAATATCCTGTACCATTATTACCAACAGCATTCCGATTATCAATTTATTGGAAACTTATCCGAATGTTCAGGTAATTACTCTGGGCGGAAACCTATTTAAAGCATCGATGGCGAATTTAGGCTATGAAACAATCAAGCAGCTGGATACCATTCATCCGGACTTGTATTTTATGGGAATTTACAGCATCAGCGACGAGGTTGGTGTGACGCATTCGGCAATGAATGAATGTCAGCTGAAACAGAAAATGTTATCAGTTTCCTCGCAGACAGCAGCGCTTGTTACTAGGGAAAAAATAGGTTCGGTATCAAATTATGTAGTTTGCAAGACCAGTGATCTAACGTATATGATTACCGATGAAACGGATGAAATCAAAGAGACGAAAAGTTCTCTCGCTTAGATGGGAGAATGAAATGAAAAAAGTGTTGATTGTAGGAGCAGGAAGATTAGGAAAAGGATTTGTCGGAGAGACATTTGACCAGGCGGGATGGGACTTGGTATTTTTGGATAAGGATCCGAAGGTTGCAGAGGAGCTTAACAAAAAGGGATGTTACCATGTGAAGGTCCATAGAGTTGAAGAGATTCAAAACAGAACAATAAAAAATTTTAAGGCATATACCTGTGATTCCCAATGTTCTGTAATGGAAGATTTTCTTGAGACAGATGTGATTGTCCTTCCGCTGTATCCGGTGGATTTTGCCGAGGCAGGAAAGTATTTGGCGCAGTGTTTTGAAAAGTTTTATAAGGTGCATCCGGAACGAAAATTGACGATGATATGTATTACCAACAAAAATTACCTGATTCCGGGAATCATAAGAGACTTTAAGGCGTTCTTATCAGAGGGAGCCCAAATATGGTTTGATCAGAACGTGGCGGTGAGAGATTCTATTATACGCAGAAGTACAGATGCACAGAGTAATGTATCCACAGAGATTGATACGGTTGCAGTGAATTCTCTGTTGATTCAAGGACCGATTTATAATGATTTCCAGGATGTCGAATGGATGGAGGTTACGGATAAAATTGAGATGTTAAAAGATATCAAAGTATTTGTAGTAAATGGTCCTCATGCAACTCTGGCGTTTCTGGGATGGCAAAAAGGATTAAAAACCATTCCGGAAGCAGAAGCAGATCCGGAAATTGCAGAAATCACCAGGCAGGCTGCCGGTGAATTGACCGAAGCCGTAATGAAAGAGTATCCTATTACAGAAGAAGAGCTCCATAATTTGACATATTTTGCACCAGCAAAAGGAATTTTGCCGGATTCCATTTATCGTGTTGCCTATGATCCGATACGAAAGCTGTCAAAAGGAGATCGTCTGACCGGTTCTGCGCAGCTGTGTTTAAAACATGGGGTAGAATATACAGCCATTGCAAAAGCGATGGCGGCAGGATTTGCCTATTCAGAGCCCAGAGACCAGAATGCTCAGCTTCTCCAGGAGGATATCAGGCAAATTGGCATTGAGGAAGCGGTCTATAAATATACCGGGCTGGAACGAGAGAATCCAATAGCCAAAAAAGTAATTGAAGAATACAAAAAAATATAAGAGGAGGCTCGATCCTGTAAAAAGAGACGAATCCAATGGGAGATTCGTCTCTTTTTGTGATATACGAAATTTCTTCATAAAAATGAAATAAATGCAATATACCATTAAGGAAAAAGTAAGAATTTTTCAGACTTTTTGTCAGAAATCGAAGCTGTTTTTTCGCTATAATGAAAAAAGCAGTAGGGAGGTGGAAAGGATGAGGCAGAGGATTGTGTGGATGATTTGTTTGTTGGCGATTATAATGGGCGGACGCGTTTCGATTTCGGCTGAAGATAAAACGGAGGCTATCATGGAGAACTTTCGTCAGGATGTGCTGTTTGTTGGAAATGTCTCACATATTTCCGACGACTATGTTGTGTTAAAGGTTACTGATTATATTGCTGCGGAGTCCACATCGGAAACCATAGCGAAAAGAGAGAAAAATCACCGATATGTTCTGACCGGGAAAAAGAAACCTGTTTATAATTCCTCATATTACGGAAAACAGACGGTGGAGGAAGGGGATCATGTCGTGGCTTCTCTCAGAAAAAAGAATGGAGCATGGCAGGTTGCCAATGGAATTTATCAGGTAAATACCGATCAGTTTCAAACACTTTCCTTGACGCCCTTAGAAAAAAATATGGATCTTTCCAAATTAAAATTAAAGTACTTTATAAATTCCGATGGGAAAATGAAAGATTTTTCTTCTGATGATAAGCAAAATAAAATGTACTATAAAACCCAAAAGATTTACGATGCGAGGTGGAATATGAAGAAATATTTAACAATTGAGGAAATCAGAAACTCAGAGAAATTAAAGGCGATGGATCGAAAATCCAAAATAGGAGATCAGACATGGGAGAGTGCAGGCTCCGGGATTCGGAGAAAATTGCTGTTTGTTGCAGATGTCCTTGTGATCGTTGGTTTTGTGGCATTGCTTAGAAAAAAACATCCGAAAAAGAAGCAAAAATAGAACTGTAATTTTTATGCAAAAGAAAAAGGTCATGATTTCTTATCTGACCTTTTTCTTAGTGGAAAAATTTTTAATAGTTTTTTCCGTCCAGCTGGAAGAATTTTTGTGGATGAGCACAGACAGGACATTCTTTTGGAGCTTCTTTTCCATAGTGAACATGTCCGCAGTTTGTGCAGATCCAGGCAACTTCCACATCTCTTTTGTATACAATATCATCGGCTAAATTTGCAGATAACTGCTGATAACGTTCATCGTGATGTTTTTCGATCTCGGCAACCATAGAAAACAGATTGGCAATTTCATCGAATCCTTCTTCTTTCGCTTCTTTTGCGAATGTAGGATACATATCAGTCCATTCAAAATTCTCTCCGGCAGCAGCATCTTTTAAGTTTTCCACGGTGGATGGCACGCTTCCTCCGTGAAGCAGTTTAAACCAAATTTTAGCATGTTCTTTTTCATTTAATGCAGTCTCGGCAAAAATATTGGCAAATTGTACATATCCGTCGCTTTTTGCTTTACTGGCATAAAAGTCATATTTGTTTCTTGCCTGAGATTCCCCTGCGAATGCAGCCATTAAATTTGCTTCAGTTTTTGTTCCTTTTAATTCTGGCATAAATACCCTCCTTTTCTTAAATAGGAATGATTACTATTTTAATTTAACAGATAAAATAAATTCTGTCAATGGATTCTTTTGAAACTTTGATAGTATGTACCATTTCTGGACAAAAATACATAAAATCAAAAGCTTTTTCGGTGTGGTTTTTATAGTGTTGTGATATACTAAGAACAGAAAGAATCGAGCAAAGGAGGAGCGAAAATGCGGATGTATGATCTGATTTTAAAAAAAAGAAACGGGCATCCTCTGACGAAAGAAGAGATCGCATGGATGATTGAGAAATACACACAAGAAGAGATTCCGGATTACCAGATGTCTGCAATGCTAATGGCAATTTGTTTTCAGGGATTATCCAGAGATGAAACATATCATTGGACGATGGCAATGGCAGAGAGTGGAGAAATTCTGGATTTGTCAGGAATTCATGGAAGGAAAGTGGATAAACACAGTACCGGAGGCGTGGGAGATAAGACTTCTCTTGTGTTGGCTCCGGTTGTGGCAGCGCTTGATATTCCGGTTGCGAAAATGTCCGGCAGAGGACTTGGTCATACCGGAGGAACGATTGACAAGCTTGAGAGTATTCCGGGATTTTCTACAGAACTGTCAAAACGGCAGTTTATGAATCAGGTAAATGAGATTGGTATTGCGATTATGGGACAGACGCAGGATTTGGCACCGGCAGATAAACGACTGTATGCTCTGCGGGATGTAACGGCGACGGTGGATCAGATCTCGCTGATTGCCAGCAGTATTATGAGTAAGAAGCTGGCGGCAGGTTCGGATGCGGTTCTTCTGGATGTAAAAACAGGAAGCGGAGCTTTTATGAAAGAGGTTGCAGATGCCAGAAGGCTTGCAGAAGAAATGGTACGCATCGGAGAGAAAGCGGGAAAACAAATGACGGCAGTGATATCCAATATGGATCAGCCTCTTGGGTGCGCCATAGGGAATGCGTTGGAAGTCCGTGAGGCGATGGACACTTTAAAAGGCAGCGGACCCAAAGACTTTCAGGAGCTTGTTGAAACTTTGGGCGCTTATATGTTTATGATGGGAACGAAGGAAACCAGGGTGGAAGTTGGAATCCAAAAGGTTCGGGAAGTCATCCAAAGCGGAAAAGCTATGGAGAAGTTTCTGGAATTTCTGAGAGCTCAGGGCGTCATAGGAGATTTGGAATCCATCTTAAAACGGCTTCCCAAGGCAAAGGAAAGGAAGGAAATATGTGCCGATACAAAGGGATTTGTGGGCAAAATTGATACAGAGGAAATGGGAACGTGCTCTCTTATGCTGGGGGGCGGAAGAGAAACCAAAGACAGTGTGATAGATCCGGCGGTTGGGCTGGTTCTCCGAAAAAAAGTCGGTGATTTTGTACAGAGAGGAGAAGTTCTTGCCCGGCTTTACGGCAATGATCTCCAAAAGATGCAGACGGCAGAGGAGCATTTCATGAAACATTATCATATTATGCAGGAAAAGCCTGAAAAGCAGCCGATGATCTATGATGTCTTAATTTCGTCTTAAACGCATACAATAGTCTTAAAAAACAGGATTTAGAATATGAAAAAAGTTGCTGTGATGTTGGGCGTCTGCCTGCTTTGGAGCATCCTTCTTTCGGGGTGTGTCGGGGAAAACCGCGAGGGAGAGCACGAGAAAATTACCTATGCGGTCTGTAAAAAGAATGTGATTCCAAGGGAACTGAGGAAGCTGATTGAGGAAGAGAAAAAAGAGGCGTTTCATTTCACTTATTCTACCAAAGAATATACTTATTATGTGATTGGATATGGAGAGCAGCCGGGGCAGCATTACAAAATTAAGGTCAGAGAATTTACAATGGATGAGAGTCACATCTACATTGACACCACATTGATCGGAGTGACGAAAGAGGAACAAAAAGAGGGAATATCATATCCGTATCTTGTGCTGAAAAGTCAATTTTATGAAAAAGATACGGTGTTCCGTTAAAAAATTATAAAAAGTTTAGAGATGTTTTATTGATTTATAAAGACAGAAAACATATAATGGTGTTTATGAATCAAAGGAGGAAGAGACTTGGAAAATAATCAACAAAATAATAAAAATGATAAAGACAATAAAAAGAAGAATGCGAGAATGCTGGCAATTTTCCTTGTGATTTCCATTCTTGTAACATTTTTCTTTAATCAAATTATTGCAAAATGGAGAAATGGAACAGAGACGACCATATCGTATGACAGGTTTGTGACAATGCTGGATAAGGATCAGGTAAAGAGTGTAAAAGTTACAGACAGCCAGTTAAAAGTAACGCCAAAGAAAGAAGGAAATCCATTTTATAAGACCACATATACAGTAGATCGAATTAGCGGAGATTATCAGCTGGTAGATCGTCTGATTAAGAGTGATATTGCATTTGAACAGGAACCGCAGGATCCGATGGATACGGTAGTGGCAGTGCTTATTAATCTTATACCGACGATTTTAATTTTTGGATTTTTAGTCATGATGATGCGCAGAAGCAGCGGCATGATGGGAGTTGGAAAATCCAATGCAAAAGTCTATGTGGAGAAGAAAACAGGAGTAACTTTTGCAGATGTTGCAGGTCAGGGAGAAGCGAAAGAGACTTTGACAGAGATGGTAGATTTTCTTCATCACCCGGATCGCTATACGAAGATCGGAGCAAAGCTTCCGAAGGGAGCCCTTTTAGTTGGACCTCCGGGAACCGGTAAGACTTTGCTTGCCAAAGCGGTTGCCGGTGAGGCAGGAGTGCCGTTTTTCTCCTTGTCGGGTTCGGACTTTGTTGAGATGTTTGTGGGCGTAGGCGCTTCCAGAGTTCGAGATCTGTTTAAGCAGGCTCAGCAGATGGCGCCTTGTATTATATTTATTGATGAAATTGATGCCATCGGAAAAAGCCGTGATAATGGCGTCCACGGAGGCGGAAATGATGAGCGGGAGCAGACGTTGAATGCCCTTCTTGCAGAGATGGATGGATTTGACACATCGAAAGGAATTATTATTCTGGCAGCCACCAACCGCCCGGAAGTTTTGGATAAGGCTCTGCTTCGTCCGGGACGTTTTGACCGTCGTGTCATTGTAGAACGGCCGGATCTGAAAGGACGAATTGAAACACTGAAGGTTCATGCCAAGGATGTCAAGATGGATGAAACCGTTGATTTTGAAGAGATTGCTCTGGCAACTTCCGGAGCTGTGGGCTCTGATCTTGCCAATATGATCAATGAGGCGGCGCTGGGAGCCGTGAAGGCTGGAAGAAAAGCAGTCTCACAGAAAGATCTGTTTGAGGCGGTAGAGGTTGTCATCGCAGGAAAAGAAAAGAAAGACCGGATTCTCGGAAAAGAGGAAAAACAGATTGTAGCCTACCATGAGGTGGGACATGCGCTTGTTATGGCGCTCCAGAAGGAATCGGAACCGGTGCAGAAAATTACGATTGTTCCTCGTACAATGGGAGCTCTCGGGTATACAATGCAACGTCCGGAGGAGGAAAAATATCTGAATAAGAAAGAGGAGATGCTGGCAGATCTTGTGTCATTCTTTGGAGGGCGTGCAGCAGAAGAAGTGAAATTCCAATCGGTGACTACCGGTGCATCCAATGACATTGAACGTGCCACAGCCATTGCGCGGGCGATGGTAACGCAGTATGGAATGTCTGAGGAGTTTGGTTTGATTGGCTTGGAATCTATTACCAACCGTTATTTGGATGGGCGTGCTGTGATGAACTGTGCGGAATCTACGGCAGCAAAAGTCGATGAAGTTGTGATGAAGATCTTAAAAGAGGCTTATGCCAAAGCGTTAACATATATCCGCGAGAATATGGAGATTCTGGATGAGGCGGCAAAGTTTCTGATTCAGAAGGAAACAATTACCGGAAAGGAATTTATGGAAATTTTCCATAAACATAAAAATCCAAAGCCTGCCGAGGAGACACAAAAGGTTGAGCTGAAAAAGGAAGAAGCAGATGAGCTGCCGACTCAATCAGGATTTGCACAGTGGGTAGAGGATGATGATGCAGAGTCATAAATACAGGATGTATGAATGATGCTGATAAAATATAGGGAATTGAAGCGGACTTGTCCGCTTCATTTTGTTTCCGGGGCCTTTTGTGATTTGGTTACAGAACGATGACAGCAAAAAGATTAAGATATAGACAAGATCATCAACAAGCCACGAAAGGAGATTAGACGATGGGTGCTTTACATATTACAAAGGAAAATTTTGATCAGGAGGTTTTAAATTCCAGTCAGCCGGTAATCATTGATTTTTGGGCAAGCTGGTGCGGACCGTGCCAGATGCTGCTGCCAGTGATTGAGGAGCTTGCACAGGAGGTACAGACTGCCAAAATCTGCAAAATTAATGTAGATGAACAGCCGGAGCTTGCACAGCAGTTTCAGGTGATGACCATTCCGACTTTAGTTTTAATGGATGGAGAGAAAGTTTTGGACCGCTCTGTGGGAGTGAAACCAAAAGAAGAAATTTTAAAGATGCTGGACAAAATAGCAGATTAAACAGTCAGGGCTTGGAGTTTTTTTCGGTCGGCAATGGTGACACAGCCGCGGGAAAGGACGACAAGCCCTTCTTTTGCAAAATATTTTAACATTCTGGAAACGACTTCCCGGGCAGAACCCAGTTCCTTTGCAATTTGTTCATGGGTCATAAACAGAGAAGCGGTTTGAGTGCGATTGGTTTCGGTTAACAGAAAAGCCGCCAGTCGCTTGTCGAAGCTGGTAAATAAAATCTGCTGCATGGTCCACATGACATCGGAAAAACGCTCGGTGGCAAGCTTGTAAAAATAGAGCTCCGCATAGACGTTTTGTCTGGTCAGTCTTGACAGCGCGGCGGGAGCAAGCTGTAAAATCTCACAATCATCGGCAGCTTCAATAGAAACTTCAAAATCAATGGCGCTGAGAACACAGGATGCGGATAAAACACAGACATCTCCGGTTTCCATTCGATATAACGTAATTTCACGTCCCTCCTCTGATAAAATCGAAACACGAACAGTACCGGATTGAATCAGAAGCATCCCCATACATTCATTGTCATGGCTGTGGATCAGAGATCCCCTGGAAAATTGAAGTTTCGTGACATGAGGCAGCAGAGCCTTTTGTTCAGCGCCGGATAAGCTTTCCCAGAATGGGAGTGCGCAGCGAAGCAACGAAAGATCTTGTTGGGTTAACATGAAAATCTCCTTTCTTAGAAATACGTATAGTATACCTCATCGAGCGAAGCTCGTCCAGCTGCAAGGCTATAGGATATTTTTATAATAGGCTATAGGAAACTGGTCTTGATGCGTTGGTGGACACTGAAAAAGGAACATGGTAGAATTTAATTTATGATATTGGAAGCGAGTATGTTCAGCACTGGTTTTAAAGTGTTCGCTTTGGTCTATAACAGAGGAAGGAGAAGCTAAGATGAAAATATCAGAGATTTTAAAGGAAAAAGCAACCATTTCCTTTGAAGTGTTTCCGCCTAAGAATAAGGAAGGAGATATTTCCTCCATTTATCATACCATCGAAGAGCTGGCAAAGCTTGCGCCGGATTTTATTAGTGTGACTTATGGAGCGGGCGGATCGACCAAGGGAAAGACGGTAGAAATTGCCTCTGCAATTAAACATCAATATGGGATTGAAGCTGTGGCGCATTTAAGCTGTATTTCATCTTCAAAAGAGGATGTCTTAAGAGAATGCAGACGTCTTAAGGAAGAGGGAATCGATAATATCCTGGCACTTCGGGGGGATTATCCGGCAGATTCCAAAGCATTCGATCCCGAACATTTGGAATTTCATTATGCAAGTGAATTGAATGAATTTATTGAGGAACATTTCCCGGAACAGTTTTGCCTTTCCGGAGCCTGTTATCCGGAGACACATCAGGAGGCAGATGGATTTAAAAAGGATCTTGAGGCATTAAAAAAGAAGGTGGATGCAGGGGCAAAGTATTTGGTGACGCAGATTTTCTTTGACAACAATTATTACTATCGTCTGGTACGGGAGGCAAGAAGGATTGGAATTACTGTACCGATTCTTGCAGGAATTATGCCGATTACCAATGCAAAATCCTTAATTCGTACAACCAAAATGTGCGGATGTACCATTCCGTACCGGCTGTCGACGATGATTGAGGCATATTATGATAATCCTGCTGCGATGAAAGAAATCGGAATTAACTATGCTGCCCGGCAGATCATTGATCTGATAACAAACGGAGTTGACGGGATTCATATTTATACGATGAATCGACCGGAAATTGCTCAAAGTATTTTTGAAAATATTCCAACGATATTAAGGGAATTAAATCAAAGATGATAAGAGAGACGGCATTAAAATATTTGGGATACGGCAGCAGTCTGCCGTCGCAGGAGATTGAGGAACTTATCAAAGACTGTATCACAGAAGTCCGGCAGATTTCACAGCCCAAAGCAGTTGTAAAAAAGTTTCATCTTGAAAAAGAACCGCTGCGAATCGGAGAAACAGGAGATGAAATTGCGGGACGGCAGATGGGGAGCTTATTAGAAGATTGTTCAGAGTGTTTGCTGATTGGATGCACTCTGGGAATTGGACTGGAACGAAAAATAAAGTACTATGAAAAGATTCATATGACAAAAGCGGTGGTTATGGATGCTGTGGCAAGCGCCTATTTGGAAGAATTCTGTGATACATATGAGCGCAGGCTCGGATATCAAAACCGGACGTATCGCGCATGTCCGGGCTATGGGGACTTTCCGCTGTCCTTTAACAGAAAAATTGCTTCCCTTTTAGATATTTCAAAGAATCTTGGAGTCACAATCACAGCGACAGATTTGCTGCTGCCGCAGAAATCTATGCTTGGCCTGATTGGAATCGGGAGCTTCAAACAAAAGAAGTCCTGTGAAACTTGTGTTGTGAAAAAAGACTGCCCATTTAGAAAGAGAGGACAACGATGTTACGGAACCGAATCGGAAAAGACTTGTTAATATTTGATGGAGCCATAGGGACACAGCTCCAAAGCGCCGGTTTGAAAGCAGGAGATATTCCGGAGGAACTCAATATCCGGCAGCCGGAGCTTTTAAAAAAGATTCACAAAGATTATTTGGAGGCAGGAGCAGATTTTATTACGACCAATACCTTTGGATGTAATCGACTGAAAATGTCAGAGGCAAAATATGAAATGAAGGATATGCTCCTGGCAGCTGTGGAAAATGCCAGACAAGCCAGATGTGAAGCGGGAAGAGAACAGGATGCCTATATTATGCTGGATATCGGACCCATCGGGCAGCTACTGGAGCCTATGGGTACGCTCTCCTTTGATGAAGCCTATGATATCATTTCGGAACAGATCGAGATAGCAAAGGATCGGGTCGACGGAGTGCTCTTTGAGACGATGAGCGATCTTTATGAAGTGAAAGCGGGAATTCTGGCAGTCAAAGAGCACAGCGAACTTCCGGTTTTTGTGACTATGACTTTTGAGCAAAACGGTCGTACGCTGTCCGGAAATGATCCGGAAACTTTTGTCAATGTTGCACAGGGGCTTGGAGCCGAGGTTGTGGGTGTGAACTGTTCGTTAGGACCGAAGGAGCTGGGGCCGATGATAGATGAAATTTTGAAAACCGCGTCAGTTCCTGTGATGCTGCAGCCCAATGCCGGACTTCCGTGTCTGGAACATGGACAAACCCATTATCATGTAACGGCGGATGAATATGTGGAGGCGATGAGCGGCTATATGGCACGTGGAGCCGCAATTGTGGGAGGCTGCTGCGGAACAACGCCGGAATTTATAGAAAAGCTTTCCAAAGCCGCACCGAAAACCGTTCGGGAACGGCAGGTTGTAAAAAAGACGAGAGTTTCCAGTCAGACACAGACGGTTTCCTTTGGAGATCGGGTGATTGTCTGCGGCGAGCGGTTAAATCCTACAGGAAAGAAAAAAATGAAGCAGGCGCTTCTTGAGAAGCGTTACGATGAATTGGTGATAGAGGCTGTAAAGCAGGAGGAAGCGGGGGCGCAGGTCCTGGACGTAAATGTGGGTCTGCCGGGAATTGATGAGCCGGAGACGATGAAGCAGGTGATTCACCTGCTTCAGGAAGTGGTGACGCTGCCTCTTCAAATTGACAGTTCCAATCCGGAAGCAATGGAAAAAGCCTGCCGTTATTACAATGGAAAACCCTTGGTGAATTCTGTCAATGGAAAAGATGAGGTGATGGAGGCTATTTTTCCAACGGTGAAAAAATACGGAGGCGTGGTCATCGGTCTGACATTGGATGAGGGAATTCCTTTAAAAGCGGAAGAGCGGTTTGAAATTGCCAAAAAGATCATAAAAAAGGCAGAAACCTATGGGATCGCAAAAGAAGACATTATGATTGATTGTCTGACGCTCACTGCGTCTGCGCAGCAAAAAGAGGTTCGGGAGACGCTCCGGGCAATGAAAATGGTCAAAAAGCTGGGGGTTCATACAGTTTTGGGGGTCTCAAATGTTTCATTTGGGCTGCCCAATCGTCCTCTGTTAAATCGTACGTTCCTAACCCTTGCCATGGAAGCGGGACTGGATCTTCCGATTATCAATCCTCTGGATTCAGAGCTGATGGGAACCATTGATGCATTTCATGTACTGTTCTGTCAGGATGTGGACAGTCAGACCTATATTGAACATCAGTCTGAGGCAGTGGTGAGCCAGGCGAATGCTCCGGCGGCGGTATTTTCCCTAAAGGATATCATTGTTCATGGGCTGAAGGACGAAGTGGCGCAGGCGGCAAGGAAAGAACTGGAGAGCAGGAAACCACTGGAAGTTGTCAATGAGGTCATCATTCTGGCGCTGAATACCGTAGGAGCAGAATATGAAAAAGGGAAGGTTTTTCTTCCGCAGCTGATCCAGTCGGCAGAGACGACCAAAAAGGCTTTTGAGGTGATTAAAGAATCCTTTGCCGCCTCCGATGGAGAAGAAAAAGGACCAATCTTAATCGCAACTGTGGAAGGGGATATCCATGATATCGGAAAAAACATCGTGAAGGTAGTTATGGAAAGCTATGGATATCGTGTGATTGATCTCGGAAAGGATGTAAAGGTGGAGGCCGTGGTGGAGGCATGGAAGGAATATCAGCCGAAAGCCATTGGATTAAGCGCTCTGATGACAACCACTGTGGTGTCTATGGAACGGACCATACAGGCATTGAAAAACGAGGGGTGTGAGGTGCCAATCTGGGTCGGCGGTGCAGTATTAACAGAGGATATTGCAAAAAATATCGGGGCAGATTATTATGCCGAAGACGCGATGGCGTCAGTTACTTTATTGGAAAAAGTGTTTGGAGAACAATAGAGAGAAACGTAAAATGCATCTTAAAAGAAGAATTGTAGCTGTCTGCAGTTCTTCTTTTTATTGTTTTTTGTATGCATAAATTTGACAACAACAGGGCAAAATGCTATAGTATAGAAAGGATTATACAGAATTATTAGAAAATTCTGTATATGAAAGAGGTGAATGATATGACACAGTTAGACCTGCAAAGAGTTCGTCAGTCAATTAAAGGGCAGATCGGAAGTAAAATTAAGATTAGCGCAAACAGAGGAAGACATAAATTTGAAACTGCAAAAGGCGTGATTACAGAAACTTATCCGAATATTTTTTTAGTGGAGTTAGAGGATGAGTCGGGGAAAGATCATAATAAAACCGTGAGTTTCAGCTATCAGGATGTGATCACGAGAGATGTACGTATGATGCTTTTGGAAAATTGAATGAGGAATGCATAGAAACCTCCTTGTCTGAATATATTTGTATATACAGACAGGGAGGAATTTTTATGGACTTTAATAAAAAAGATTTTTATGGAATCGCGGCAAAGGAAAGAAAACAGGTGCAAATTACCATAGATCAGGACTGCAACGTGCCGGATACCAAACCGGATATTGAGAAAATCATACAGACAAAAGGTATGGTAAAAATGCAGGAAACAGAGATGATGGTGGATAAAATTCGCATGAAGGGAGAATTTCATTTTCAGGGGCTGTATGGCGCAAATGATCCGCGGACGTTTCTGGAATCCTTGGAGTACTCGCTTCCTTTTGAAGAATACATACATATGGATGGCGTAATTCCGGCAGATTATGTGAAAGTACAGTATACCATTGACGATATTAATACGGTGCTGATTAATTCTCGGAAATTGAGTATCAGAGTGTTGCTGACTTTTACACTTCAGGTAAATGAAGAGATGAAAGAAGAGGCGATCATTGATATATTTGACGATCGGGTATCGGTATTAAAAAAAGAGATACCGGTGACGGATCTGGTGGTCAGCAAAAAGGATATTGCCAGAATGAAGGAAGATTTGGTACTTCCGGCAAATAAAGCGAATATTTATGAAATTTTGTGGAGTCAGGTGGATTTGGAAAATCTTCAGGGAAAACTTGGCGATCATGCGATTGAAATTCAGGGGGTTATGCATGTTTTTCTATTATATTTAGGAGAGGATGACCAGATGCCGGTTCAGTATTCCAGATGGGAAGTGCCGGTTCATACCGAGCTGGAATGCTATGAATGTGTACCGGGAATGATTGGGCATATCGGATTAAATCTCGGAGGACAGCAGCTGGAAGTCCGACCGGATGTAGATGGAGAAGAACGGGTCATTTCTGTGGATGTCACCATTGACTGCGATATAAAAATCTATGAAGATCAGATGCTTTCTTACGTCGATGACGGCTATACAATGGAGGCGGCATTGATTCCGGAATATCGGACATTTGACTTTGAGACACTGATCGGAAAGAATCAGGCGATTATGAAGGCTGCAAAGAAATTTCCAATGGAGCAGGAATCTGGAAAACTTTTGCAGGTGCTGTCGGTGAAAGGAAGCGTGACTGTTGACGATATTGAAATAACCGATCAGGGATTATCGGTAGAGGGTGTCTGGATGGCAGATGTTTTATACTTATCCACGGAAGATCAAATGCCGGTTATGAGTGAATCGTACATGGAGCCTTTTTCTTTTTTTATAGAGGCGAAAGGACTGACCGGGGAAGACGATTATCAGTTGGATGTGCGTCTGGATCAGATGACGGGAGTACCGACAGAAGGAGAGGAGATTGAAATTCGGGTATCGGTGGTTTTTGATTTTATTTCGTTCCGAAAAACAAGACAGAGAATCATGGTTGATATGAAGGAAGAATCACTGGATTATGAGAAAATACAAAAAATACCGGGAATTGTCGGATATGTGGCAAAAGACGGAGATACTCTTTGGTCTATTGCCAAAGCGTATTTTACTACGGTAGAAAGTATTCGGGAACAAAATGAAGGAATTGAGGAAGTGAATCCGGGGGATAAACTTTTGATTGTCAAGGAAATGGGGCGTAATTTATAAATTAAGGATTGCATTTTTTTCAGAACAATATTATAATATTTTGTATACAAGAACATGAGAGACAGAAGCGGTCTGTCTTTTCGTGTGTCTTAAGGCAAAGGAGTATCTATGAATCATATTGTTCGAAAAGCATATGGGAAAATTAATCTTGGTCTGGATGTGATCCGAAAACGTGAGGACGGGTATCATGAGGTGCGGATGATTATGCAGACGGTGGGTCTTTATGATCTGTTAAAGATGCGAAAAATTGCAGAAGACCGAATTACAATGCATTGCAATCTGTCGTTTCTTCCTGTGGATGAGCGGAATCTTGTATATCGGGCTGTGAAAATCATGAAGGAAACTTACGGGCTGAGAGGCGGAATTGAAATTGATCTTCAGAAGAGGATTCCGGTGGCAGCCGGTATGGCAGGAGGAAGTACTGATTGTGCGGCGGCGCTTCATGGAATGAATGAATTATTCCATTTGGGACTTTCTAAAGAAAAATTATGTGAGATCGGTGTGACTTTGGGCGCGGATGTTCCGTACTGTATCTGGGGAGGGACGGCACTGTCAGAGGGAATTGGAGAGAAACTGACAAAGATTGCACCAATGCCGGACTGTAAAATATTGATTGTGAAACCGGGAATCAGTGTTTCAACCGGGTTTGTATATCAGAATTTAAGATTATCTGAACTTTCAAGTCATCCGGATATTGACGGTATGATAACATGTTTGGAGCAGAAGGATTTGAAGGGGATTTGCGATCGGCTGGAGAATGTTTTAGAGACTGTGACAATTGGGGAATATCCAATCATCAAAAAAATAAAAGATCATTTGAGAAAACAGGGCGCGATGGGAGTATTGATGAGCGGAAGCGGACCGACAATTTTCGGAATTTTTTCAGATACTTCTGCCGCAGAAGCGGCATTGGAATCTTTAAGAGAGATGAAAGACGTAAAGCAGGCCTATGTGGTAAATCCAATACAGTAAGAGAAGCAGGAGGAGAAAACGATGAGCGATAAATTAAAGGTAAATATGAACGAGTATCTGCCACTGAGAGATGTGGTATTTAATACATTGCGGCAGGCAATTATTACCGGGGAATTTGCACCCGGAGAGCGGCTGATGGAGATTGCGCTGGCAAATCGTCTTGGTGTCAGCAGAACGCCGGTGAGAGAGGCAATCCGAAAACTGGAGCTGGAAGGTCTGGTTGTTATGATTCCAAGAAAGGGTGCGGAAGTTGCAAGAATTACGGAAAAAGATTTAAGAGATGTATTGGAGGTTCGCTGCTCTCTGGAAGAATTAGCGGCGGAGTTGGCGGCAGAGCGCATGGATGAGGAAACAAGAGAAAAACTGAAAACAGCGCTGAAAGAATTTGAGGATGCCATTGCATCCGGAGATAACGGCGCAATTGCCGACAGTGATATGGAGTTTCATGATATTATTTTTGACGCTACAGCAAACCCTCGTCTGATTCAGATTATCGGAAATTTAAGAGAGCAGTTTTATCGTTATCGTTTAGAGTATGTAAAAGATGCAGAGTATCATGCGGTGCTTTTAAAAGAGCATCAGGAGTTGGTGAAGGCGATGATCACAGGGAAAAAAGAAGAAGCAAGGGAGATAATGAAAAAGCATATTGTGAATCAGGAGATGACGGTAATTCGCAATATCAAAGAAGAATACTAGAACAATGCATGTATCCAAAGAGAGAACAGAAAGGAAACAGCCGATCAGATGACCGGCTGTTTCTTTTTGTGACTTAAGAATCCGTCAATGTCCGAATCCAGCGGTCTTTTTTTACATAAAGCCACGTCGGAATACATTTGAAAAACTGATCGGAATTTAAAATTGCGACAACTGCGGCAACCGGAAGCTTCCAGACAAAAGCAGCAAGGAAGGACAGCGGCATTACAATTCCCCAGGTGGAAATCAGATTTAAATACATCATATACTTGACATCTCCGCCGCCTTTGATAATTCCAAGGCCGGTTGGCATTTGGTAAGCCATAGCAACCATGATAAATGCCAAAAGAATCAGAATTTGATCTGCCATTCGGTAGGCCGTCGGAGTCAGATTGTACATTTGAAGAAGCGGAGTCCGCAGGAAGAACAGACTGATGCCTAGGATTGTGCCGATCATAAGATAAATTGCCTGAAGCGTGCGGCTGTACTCCTTGATTTTGGACCGGCTGTTTCCTTCTCCGATGGCAGTGCCGATCAGGACGGAGGATGCGGAGGCTTCCCCGATGGTCACAACCTTCAGATATTGAAATAAGGTTGTGGACACAGAGTTTGCGGCAATGGCGTCAGCAGAGAGACGTCCGAGGATTCCGGTCTGAATTGGGGTGGCAATGCTCCAGAGGGTATTGGATACAAAGGAAGGCCATAAAATTTCGCAAAAATGTTTCAAGGTTTTTTTTGTGATATGAAAGAGTTCCCGTCCAAACAGTCTCAGCTTTCGGTCAAAGAACAAAAGATAGCCTGAGATTACAAGCAATTCCAAAATACGGGCGGCAAGCGTTCCCACGGCGGCGCCCCGGCTTCCCATCTCCGGGAATCCGAATTTCCCAAAAATCAGAGTATAGTTAATAGAAACATCTACCACCAGTGATGCAACAGACACTTTCAGCGCAATGGAAACCGTCTCGACACTGCGCAGAGCGGACATCAGGATGGTTGAGAGAACAAACAAAGGATAGGTAAAGCGAATCAGGGAAAGATAAGCGGTACCTTCTCTTAAATAGCTTTCTTTGTCTGTAAAAAGCATCAGGAGTTCTCTGGGATAAGCGCTGGTAATAAAAAAGACGGAAAGGCCGAGAAGAAGCCCCAATAAAATGGCAACTCCGGTCAGACTGCGAATTGGCTTTGGCTGTCGTTTTCCCCAGTATTGGGAACCGATAATAACCAGTGTGTCTCCGATGGCAAGTGTCATTTGCTGAAGCAAAAACTGGATCTGATTGACGGTGGCAGCTCCCGACAAAGCGGGCTGGCTGTAAATGCCCAGCATCAGGTTGTCTGCCATATTGACGCTGTAAGCCACCAGATTTTGAAGTATGACCACAACCATCAGATGAACCAGTGTTTTATAAAATTTTTTATCTCTTGTAAATATCATAGGCAGATCCTCGATTTCTATTTGTCTTGTAATCATTATAAAAGGAGACAAAAAGGAAGTAAATGAATAGTTTTAAAAAAGTTCCGCATAATAAAGAAAAAAGAGAGGCGGATTTTTATGGATCAGTTTCACAGCAGAGAGCACCGGCTCATTGGAAATATTTCAAAAGGTCTTTCCGCAAACATCCGATATGTGGAAGAAGTTATGAAAGATTGTAATGATCTGGTGAAAAAGAAATTTAAAATTGGAAAAAAGAGAAATCTTGAAATGTATCTGGTTTATATTGACGGACTGGTAAATACGGAAATGCTTCAGGAATCCGTCATGAAACCGATGCTTTTGGACCCGCTTCGGGACGCGGAGCAAGCCATTGATCAATGGGTTATTGAAAATGCAGATTGGAAGTGGATCTCCACAATGGAGGAAGCGATGACTGCGGTGCTCTCAGGGAATACCGTTATTTTTTTCGATGGAATGGAGCAGGCGCTGTTGATATCCAGCAAATTTTTTCCGACCAGGGGAGTGCAGACGGCAGATCAGGAAGTAGCCATGGTTGGTCCGAAGGACAGCTTTAATGAAAGTCTGAGAACGAATACTGCGTTGATTCGGAGAAGAATCAGGGATACGAGACTAAAGGTTTTACAAAAGCAGGTGGGGACCAGGAGCAAGACAGATTACGCACTGATGTATATAGAGGATCTTGTAAAAGAGGATGTGTTAAAAACCATTCAGAAGCAGCTGGACAAAATCTGTGTGGATGGGGTGTTTGACAGTGGAATGCTGCAGCAGTTTTTAGAGAGGAACAGCAAAACGCCATTTCCCATTTACCAGCTGACCCAGAGACCGGATAAAACGGCTTCCGCTCTGATGGAAGGCAGAATTGCCGTTGTTGTGGATAATTCTCCGATGGTCTTATTGCTTCCGGTGACAATGAATGTTTTTTTTCAGGCAAGTGATGATTACTATAATCGATGGGAGACGGCAACGTTTGCAAGAATTTTGAGATATTTTGCCGCGTTTCTTGCAGTAGGGCTTCCCGGATTTTATGTGGCAATTGCCAGTTTCCATCCTGAAGTTTTGCCAACGTCTTTTCTTCTGGCACTGATTTCTGCAAGAGGGGGGGTTCCTTTTCCCGTTGTCGTGGAAGTTCTGTTGATGGAATTGTCCTTTGAACTGTTGAGAGAAGCCGGGATTCGTCTCCCGGGGCAGCTGGGGGGAACCATCGGTGTTGTTGGAGGATTAATTGTAGGACAGGCGGCAGTGGACGCTCACCTGGTCAGTACAATTGTTGTGATCGTTGTGGCGCTAACTGCCATTGCCACATTTTCCATTCCCAATGAGATTTTTAACAGTGCGTTTCGGCTGATGAAATTTTTTCTGATTCTGATGTGTGCAGTTTGGGGATTGTATGGGTTCTTTTTGGGATTTCTGGGAGTGTTCATTCATCTGTTCTGTCTGGAAAATTATGGGGTTCCCTATATGTATCCGGCAGCAAGCCAAGGGAGAGAGAAAAAAACAGGATTTCAGGATTTTGTAATACGAGCTCCTCTGCAGACTATGAAATACCGTCCGGAATTTACTAAGAAAGGGGCAAGAATCCGGCAAAAGGAGGAACGGGATGAAAACTAATTTGCAAAAAATTACGCAAAGGCAGGGCAATCGTATATTTATTTTGGAGACATTCTCTGCGGCGGCAATGTTTCTGCCGCAGATTGCTCTGCAGGGTGCTTATGGATGCGGTCTGATTACAGTTATAACGGCTTGTATTCTGGCGGGAGGGTATCTTTTGGTGACTGCAAAGACCGCAAAAGGAATTTCCGTAGAACAAGTATTAAGAAAGTATCCGTGGGTAACGTTTTTTTATTACCTTCGATTTTGGATTAACGCAGCATTTTTTTATATGTGCATTGTCTCTTTGGCTCGACAGTATCTTATGCCGGGAAGATCCGGATATCTGATCGGGCTGCCGTTGGTACTTCTGGCTTATCAGATGAATCGTGGAGGCCTTGGCAAACGGGGGCGTGTCATGGAGGGGATTTTCTGGTTTGTCCTTCTTCCCGTAATTTTTGTTTTATTATTAAGCGTGGGAAATTTATCGTTGGATCAGCTTGTCATTGACCAGTGGGATTGGAAAATGTGGATGCAGGGGAGTTTTCTTTTGCTGGCGCTGCTGCACCCCATTGAATTGGTTTGGTTTTACCGTGGAGATATGAGACAGGGAGACATGAAATTAGGCTCTCTTTTTGGTCTGACCATTTTATTTGTGGGTATTTTTGTTGTGACGGTGGGCTCACTGGGAAGAAAGCTGACGTTATTTGACGAGAATCCGGTAATGTCTATGGCTCAGGGAGCCGCAATGCCGGGAGGCTTAATGGCGCGGCTGGATATTTTTTTAATTGCATTTTGGATTGTAGGCGTCTTTTGTGTTTTTAGCGGGTATTTATTTTATGCCAATGAGAGTGTAAAACATGCGTTTCCCAAGGGGAGAATCGTTGGTGTTATTTTATCCTACGGAGGTATTTTTGCACTGACAAAATGGCTGGCAGAAAGCCGAGAACTGTTTCATCAATATTTTTATCCGTTGATCTATGGAAATCTGGCGGCAGGGCTGATACTTCCGATTACTTTATTTTGGCTTGTGAGAAGGAGGAACCATGGGAACGCTTAGGAAAATTACAGCAGGGATTCTTGTGATGATTTTGGCGATTGGCGCATCCGGCTGCAAAAAGCAGCCGGATATTGAGGACAGCTGCTTTATCTTGGCGATGGGATTTGAAAAAATCAATCAAAAAAAGTATTTAATACGCTATTCTTATGCAGACTTTGATGGGGAGGGAAGCAATATGGGAACGAAGGTTCCTTCCAAATCCATTACATTTCTGGCAGATTCCCTGAAGGACGCAAATCGGCTTTGGCAGAAATATCAGGCAAAACAGTTAAATTTCGGACATTTAAAGGTAGTGGTTTTCGGAAATAATCAGACAGACTGGAAGATTGTACAGGAATTGCTGCGATATCCTCATATTGCAAAATCCGTGTTTGTATTAAAAACGAAAAAAGAAATACAGGAAGTATTTTCCAGAGAAAAAAATCTTCCGATCTCTTTTGGGGAATATATGGCGCAAACCATTGAAAATTCGGAGAAAATCAGAGAACCAAAGAATCTTACTCTGGGAAGAATCATGTATTGACTTCCGGTGCGGTCGATGATAGTATTGAAATACTAACAGGATCTTGTAGATAAAACAGTGATCATACACTATATATTGTATGATACGACGGATCAGAGAACGAGCGGGAAGGAAAGGAAATTGTATGATTCGAGTGATAAAAAAAGATGGAACAAGAGAAGATTTTAATGTACAAAAGGTTGTGGTAGCGGTGAACAAATCGGCGTACCGCGCTCTTGTAACATTCACAGAGGAAGAACTTGATTTTATTTGTCAATTTGTGACAGAGAAGGTAAATCGCATGCAGAAAGAGGAAGTTACGATTTCCGATATGCATAATGTGGTAGAAAGAGCCCTGGAACAGACCAATCCACTGGTTGCAAAAAGTTATAGAGATTACCGCAATTATAAGCAGGATTTCGTACAGATGCTGGATGAGGTGTATAAAAAGAGTCAATCCATTATGTACATTGGAGATAAAGAGAACAGCAATACGGACAGTGCGTTGGTATCCACAAAAAGAAGTCTCATTTTTAATGAGCTGAACAAAGAATTGTATAAGAAATTTTTTCTGACCACAGAAGAAATTCAGGCGTGCAGGGACGGTTATATTTACATCCATGATATGTCTGCGAGAAGAGACACAATGAATTGCTGTCTGTTCAATGTGGAGGAAGTTTTAAAAGGCGGCTTTGAGATGGGAAATCTCTGGTATAATGAGCCCAAAACACTGGACGTTGCGTTTGATGTGATTGGAGATATTGTACTGAGTGCGGCAAGTCAGCAATACGGCGGGTTTACTGTGCCGAATATTGAATTGATTTTAGAACCGTATGCGGAAAAATCTTATCAGAGATCCAAAGAGCGCTATGAGGCAATGGGATTGGAAAAAGAACGGGCGGACGAGGAAGCCCTGAAGGACGTGGAGCGGGAATTTACGCAGGGATTTCAGGGGCTTGAATATAAGTTTAACAGTGTATCGTCAAGCCGCGGAGATTATCCGTTTATAACAATGACGGCAGGTACGGGAACCGGCAGATTTGCAAAAATGGCTTCCATTGCTCTGCTGGATGTGCGCAGAAAAGGTCAGGGAAAAGAAGGACATAGAAAACCGGTTTTGTTTCCGAAAATTGTATTTTTATATGATGAGAAGCTTCATGGACCGGGCGGAGAACTGGAAGACGTATTTGAGGCGGGTATCCGCTGTTCCAGAAAGACGATGTACCCGGACTGGCTGAGCCTGACAGGGGAAGGATACATTGCAGATATGTACAAAAGATATGGAAAGATTATCAGCCCGATGGGATGCCGCGCTTTTCTGTCTCCATGGTATGAAAACGGAGGAATGAAGCCGGCAGATGAGGACGATGTTCCGGTATTTGTGGGACGTTTTAATATCGGGGCGGTCAGTTTGCATCTTCCGATGATTTATGCAAAGTCAAAGCAGGAAAACAGAGATTTTCACGAGGTTTTGGATTATTATTTAAATCTGATTCGCCAGCTTCACATTCGTACCTATGAGTATCTGGGAGAGATGAAAGCTTCTACCAATCCTCTGGCATATTGCGAGGGAGGTTTTTTCGGAGGACATTTAAATCTGCAGGATAAAATTAAACCTCTTTTGAAAACGGCAACAGCGTCCTTTGGAATTACAGCGCTCAATGAACTTCAGCAGCTTTATAACCATAAATCTTTGTCGGAAGATGGGGAGTTTGCTCTGGAAACCTTACGCTATATTAATGAAAAGGTTGCGCAGTTTAAGGAAGAAGACGGGAATCTTTATGCGATTTACGGAACGCCGGCAGAGAATCTATGCGGCTTACAGGTAAAACAGTTCCGAAAAAAATATGGAATTGTGGAAAACGTATCCGACCGTGAATATGTCAGCAATTCCTTTCACTGCCATGTGACAGAGGATATCACTCCGATTGAAAAACAAAATCTGGAAGGAAGATTTTGGGAACTTTGCAACGGAGGAAAGATTCAGTATGTAAAGTATCCGATTGATTATAATGAACAGGCGGTAAAAACTTTGGTGCGCCGGGCAATGGATCTTGGATATTATGAGGGGGTTAATTTGTCTCTGGCTTACTGCGATGACTGTGGTCATGAGGAACTGGAGATGGATGTTTGCCCGAAATGCGGAAGCCGCAATCTGACAAAAATTGACCGTATGAATGGGTATCTGTCCTATTCCAGAGTCAAAGGGGATACTCGGTTAAACGATGCAAAGATGGCGGAGATTGCGGAAAGGAAATCTATGTAAAATGCGTTATCATAATATTACCAAAGATGATATGTTAAATGGCGACGGGCTTAGGGTCGTGCTCTGGGTATCCGGCTGTACTCATAAATGCAAAAATTGTCATAATCCGGAAACATGGGATATCTGCGGTGGTCTTGTCTTTGACCGGGAGGCAAAAAAGGAAGTATTTTCGGAACTTTCCAAGCCCTACATTTCCGGTATTACCTTAAGCGGCGGAGATCCTCTGCATCCTGCCAATTACTCTGAGGTTACAGAATTAATAAGAGAAATCAAGCAATGTTTTCCGAAGAAAACCATTTGGCTGTACACAGGATTCCTCTGGGAAGAAATACATACGCTGGAAGCGGTGCAGATGGCTGATGTTTTGGTAGACGGACCATACAAAGAAGAGCTCAGAGATACGAAACTTCATTGGAGAGGAAGCAGCAATCAGAGAGTGATTGGGGTCAGGGAATCGTTAGAGAAACATCAGGTGATTTTGCATTGCAGTTAAAAGCGCTATTGTTTTTTTAGAGTTCTTTAGAAATTGTTTAGAAAATTTTATTTTTCGTCTATTGTATCAACGGAGGATTTTGATATACTAAAGACATAGTTTTTCATATATTTTTAATCCTCTCTTTTCATTTGATAAAGGAATCCCGCTGGAAACAGCGGGATTTTCTGTTTTGCCCAAATGTTTTTTGTATGATAAAATGATGAAACGGAGGTCTGCTATGTTTGATATTCAGGAAGAATTGAAAAAACTTCCGGCAAAGCCGGGAGTCTATCTAATGCATAATCAAAAAGATGAAATTATATATGTAGGAAAGGCGATTAAATTGTGTAATCGCGTGCGTCAGTATTTTCAGGACAGCCGTAATTTATCGGTTAAAATTCAGCATATGGTAAAAAATATAGCATATTTTGAATATATTATTACAGATTCCGAGCTGGAAGCATTGATTCTTGAAAATAATTTAATTAAGGAACATCGTCCCAAATATAATACGATGCTCAAAGATGATAAAGGGTATCCTTATATTAAAGTGACGGTCCATGAGGAGTTTCCGAGGATTTTTCTGGCAAGAAAAATGAAACAGGACGGAGGTAAATATTTTGGTCCTTATACAAGTGCCGGAGCGGTGAATGACACCATTGAGCTTTTGCGCAAAATTTTTAAAATTCGCACCTGCCATCGGAAACTGCCAAAGGATATAGGAAAAGATCGGCCGTGCCTTTACTATCAGATCAAGCAATGCGGCGCCCCCTGCCAAGGCTATATTTCCAAAGAACAATATGGAGAACAGATAGAAAAAGCAATGCGGTTTTTAAACGGAAACTATCAGGAAGTAGCCAGTCAATTAAAACAAAAGATGGGAAAAGCTTCGGAGGCATTGGAATTTGAGAAGGCAATGGAATATCGGGATCTGTTAAAGAGCATTGAAAAAATTATGGACCGGCAAAAAATTAATACCTTTGGATTTGAGGATCGAGATATAATTGCAATGGCAAGAGATCAGAAAGATTCGGTAGTATCAATTTTCTTTATTCGTCAGGGAAAACTGTTGGGGCGAGAACATTTTCATATGGAGGCGGATGAGGAAACCTCAAAAGAGGAAATTCTGGAGGCGTTTGTGAAGCAGTTTTATGCGGGAACGCCATATTTACCGGGGGAAATCTTTCTGGAGTTTGAAATCGAAGAAAAAGAGATGATTGAGCAGTGGCTTGCCAAGAAGAGAGGCGCCAAAGTTTATTTGCGCATACCTGTCCGGGGACAGAAACACCGAATGGTAGAGATGGCAAAAGAAAATGCTGAAAATGTACTGAGAATGGATCGGGAAAAATTAAAGCGTGAAGAAAAAAGAACTGTCGGAGCTGTCAGGGAAATCGAAGAGCTTCTGGGGATCACAGGCCTGAATCGGATGGAAGCGTTCGATATATCCAATATCAGCGGATTTCAAACCGTTGCGTCCATGGTTGTGTTTGAGAAAGGGAAGGCGAGGCGAAGAGATTATCGAAAATTCCGGTTAAAGACCATAGACGGACCGGACGATTACGCCAGTATGGAAGAAGTTCTGACCAGACGATTTGTACATGGACAGAATGAACTGGAAGTGTTGAGGAAAGAAGGAAAAGATGCGGAATTTGGAAGTTTTACAAAATTTCCGGATATTTTGATGATGGATGGAGGAAAAGGTCAGGTAAACATTGCCATGAAAGTTTTGGAGAAGTTAGACCTGAAAATTCCGGTTTGCGGAATGGTAAAAGATGACAATCATAGAACCCGTGGATTGTATTATAATAATGAGGAAATCATTTTTCCAAAAAATAGCGAAGCCTTTTTGCTCGTGACGAGAATTCAGGATGAAGCCCATCGGTTTGCCATTGAGTATCACAGATCTCTTCGTGCAAAAGGGCAGGTGCATTCGGTATTGGATGATATAAAAGGGATCGGACCGAAGCGGCGAAGAGCGCTGATGAAACATTTTAAAGATATTTCGGAGATTCGGATGGCCGGAGTCGAGGATCTTTTGGGAGTTCCGGGGATGAATCGGCGCGTTGCGGAGACAATCTATGAATTTTTTCATGTTTCCGGGGGAAAAAATATGTTAAGATAAATAAGAGTACAGGAGACGTGGTAGAAAGGAAAAGAGGATTATGGAGAAAGAACACAAAGTATCGGTATATGATCTGATCAAAGAATTAAATTTACAGGAAATTCTTCCAGAGATCAATACAAGAGAAATTTATATTACACAGGCAGAAATCAACAGACCTGCATTACAGCTGGCAGGTTTTTATGATCATTTTGCAACCAATCGGGTGCAGATTGTAGGAAGAGCAGAATCTCTTTTCATTGAGCAGATAGAACAAGACGCTGCTGCAGCTGAAACTATTTTTGAAAAATTCATAGGGGCCGGGATTCCGTGTATCGTTTTCTGCAGGGATTTAAGACCAAGCGATCGGATTCTGAAAATTGCCAAAAAGTATAAAGTTCCGATTCTGATTTCGAAGGATGCAACCTCTGAATTTATGGCGGAGGTGATCCGGTGGCTGGGTGTGGTACTGGCGCCGAGTATTTCGATTCACGGAGTTTTGGTGGATGTGTTTGGAGAAGGAATCTTAATTACGGGAGAAAGCGGTATTGGAAAAAGTGAGGCCGCGCTTGAATTGATTCGGAGAGGGCATCGGCTTGTTTCCGATGACGTAGTTGAGATTAAAAGAATCAGCAAGAAGACTTTAATTGGAACCTCTCCGGAGGTCACACGATTTTTCATTGAATTGAGAGGAATCGGAATTATTGATGTAAAAAATTTGTATGGTGTTGAGAGTGTGAAAATGGAGCAGGAGATTGATCTGGTTATTCAATTGGAAGATTGGAACAAAGAAACGGATTATGACCGTCTTGGACTGGAAGAAAAGCATGTGGAATATCTGGGGAATAAAGTGGCTGCACATACGCTTCCGATTCGTCCGGGACGAAATCTGGCAATCATTGTAGAGGCTGCCGCGATTAATCACAGACAGAAAAAGATGGGATATAATGCAGCGGAAGAGCTTTATAAACGTGTTACCGGTCAGATGGAATAGCAGGAGAGACTGTATGAAGCATGTATATGGAGTTGATATTGGCGGAACATCTGTAAAAATCGGACGATTTCGGGAAGATGGAGCGTTAAAGGAAAAATGGGAAATTCCAACGAGAACAGAGGACCATGGAAAAAATATTTTGGGCGATATTGCAGATGTGGTGAAAGCTCATATGGAGAGGAATAAAATTTCAGATCAGGATTTGAAAGGAATCGGCGTTGGCGTTCCAGGCGCAGTGCTGGAGTTTGCCAGAGTTCACGAATGTGTGAATCTTGGATGGGGAAATGTTGACGTAGCGAAGGAACTGTCCGACAGGATGGGATGTCCGGTTCGGGTAACCAACGATGCCAATGCGGCAGCGCTCGGAGAGCTTCGGATGGGAGCGGCGTCGGATTATCGAAGTGCGGTTATGATCACACTTGGAACCGGTGTTGGCGGGGGCATTTTAATTGATGGAAAGATTGTCGATGGAGTTCATGGCTATGGCGGAGAAATCGGACATATGACAGTCGATCCGTGGGATGACCGTGTCTGTAACTGTGGGAAGACAGGATGTCTTGAATTGTATGCCTCTGCGACAGGAATTGTATTTGAAACAAAAAAAGCGTTGAAACAGACTGGGCGGCAGAGCTGTTTAAGAAATGCAGATTCTATCACTGCTAAGAATGTATTTGATGCTGCTAAGGCAGGCGATGTGCTTGCAAAAGAGCAGGTGGCCTCACTGGGACAGAAATTAGCTCTTGCGGCAGGCAATATTGCCTTGATGATTGATCCGGAAATTTTTGTTTTCGGAGGGGGAGTGTCGAAGGCGGGAAAGATTCTTTTGGACGCCGTAGAGGCATCTTATAAGAAATACACCTTTGGGAAAGCGCAAGAAGGCAGATTTGCATTGGCAAGTCTGGGAAATGATGCAGGAATTTATGGTGCAGCCAGTTTGATGTTGTCATAATTTAGAATAGATATGGAGAAAATATGAAGACGATCACAGAGCAGTTAAGAGAAAAAATAGCAGACGATCATATTTTAATGGATGAACCCATGAAGAATCACACAACCTTCCGAATTGGCGGACCGGCAGATTATTTTGTTGTACCGTCTGATTTGGAGGAAATCCGGCATGCCTGCAAAATTGCCAGAGAACATGGCCTTGCATTCTTTGTACTTGGCAATGGCAGTAATCTTTTGGTGGCAGATGACGGAATGGATGGCATGGTTCTTCAAATTTACAAAAATTACAGCGGAATTTCTGTTTGTGGAACGGAGATGAAGATTCAGGCGGGAACTCTTTTAAGTTCAGCATCAAAGGCAGCATTGGCAGAGGAGCTGACCGGATTTGAGTTTGCCGGAGGAATTCCGGGAACCTTTGGAGGGGCCGTTGTGATGAATGCAGGCGCTTATGGCGGTGAGATTGTTCAGGTCTTAAAGGAAGTGACGGTTCTTACAAGAGAAGGGGAAATTAAAACGCTGAAAGCGCAGGAGCTGGAACTGGGGTACCGAACCAGCAACATTTTAAAAAACGGTTACATTGTGCTGGAGGGTGTGATTGCACTGGAACATGGAAATCCGGAAATCATCCGACAGAAGATGGAAGAATATGCTTTGGCAAGAAAGACGAAGCAGCCGTTGGAATATCCAAGCGCAGGAAGTACATTTAAGCGTCCGGAAGGATATTTTGCAGGGAAGCTAATACAGGATGCAGGCTTAAAGGGATATCGAGTCGGAGGTGCTCAGGTTTCTGAAAAGCACAGCGGATTTGTAATTAATCGGGGAGATGCCACAGCGGCAGACGTTATGCAGTTAATTCAGGATGTACAAAATGAGATCAAAGAACAGTTTGGTGTTGCGATCGAGCCGGAGGTTAAACGAGTCGGACGGTTTTAGAAGGAGTTATATGAGATTTGTAATAGTTACAGGAATGTCAGGCGCAGGGAAGAGCAGCGCATTGAAAATGCTGGAGGATATCGGATACTTTTGTGTGGACAACCTTCCGGTGGGACTGATGGATAAATTTGCAGAAATGATGCTGGATCAGACGGCTTCGGTAGAAAATGTGGCGTTGGGAATTGATATTCGCAACGGCCAGAGAATCAGAGAATTGGAGCAAAAATTAAATGAAATTGAGGCTATGGGCATTCAATTTGAAATTCTTTATTTAAACGCCAGCAACCGGATTTTAATCAAGAGATATAAAGAGACAAGAAGGAATCATCCCCTTTCCAGAAACGGGAGAGTTGAGGACGGTATTGCGAAGGAACGGGAAGTTATGAAGTTTCTGCAGGATCAGGCAGATTATGTGATTGATACGAGTCAGCTTTTGACCAGAGAGCTGAAAGAAGAAATTGATCGTATTTATGTCAATGGAGAGAGCGGGGAGCGGTTCCAGATTGCCGTTGTTTCATTTGGGTTTAAGTTTGGAATTCCTGCAGATGTGGATCTCGTATTTGACGTGCGATTTTTGCCGAATCCATTTTATGATTTAGAGCTTCGGCCGCTGACAGGAAACGATAAAGCAATTCAGGATTTTGTAATGGGGCATGAAGAGGCAGCCAAATTTTTGGAAAAATTGCAGGGAATGCTGAAATTCCTCATTCCCAATTATATTAAAGAGGGAAAGTACAATCTGGTGATCGGAATCGGATGCACCGGGGGAAAACATCGGTCTGTTACCATTGCCAATGCTCTGACAGAAAAATTAAATGAATTGCCATATTCTGTGAAAACTGAGCATAGAGATATAACGAGGTAGGAGATGTCATTTTCAAGCAATATCAAAGAAGAATTATCCAGAAATGAAACCGGCGCCAGACATTGTAAGATTGCTGAAATCGCAGGATTTTTAAAGTTTGGTGGCGAAGTCATTCGGGAAAATGAAAATTATAAAATTCAGATTCATACGGAGACGGTATCTGCCGCGAAACGCTTTTATACACTGGTGAAAGATGTGTTTCATATTCAGGCAAATATTCAAGTCGGGCGCAGTGATTTTCTGAAAAGGAGTCGAAATTATACAATTAGTGTTGACAAGCATCCTGATTGTGTTTTAATATTGAAGGCAGTGAAACTTATAGAACCCGGTGCGTTTGGAATCATCTTGCAAAATACATGTTGTAAGAGAGCATATATCCGTGGAGCTTTTCAGGCAGCAGGTTCCATGAGTGATCCGGAGAAGAATTATCACTTTGAAGTGGTGTCCACAGATGAAGAAATAGCAAATCAGTTAAAAGATGTCTTGAATTTTTTTGAATTAGATGCTAAAATTGTTTTGCGGAAAAAATATTACGTCGTGTACATGAAAGAGGGCTCCAAAATTGTGGATGTCCTGAATGTGATGGAGGCGCATGTTGCTTTGATGGAACTGGAGAATGTCAGGATTCTCAAAGAGATGCGCAATAAAGTCAATCGTCGTGTGAATTGTGAGACTGCCAATATTCACAAAACAGTTTCAGCGGCGGTAAAGCAGGCAGAAGATATTCGGTACATTGATGAACATAAGGGTCTTCGTTTTCTGGATCAGGGCTTACAAGATATTGCTTATTTGCGTTTGGAGCATCCCGAAGCTACCTTAAAAGAGCTGGGGAGCATGCTGGATCCGCCCGTAGGGAAATCCGGTGTGAATCATCGCTTGAAAAAGATAAGCAGGATGGCAGAAGAGATGAGATTAGGAGGAAAAGAATGATTTCAAAAAATGTTCGAGTAGAAGCAGCATTAAAGGAAGAAGACCGACCAGTAGCATTTCTCGTACAGATGGCAAGCCAGTTTGAGAGTAAAATTTTATTTGAGACTGGGAATAAGCAAGTGAATGTAAAGAGCATGATGGGAATGATGAGTCTGAGATTATATCAAATTGAAGATTTGACCGTCGTTGCAGATGGAGTTGACGAAGAAGAAGCCGTCAGCCAGATTGAACAATATCTTACAAAAGGAGCATAGATTTATCTGTGCTTTCAAATATGCCGAAATAGCTCAGTTGGTAGAGCACTTCACTCGTAATGAAGGGGTCGCCGGTTCAAGTCCGGTTTTCGGCTTTTAATGGCAGTATCGTTTGGCAAGGTACAGTGAAGGAAAAAGCATCCGCGATGGATGCTTCTTTTTTGTGATAGCAATGGGCCAAGATCCGGGCTTGCCCGAGACCTTGGCGACCGCTTGCAATTCCGGAATGTGCCTTTTGGCAATTATGGGTGGAGAATAGAAATGAAGAAACAACGCATTTTATATCTTGAGTTTATTCGGATCATGGCTATTTTATTGGTATGTTTGAATCACATATCATCACAGGAAATTCGAGCGTCTGCTTTTTGGAGCCAGAGATGGCAAGTTTGTCATTTTTTTAATATTTTGGTTTCTTCTTGGCCGGTAATGCTATTTCTGATGATTACTGGAATTTTTCTATTGAATCCGGAAAAGGATCTTCCTTTCAAAAAAATTTTCGGGCAGTATATTCCAAGAATGTTAATTGCGATTATTGTAATGATTCCTGTGTTTGATCTATGCCATTCCATTTTTTATCGTCATACATTTTCTGTTTCTTTTTCAGACATAAAGCATGCATTGCATACACTGTTGGTCAGTGACGGAAACGTGGTTTATTGGTATCTCTACTTAATGATTGGGCTTTATCTAATACTTCCGTTTTTACGTTTGTTGGTAAAACAGATGAATCAATCTATGTATTTATATTTGCTGCTGCTTTTATTTGTTACAAACTGTATGATACCATTTGCCAATGCGTTGGGAATTCAGCCGATTTCTTATATGAATCATTTTTTATCCTGTTTAAAATTAACTGGCTTTTTGAAATATGGAGGTTTTCTTCTTGCGGGATGGTATATTTATAGATATCCGTTAAAACGCTTCTATCGTTGTATGATTTATGTAGCGGGTATTTTTTCGATGACTGTGACGGTGTTTCTTGCAAGGACCGCTAGTTTTGATTCTGGAACATGGAATGAGCTCTGGACAGACGATTTTGCACCGGGAATTGTTCTTGCGGGGACTGCGGTTTTTGTACTGCTCGTTCAGGTTGGGCAGTCCGGTATTATTCAGAAATTTGAGAACTTTATTATGATTGGAGGACAGCTTACATTCGGCGTTTATCTGATTCATAATATCATCATTCATTTTTTCGTTTCCAGAGATATGGTTGGATCAGGGAATCCAATTCTGGAAATTCCAGTTCTTTCTTTTCTGGTACTTGGCAGTTCTGCCTTGATTGTATATTTTTTAAGAAAGCTCAAGTTCATACGGTATTGGATGTAAAACTCTATGTTTAGAAAAGGGAAGGAAATGTCGCTTAGGATCAATTCCTTCCCTTAAAACATCAATGGCTTAACAATCCGGAAGCTTTTCCGGCTTTTTATGACACTTTTCTACAAGAGGAACTACCATTTCCAACTTGGATTTTAAAACCACTTCCAGATTGGTGATCTTTTCGACCATACTTTCGACGGATTTATTGATTTCAATTAAATCCTTGTGACTGCAGTCAATGGAAATTGCTTTTTGGAGCTTTTTACCTTCTGCGTTGAGAATATGAGAAATCGATGTTTCTTCCAAAGCAATGGATTGCATAAGAGAGGCAGCAGCACAGCATTTATCAATGTTTGTGCACTCAATTTTTGGCATACTCATAAGTCAGGTCTCCTTTTACCTTTGATATAAAGTATGACGAAAAGAAAAAGATGTTAATTATCGCAATCACAAAAAACCGGTTTTGACTTTAGATCAAAACCGGTGTAACTTTGCAGTTAGTCGTCTCTTTCCACTCGGACATAGACTACTTTTTTTATTTTTTTATTGGCTTTTGCGCGGATCGTAATTTTGGCTTTTCCAGGGCGTTTTCCGTACACTTTTCCTTTTTTTACTCGAATATAACGAGATCCGGAAACCTTGTAAGACAAACTGCGTTTTTTATACTTTCCGCCAACCAGTCGTGCCTCAAGATCTTCCCATTCTCCCTGATCAACCTCCACGTGTTTGTCATCTACGACAATTTTAGCTTTTCCATAGCGTTTTACCTTGATTTTGCAGGTTTTTTTGATCTTGGTTCCGGGGATATAGCAGGTAATATATGCAGTGCCGGCTTTCTTGGCGATGAAATCCATATCATCTCCGGTGCGGTCCCGGTCTTCAAAGGCAACAATTTTAGAATTGCTTGTTTTCCAGCGGAGTCGATCATCATCAAAATTGGATGCATAAGCACGAAGCTTAAATTTACTTCCGATTTTTACTGTGCGGGAAGTATAATTTAATTTTCGGATGCGTGCTGATTTACGCTTTGTTACAGTAACCTTACAGGTTTTTTGAACCTTAGTTCCGGGGATATAGCAGGTAATATATGCGGTGCCCGCGCTTCGAGCTTTAAACTCCATTTCGTCACCGGTTCGGTCATCATCATCAAAAGCAACTACTTTGGAATTGCTTGTTTTCCAGTGAAGATAGTCGTCATCGAAATCGTAAGGAGAGGCGTAGGCACGGAGTTCAAATTCACTGCCTGACTTTACGGTTCTGGAGGAATAATTTAATTTGACAATGTTGGTTGGCTTGGGGTCATCATCCGCAAATGCAGTTGTTGGAATGGCTGCAGTGAACAATAGGATGGTGCATAATAGAAAAGCAAGTTGTTGTTTCATCTTTTTCATAATGGATCTCCTTTCCTGAAATACAGCATCGTTTAATCGTCGATGCCGAATTTATTTTCTAGTGCATCTTCTGCAAGGTCTAACTTGTTTTCCAGTTTTTCGATGGAACGTTCCCTTTTTTTGTATTCATCAAAACTCATGGAACCGGATTCATAAGAATGTTCAAAAGTATCTTCCAGTGAATCCAAATCGTTTTCAATGGAATCTAACTCCTGTTTCAGAGCATAAAAACGTTTGTGGTTGGTGGAACTGTCGGAGCTGGTTTTTGCATTGTTTACTTTTTTTGTTACCTTATTGATTCTGGATTCATAAGAGGAAAAATCGTAATCAGCTTCGGCTTTTGCAGTTGTACCGGTATCGGTCGATGTTTCGCTGCTGTCATCCGTTTCTGTTTTCTCAGTGGATGCGATTTCCTGTGTTGTAGTTGCCTCGGAGGACGACTCTTTTGGATTAGAGCATGCAGCGAGGGAAATGACAGCAGTTACAGATAATATAAAGAATAAAAGTTTTTTTCTCATAAGAAATTCTCCTTTCTGTTGTTGGTTCTTTGTTTTTTTGTTATCCTTATTATAATGCCCGAAGATTAAAGAAAAATTAAAGAATGAAAAATTTTTAAAATTTCTGTCCTTGTATATCGGAAATTACAAGAGACAGTAAAAAGAGCAAATTCATTTGGTTAAGGAAGAAGGTAGATCTAGATGTGTGAGATAACATTAAGGGAGTTTCGAGAAACAGATTTGGAGGAGGCAGAGTCGATTCTGGAGTCTGCGTGGAACTATAGGAAAGTGTGCAGTGAGGAGATCGCCAAAAAAGTATCCAAAGCATTTTTATATGGCTGTCTTGCGAACCAGACCTTTGCGAAAGTTGCGGTGTGGCAAGGAAGGGTTGTTGGTATTATTATGGCAAAAAAAGTCAAAGGATTTCGGCGCCCCCGGAAATATCGACGAAAAGAACTATTGTATACAGCAGATCTTTTGCGTACCCGAGAGGGAAGAGAGGCGGCTTTTCTGTTTCTAAGTGATCATCGGATGAATGACCGGCTGTTAAAGAGAAGCGGAAGACAATATCAGGCGGAACTTGCATTGTTTGCAGTATCCAATGAAGCACAGGGAAAAGGAGTTGGAAAACGATTGTTTTCTTCTGCTCTGGATTATATGAAAAAGCAGGGGGTGGAACAATATTATCTGTTTACGGATACTACATGCAACTATCAGTTTTATGATGCCCGGGGAATGATTCAAAGATGCAGAGAATCTGAAAGCTTTCAGATCAAGGGGAAGCGTCAAAAAGAAACATTCTTCTTATATGAGAGTGAAATTTAAAAGAATTTTGACCGCGAAATTCATATGTATTATAATAATTTATTATGAGATTATTGGTTGTTGAAGATGAAAAAGATTTAAGAGAAATATTAAAAAAGCGATTGACCAGGGAACATTACAGCGTTGATGCATGTGGTGACGGTCTGGAAGCAGAAGATTATCTTGCGATGACAGAGTATGATGGGGTAATTCTGGATATTATGTTGCCGGGAAAGGATGGATTTTCAATTCTAAAAGAAATGCGAAAAAAGGGCATGGATACTCCAGTGCTGCTGTTAACTGCCAGAGACGGAATTGAGGATCGTGTGACAGGATTAGATTTGGGCGCGGATGATTATCTGATCAAACCATTTGCCTTCCGGGAACTGCTGGCGAGAATCCGGGTAATGATGCGGAGAAAACCGCAGTTTACCTCCAATCAGCTTCAAGTAGAGGATCTGATTTTAGACCGTGATACCCGACAAGTCTGGAGAGGTGGAAAGGAGATTAAGCTTTCCGGCAAGGAATTTATGGTTTTAGAATATTTTATGCGGAATCAGGGCATTGTGCTTTCCAGAAATCAGATTGAACAGAGCGCCTGGGATTTTGAGTTTGAAGGTGGTTCCAATGTAGTGGATGTTTATGTTCGGTATTTGCGCAAGAAAATTGATGAGGGATATGAACGGAAACTATTGCATACAGTTCGGGGAGCGGGATATGTATTAAGAGGTGAGCCATGAAAAAATATTCGATAAAAATTAAGGTGACGCTCTGGTACACAGGAATTGTGGCTATGATTCTCGGAATGATGTTTGCCGCAATGTTAATTTTTGTAAATAAGATTGGACTGAGTTCCACAGAGGAAGAGGTTCAGGGCGCTGTCACCGGTTTTTCAGGGAATATTTTGTTTCAGGACAATACGTTTTATATGGACAGCGATGTAGAATTTTATAACGATGGCGTGATGTTTTGTGTATATGATCAGAATGGACATCTTCTGTATGGAAGTCAGCCGGTAGACTTTCCGTCCGGGACCCGTCTGGAATCTCATAAAGCCAGAGTGGTAGAAAATCGGGGACGGGAGTGGATGATTTATGATGCTGTTTATTCTTATGGAAAAAATCAGGCAGTATGGGTTCGCGGCATCACCTCCATACATAATATGGAACAGTTTATTAAAACAGGAGTGAGACTTGTGATTGTTTTGCTTCCGGCTCTGATTATAATGATTGGATTTGTCGGATATTTTATGATTCGGCGAGCGCTGCAGCCGGTTGATGATATCTGTGAAGAAGCGCAAAAAATCAGCGGAGGCAATGATCTGTCAAGAAGACTGCCCATTCCGAAAGCAAAAGATGAAATGTATCATTTAACACAGAAGTTTAATGAGATGTTTGAAAGGCTCCAGAAATCCTTTGAGGATGAGAAACAGTTTACTGCAGACGTGTCACATGAACTTCGGACGCCGATAGCAGTTTTAATTTCCCAGTGCGAATACCTGCTGGACGATTCAATGCTGACGGTTGAGGAGAAATCAGAGGTTAGAGTTTTATTGGAGCAAAGCAGGAGAATGTCCAAGCTGGTTTCGCAGCTTTTAATGATTGCCAGACAGGAGCAGTCTGTCAGTACGAAAGAGTTCGAGGAAATCGATCTGGGGATGCTGACAGAGATGGTTGCAGAAGAGTTAAAAATAGAAGCAGCAAAAAAGAAGATTCAGATCTACACGCAGATCGAAGAAGGACAGATGATTTATGGAGATCAGACACTGCTGATGAGGATGCTCATGAATCTGATTCAGAATGCTATTTCTTATGGAAAAGAGCAGGGCTCCATATGGATTACAATTGCAGGAGAAAAGGGCAGGATTAGAGGTCAGGTCCGGGATGATGGAATTGGGATTGCACCAGAACATCTGGGAAAAATCTGGAATCGCTTTTATCGTGCAGATAAAAGCAGATCCCGAAAAAATGGAGGAAACGGTTTGGGTCTGTCTATGGTAAAGTGGATTACCAAAGTCCACGGCGGAGAAATTTATGCAGAGAGTCAGGAAGGTGTGGGAACGACCTTTACATTTTGGTTTCCCAAAAATTAGGAATGTGTTAAAATAGGTAATTGTGAAATACAATAAAAGTGAGGAGAAAATTGTGGAAAAGAGAGAAAAATTTTCATCGAGAATCGGATTTATTCTAATTTCCGCCGGATGTGCCGTGGGACTTGGAAATGTATGGAGATTTCCATTTATTACAGGCCAGTACGGAGGGGCCGCTTTTGTGTTGGTTTATTTGTTTTTTCTGATCGTTTTGGGACTGCCGATTTTGATCATGGAATTTTCTGTTGGCAGAGCCAGCCAAAAAAGTATTGCAAGATCTTTTCAGGAACTGGAGCCAAAAGGAAGCAAATGGCATTGGTACAGCTTTATTGGGATGGCAGGGAATTATCTTTTGATGATGTTTTATACGACCGTGACCGGATGGATGCTTTGTTATTTTGTAAAGATGCTCAAAGGTGATTTTATATCGAAAACCCCGCAGCAAATTGAGGGTCTTTTTGGGCAGATGTTGTCAGAGCCTGCAGCACAGATTTTTTGGATGTTAATTGTGGTAGCTATCGGATTTCTGGTATGTTCGATGGGACTGCAAAAGGGTGTGGAAAAGATTACAACGGTGATGATGTCCTGTTTGTTTTTGATTATTATTGTTTTGATTCTTCGCAGTGTAACGCTTAGAGGAGCCGCAAAAGGGTTGGAATTTTATTTAATTCCCAATTTTGAGGCAATGAAAGAACAGGGAATTATGACGGTTGTGTCGGCAGCTATGGGGCAGGCGTTTTTTACTTTGAGTCTTGGAATCGGTGCAATTGCGATTTTTGGAAGTTACATTGACAAAAGCCATCGGCTGACAGGAGAAGCCATAAGCGTGGCGGTGCTTGATACACTGGTGGCTTTGATGGCAGGGCTGGTGATTTTTCCTGCATGTTTTGCTTTCGGTGTCAGTCCGGACAGCGGTCCGAATCTGGTATTTATTACACTACCGAATGTATTTAACGAAATGCCCGTCAGCTGGCTTTGGGGAGCGTTGTTCTTCTTATTTATGAGTTTTGCAGCATTGTCAACGATCATCGCAGTCTTTCAAAATATTCTTTCCTTTGCACAGGACCTGTGGGGATGGAGCTTGAAAAAAGCCATCGCTGTGAATGCAGTGGCCATTGTGATCTTATCTTTGCCCTGCGCATTGGGATTTAATTTGTGGAGCTTCATAGAACCATTGGGTGCCGGAACGACGATTCAGGATCTGGAAGATTTTATTGTCAGTAATAATATCCTGCCTCTGGGTTCTCTGGTATATCTTTTATTTTGTGTGACCAGATATGGATGGGGATGGAAAAACTTTACCCGGGAAGCTAATGCCGGAAAAGGAATTCGCTTTCCGGAATGGACAAGAGTCTATGTGACATACATCCTTCCACTGATTGTACTTTTCATTTTTGTACAAGGATATATTGATAAATTTTTTTAGAGTCCAAAGTTAGCTGGTAAAAAATACATCCCGGAAAACGGAATGGGCACGAGTACTGTGCTAAAATCGTTTTCCGGGATGTTCTTTTTTATTTTGCTGTTGCAGGATGGTCTGTGTTTGCTGACGGATTGTTCTGATTTGTATGTTTTTGAAATAGCTTTTTGAAGCAGGAGACTGCAACCATAAGACCGAGTGCCATAAGAAGCAGTGCGACAATCAACTGAAGTCCGTCAATCATAAATACAAATCCGCCGGTAACAAAGATTTTGGTAAAGATTCCAATAACCGCTTGAATCAGCGCTGTAAATGTAACGATGAGCATAATGCACATCGGAGCATAAAGCATCCAGCCTTTTCGTCCGGTTGTTAATAAAAATACGGACAATGCAATTAGAACTAACGATGCAAGAAGCTGGTTGGCAGCGCCAAAGAGCGGCCAGATATTATTATATCCGCCTAGACACAATAAAAATCCAAAGAACAAGGTGATAACGGTTGCAAAATATTTGTTGGTCAGAAGTCTGCGGATTCCGGTCAAATCAGAGCCGTCTGCGGATTCTCCCAGAAATAGTTCCTGAAAGGACATGCGTCCGATTCTTGCAACAGAATCCAGAGATGTCAGGGCTAATGCAGATACGCACATGGTCATAAAGCAGGTGGCAACATGTTTTGGAATTCCCAGCAATGTTAAGAATCCGGCAACATTTCCGGCAAAAATCTGAAATGGTGTTCCGGAAGGCATTGTTCCGCCCACGGCGGCAGCACCAACAACAACCAGTGCAATAACGCCCAGCAAAGATTCTACCATCATAGAACCATATCCCACGCAGAGCATATCTTTTTCGTTGCGGATGGTTTTGGAGGATGTTCCGGAAGAAACCAGACTATGAAATCCGGAAACAGCTCCGCAGGCAATGGTAATAAAGAGTGTAGGGAATAAGCTTTTCCCGCCAATTTCAAATCCATTGAATGCAGGGAGATTCATTGCCGGATGAGCAATAAACACTCCGAGAACAGCTCCGATAATCATTCCCACCAAAAGGAATGTACTCAAATAATCCCGAGGCTGCATTAAAAGCCACATTGGCATTACAGATGCAAGGAATAAATAGAGCATGACAACGCCAATCCAGACATTTTTATCAAAATATAGAGGAAAAGCGATTCCTGCTGCCAGCATGGCAATCAACAGAATGATACCAACAATAAATTCTGTTTTCTGATTTGGTTTTGCGTGTTTGGTAAACAATCCAAAGAAAATGGCGCCGACAATAAACAGCATGGAAATAGAAGCTGCAGCGGCGTTTGGAGAGCTTTTTGCTCCGGTTGCTGTAAATCCATGAAAGGTTCCGGCTACCATATCAGTAAAGGCTGCGATTACAAGCAGTGTGAACAGCCATGAAAACAGCAGGAACAGTTTTCTTCCGGTTTTTCCGATGTATTTTTCGATGAGCACACCCATAGATTTTCCTTCGTTTTTCACGGAGGCGTATAGTGCGGTAAAATCCTGCACAGCGCCGAAGAAAATACCGCCGATAATCAGCCACAAGAGAACAGGCAACCATCCGAACATGGCAGCAATGATTGGTCCGGTAACAGGTCCGGCGCCTGCAATCGACGAGAATTGATGGGAAAATACCACAAACTTTGGTGTGGGGATATAATCTTCTCCATCTTCATGGGTGTAAGCGGGGGTTTTGGTTTTGGGATCAATACCCCAGGTTTTGGCAAGCCAGCGTCCGTAAAGGACATAGCCGGCAGCCAGTGCAATGATAGCGATGGCTACGATGGTTAAACTATTCATTTTTAATCACTCCTTAAAATTTGTATTGAATTTTTTATTCAAAATACAGCAGAACAAGGGGACAAGCCTGCTTTGACAGACAGAGAACACTTTTCTCCAAAAGCAGCCTTTGCAGAGCGTTTTTATTGGATCAAAAGGGAGGTTTGATGAAATAAAAAACGCCCTCTAAAATGTAAAAACATTTTAGAAGACGAAAATATGTTCCGCGGTACCACTTCTTTTTATTACAATTTATGTAATCTCTCTGTTCACATCATTTAATGTGTCCCCGGATAACGGCAGGATACCGGTCAGGCTTACTAGATAAAAAATTGTTCAGCTGACAGCTCGCAAGGGATACTGTCATAAGTTCTTTGCTGACTTCCACCAACCGGCAGCTCTCTGAAAAAGAAGGTTTACAACAGTGTGTCTTGTTCATTGCATTCTGTATTTTGTTGGCACTTATTGTAATCCTGAATAATTTCAATGTCAATAGAAAATAGTGTATCTTTTTTTGTGCAAGCTTAATCGGATGTCTGAGAGCGGATGAGCACGGAAGATACTTCTTTCAGGTTCATTCCGTTGGAACCCTTAATAAGTACGACGTCATTTTTTTTCAGGTATGATTCCAGAAAATCAATTAGCTCACCATTGGAAGAAAAATAGCGGGTATGCAAAGTCGGGTTTTCCTTCCATGCTTCCTCAATATATGCTTTGGAGAAGTCTCCGGTGACAAATAAATCTGTGACTTTGGTGGAAGCAATAAAATGTCCGATTTTCTGGTGGAATTTGAGAGAATCGGGTCCTAATTCTAACATATCAGATAATACCGCAATTTTTCTTCCGCGGGTTTTATAATCGGAGAGAATGCTTAAACTTGCTTTCATTGAATCAGGGCTTGCATTATAGGCATCATCAATTAAAGTGAAATCACGAATGTGGAGAATTGTCTGGCGCTGACCGGAAAATGTGGATAACTGTTTTTTGATTGTATCCATTGGAGTGTCATAGCGCAGTCCGATGGCAATGGCAGCCAGGGCATTTGCGACATTATGCTTTCCAAGTACATTCAGAGTGATTTCTTCTTTTTGGGTTCCGCGGCAGAACTCAAAAACAGTCTGACCGTTTTTTTCACGGATCTTCTGAGCGCGGTAGGTACAGTCTTTTGCAAAGCCATAAAATTCATAGGGTTTTTTTACATAATCCAGATGTTTGCGAATCATGTCGTTATCGCCGTTTAGTAATAAGATTCCGCTGTCAGAGAGACCATTTTGAATGTCTAATTTTTCCCGGCAAATCTGATCTCTGGATCCCATCATTTCAATGTGAGAAACACCGACGTTGGTGACAACTCCAAGATCAGGGCGGATCATGTTTCCTAAGATTGTAATTTGGCCCGGTTCGCTCATTCCCATTTCTAGGACGCCGATTTCATCCTTGGAAGAGAGGCGGTCTAGCGTGAGCGGAACGCCGACCTGGCTGTTTTGATTGCCTGCGGTTTCAAAGACACGGTATTTTCCTTTTAATACGTGGGCAATCATTTCACGGGTGGTGGTTTTTCCGACGCTTCCGGTAACACCGATGATCGGAAGCGACATTTTGCTGCGGTAATAAGCGGCAATTTGCTGCATCGCTTTTAAGGTATCAGGCACTTTGATATAAGGAGAGTCTCCGGTTGCCTCTTCATGCTCCTGAGTCAGGCAGGCGCCGCCGTTTTTCAGAGCGCTGGAAATAAAAATATGAGCGTCGACGCGTTCTCCGATAATTGGTACAAAGAGAGTATTTTTTCCGACCTCCATGGAATTTGTGCTGATATGATCAATGATCATGGAAGAATCTCCGCACAGCAATGTGCCACTGGTTGCAGTCAGAATATCCTGAATTGTTATATTTTCCATAAAAACCTCGATTCTGTCATTTATTTTTAGCTTCCCGGGGAAGATAAAACAATTATAGCATAAAAAAGAGTGATATGATAAAATTATAAAGAGAATTGCAGGAAAGTTATGTTTTAGTAGGAGACATAGGAGCTATGAGTTTTACACATTTACATGTTCATACAGAATACAGTCTTCTGGATGGATCCAGTAAGATCAAAGAGCTGGTACATCAGGTAAAAGAATTGGGAATGGATAGCATTGCTATCACAGATCACGGCGCGATGTATGGCGTGATTGACTTTTACAAAGCTGCAAAAGCAGAAGGGATTCGACCGATTATCGGCTGTGAGGTTTATGTGACCCGAGGCTCAAGATTTGAGAAGGACAGCCGCCGGGGAGATCACCGGTATTATCATCTGGTGCTGCTGGCAGAGAATGATCTGGGATATCATAATTTAATGAAAATTGTTTCCAGAGGATTTACAGAAGGATTTTATTATAAGCCGCGAGTAGATTATGAAGTGTTGGAGCAGTATAAAGAGGGGGTCATTGCTTTGAGTGCGTGTCTTGCCGGAGAAGTGGCGTCTTATATTCGGGAAGATCAGTACGAGAAGGCGAAAAATGCTGCGATTGGTCTGGAAAATCTGTTTGGGAAGGGAAACTTCTTTCTGGAATTGCAGGATCACGGAATCAGTGAGCAGGCGAAAGTAAATACAGCGCTTTTAAAAATGGCAAAAGAGACCGGAATCGGGTTGGTTGCCACCAACGATATTCATTATACTTTTAAAGAAGATGTGGAGGCGCATGACATTCTTCTCTGCATTCAGACCGGAAAAAAGGTGCAGGATGAAGACCGCATGCGCTATGAAGGAGGTCAGTATTATCTGAAATCACCTCAGGAGATGGAAAAATTATTTCCTTATGCAAAAGAGGCGCTGGAAAATACAGAGAAAATTGCACAAAGATGTAACGTTGAAATTGTTTTTGGGGAACAGAAGGTACCACGATATGAGGTGCCACAGGGGTATACGCCGGTGAGTTATCTCACGCATCTGTGTGAAGAAGGAATCAAGCGCAGGTATGCGTCGGTAACGCAGGAATTAAGGGAACGTTTGGAGTATGAGTTAAGAACCATTGAGAATATGGGATATGTGGATTATTTTCTTATTGTCTGGGATTTTATTCACTATGCCAAGGAGCATGGAATTGCCGTGGGACCGGGAAGAGGTTCTGCTGCGGGAAGTATTGTATCCTACTGCCTGGAGATCACAGATATTGATCCGATTCGTTATCAGCTGTTGTTTGAGCGGTTTCTAAATCCGGAGCGCGTATCAATGCCGGATATTGATGTGGATTTCTGTTATGAGAGAAGACAGGAAGTTATTGATTATGTGGTAGAGAAATACGGAAAGGATCAGGTGGTCCAAATTATTACATTTGGTACCATGGCTGCCAGGGCAGTCATTCGTGATGTTGGACGGGTTTTGGATATTCCGTATGCGAAGGTTGACGGCATTGCGAAGACGATTCCCAATGAGCTGAACATTACCATTGATAAGGCGTTAAGAACCAGCCCTGATTTTAAGAAAATCTATCAGGAGGATGAAGAATCCAAATATTTGATTGATATGTCAAGAAGACTGGAAGGTCTTCCAAGGCATGCATCCATGCATGCCGCAGGGGTTGTAATCGGTAAAACAGCCATTGACGAGTATGTTCCATTGGCGCTCGGGGCTGATAATGCAGTGACAACGCAGTTTACCATGACAACCATCGAAGAGCTGGGGCTGTTAAAGATGGATTTCCTCGGTTTAAGGACTCTGACTGTGATTCGAGATGCGGAACAGATGATACGAAAAAGGATTCCTGAGTTTGATATCCGACAGGCAGATCCGGGAGACCGGAAGGTTTATGAAATGATCGGGAATGGTCATACAGAAGGGGTTTTCCAGTTGGAAAGTTCCGGAATGAAGAGTTTTATGAAGGAATTAAAGCCGCAGAATATGGAAGATATCATTGCCGGAATCTCTTTATACCGGCCGGGACCGATGGATTTTATTCCGAGATATGTGGAAGGAAAAAACCGGACAGAATCCATTCACTACGAATGTCGTGAAATGGAAGAAATTCTGGAGCCTACCTATGGATGTATTGTTTATCAGGAACAGGTAATGCAGATTGTTATGAAGCTTGCCGGCTATACTTTGGGGCGCAGTGATTTGGTGCGGCGCGCAATGTCTAAGAAAAAAGGCGACGTCATGGTGAAAGAACGTCAAAACTTTGTGTATGGAAACGAAGAGGAAAAAATTCCAGGGTGTATAAAAAACGGAATTGATGAAAAGACCGCCAATCAAATCTGGGATGAGATGCTTGATTTTGCCAAATATGCGTTTAATAAATCCCATGCGGCTGCGTATGCGGTGGTTGCCTACCAGACAGCCTATCTGCGGTGTCACTACCCGGTAGAGTTTATGGCGGCGCTTCTAACCTCTGTTTTGGGGAATACTGCCAAGATTGCAGAGTACAGTTATGCCTGCCGGAAGCTTGGGATTAAGATTCTGCCGCCGGACATTAACCGGGGAGAGGGAGCGTTTTCCGTGGACCACGGAAATATCCGGTATGGACTGACGGCAATCAAGAGTCTGGGCAAACCGGTCATTGAGGCGATGATCAAAGAACGCAGAGAGCATGGAAATTATCGGGACTTCAAAGACTTGGTGGAACGTCTTTCCAGCAAGGAAATCAATAAGCGTACCGTAGAAAATCTGATTAAAGCAGGGGCATTGGATTGTTTTGGCGCCACAAGAAAGCAGCAGATGTTCATTTATGCCGGGGTGATTGACAGCATTCAAAGAGAGCGCAAAAATGAGATCGCAGGACAGATGAGTTTGATGGATCTTCTCGGCGAGGAAGAGAAGGCAGAGTTTCAAATAACGTATCCCGAGGTAGGGGAATATGAGAAGGAGCAATTACTTTCTATGGAGAAAGAAGTTCTTGGAATTTATGTCAGCGGTCATCCTCTAGATGACGATATGGAGATGCTGGAGAGGAACGTGACAGCACATACATCTGATTTTTTGATGGATGAGGAGACGAAAAGAACCGCGATTCACGATCAGCAAAGCTGTATTGTAGGCGGAATTATCAGTGAGATAAATGTAAAGCTTACGAGAAAAAATCAGAATATGGCGTTTCTTACACTGGAGGATTTAAGAGGAACGGTGGAGGTTGTGGTCTTCCCGAGACAGTATGGACTGTATCAGTCGCTTTTGCGGGAAGACGCTAAGATTTTTGTGAAAGGTACGTCGCAGATCTCGGAGGAAGAGAGTCGGCTGATTTGTAATCAGGTTCAGCCGTTCGGAGAATTGAAGCAGGAATTGTGGATTCAGTTTGTGGGGAAAGAAGACTTTTTCCGCGAGGAGGAGCAATTAAAAAATTCTTTGAAGGAATATCCGGGGAGTCACCCGGTTGTGATTTACTGCAAACAAGAGAGAGCAGTCAATCGGCTGGGAAGGGATTTTATGATTTCAGCAGACCGGGCTTTGTTTACCCGGTTAGAAACAAAGTATGGGAAAGACAATATTCGTGTCAGATCGTTAGGTTTCTAACAAAGGCTATTGAAAAAATTCGACAAATAGATTAGAATAAAGCCAAGTCAAGAATTGTATGGATTAATAATTGGAGGACATATCAAATGGGAAAACCAAAAATTAAAACAATTGGAGTATTAACAAGCGGCGGAGATGCACCTGCGATGAATGCGGCAGTGCGTGCCGTAACACGAATGGGAATTGAGAGAGGGCTCAAGGTCAAAGGAATCAGAAAAGGTTACAATGGACTTTTGAATGAGGATATCGTAGATCTGACGCCAACAGATACTGCCGACAGTATTTTCCGCGGAGGTACGATTTTGTTCACTGCCCGCTGTGATGAATTTAAGACGGCGGAAGGTCAGAAACGCGGAGCTGAGATTTGTAAAGCTTATGGAATTGAAGGTCTGGTAGTCATCGGAGGAGACGGATCCTTTCAGGGAGCCAGAAAGCTTGCCGAGTTAGGAATTAACACAATCGGTGTTCCGGGAACCATTGATCTTGACATCGGATGTACAGAATATACCATTGGATTTGATACCGCAGTGAATACGGCGATGGAAGCGATTGATAAAATTCGTGATACATCCACATCTCATGAGCGCTGCAGCATCGTAGAGGTTATGGGACGCGGCGCAGGATACATTGCGTTATGGTGCGGAATTGCTACGGGAGCAGAGGATATTCTGATTCCGGAAAGCTTTGATGGAAATCTGCCGAAGGTAGAGCAGCAGATCATTGAGCATTTGCTTCGCAACAGAGCAAAGGGAAAAACTCATCATATGGTTGTCAATGCAGAGGGAGTCGGTCATTCTTACAGCATGGCAAAACGAATTGAATCTGCAACAGGAATCGAAACGAGAGCGACGATTCTCGGACATATGCAGCGTGGAGGAAGCCCGACTGCAAAAGACCGTGTTTATGCCTCTATGATGGGAGCTTACGCAGTAGATTTATTATGTGCAGGGAAAAGCAACCGTGTGGTAGGATATCAGAACGGTAAGTTTATGGATATGGATATCGAGGAAGGACTTGCAATGGAGAAACATATTGATGATTATCAGCTTCAGGTTGCACATTTGTTAGGAAAATAAATAAAAGGAATTTTAGAGCAATCCTGTTTCGTCTCGTTTTGGGATTGCTCTTATGTTTAGGAGAATGATTGTCATGAAAGAATTACGGCCGGTTCAGATTATTTTGCTTGGCTTTTTTCTTACGATTTTAGCAGGATCTGTTCTGCTGGTGCTTCCCATTGCGTCAAAAAGCGGGCAGGTGACGCCATATATTGATGCTTTATTTACAGCGACAACTTCTGTTTGTGTAACAGGACTTGCGGTAGAGGTTACCATGTCCTATTGGAGCAGCTTCGGTCAGGCTGTTATTTTGCTTTTAATTCAAATCGGAGGTCTTGGCGTTATTACAATTTCCATGGGGATGCTGTTTGTCATTGGAAAAAAGATTTCATTGGGAAACCGAATGCTGATTCAGGAATCTCTGGGGCTGAATACAATGTCTGGGCTGATTGGGCTTGTAAGAAAAATATTGATTGGAACTTTTATTGTAGAGGGAATTGGAGTTGCACTTTTTGCAACGCAGTTTATTCCTGAATTTGGATGGAAATATGGAATTTGGGCATCGGTTTTTAATTCAGTATCTGCATTTTGTAATGCGGGAATGGATATTGTAAAGGAAGACAGCCTGCGCAGTTATGTGCTGAATCCTGTCATTAACTTTACGACGATGTTTTTAATTGTGATGGGCGGTTTGGGATTTATCGTCTGGAAGGATCTGTGGGAGGCTTTTAAGAAGGTTGTTTTCAAAAAAGTTTCGGTAAGAAGATCCATTGAGCAGCTGCGTTTTCATACGAAGGTTGTGCTGACTGTTACAGCGTTTTTAATTTTTACCGGAACGTTTTTGATTTTCTTATTTGAATATAAGAATCCCGAAACTATGAAACATCTTCCGCTGCACGGCAAGATTATGGCGTCAATGTTTCAGTCAGTGACCACTCGTACGGCTGGATTTGAAACGCTGGCACAAAATCAGTTGACGGACAGCTCTTCTTTAATTTCAATGATTTTGATGTTTATCGGAGGGTCTCCGACCGGAACGGCAGGAGGCGTTAAAACCATTACGTTTACCATTCTTGTATTTTGTGTGGTTTCAGTGGCAAAACAGGAAGATGGCATCAGCCTGTTTCGGAGAAGAGTTCCTCAAAATCTTGTGCCGAAAGCATTGGCGATTGTTGCGATCAACTTGATAGTTCTGCTGTTTTCCGTCCTAATGCTGCTGATTTTTGATCATGGAAGTTTTATGGACACCTGCTATGAATGTATGTCCGCACTGGGAACAGTGGGACTGACCAAAGGAATGACACCGAATTTGACAGTTGTGGGAAAAATAATTATTATCATTACAATGTACTTTGGCAGAGTGGGACCGATCTCAATGGCGCTGGGATTTTCACAGCGGCGGAAAAAGTTGAAGATGTATCCAGAGCAAGAGTTGATTTTATAAAAATGGAGGTAAATGGAAATGAAGAGATCAGTTGCAGTGCTGGGGCTGGGCAAATTTGGAAGCAGTGTTGCACGAGGGCTGGCGCAAGGCGGGGCAGAGGTTTTGGCTGTGGATAAAAATGAAGAACATGTGAGGGATATTGTGGACGATGTCACTTGTGCTGTCTGTGCTGATATTTCTGATAAAGAAGCTATGAACAGTATTGGGCTGGAGGCGATGGATGCTGTCGTCATCAGTACGGCAGAGCACCTGGATGCCAGCGTTATGGCGTTGATGCTTGTAAAGGAAATCGGAGTTCCTTATATTCTTGCCAAGGCGGATGGAGAGCTGAAGGGTGAGATCTTAAAAAAAGTGGGCGCGGATGAAATTGTTTATCCGGAAGAAGAAATGGGGATGCGGATTGCCAACAATCTTCTGGGAGGAAGCATGACAGATTTATTTGATTTATCTGCCGACACGAGCATTGTAAAGACCTCCGTCCGAAAAGAGTGGGTTGGCAAATCTCTTGCAGAGATTAATTTCCGGGGAAAATATAGAATCAACGTAATCGCAGTGGAAGGAGATGAAGGCGTGGATGGGGCGCCAAATCCATCGGTGCCGTTAAAAGCCGGTGAAAGTTTGGTTTTGATTGGAAGAAAAAAATATTTGGAGAAGCTTCGTTAGGAGAAATATGATTACAACAAATCAGAATAAACAGATCAAACAGATCGTAAAATTAAAAAGAAGCGCAAGGGAACGCAAGAAGCAAGGACTTTTTCTTGTGGAAGGGATTCGCATGTTTCAGGAGATTCCGAAGGACCGGCTTGTCCGGGCTTATGTTTCCGAAACGTTTTACCAGAAGCATTCCAATGTTTTTTCCAGAATAAAACCGGAATTGGTTTCAGAGTCAGTCATGAAAGAAATTTCAGATACAATGACGCCGCAGGGAGTGTTGGGGCTGGTTCAAACGAAGGAATCTGCAATTGAGGACTTGACGGCGAAAAAATGCCCGCTGATTTTGGTGCTTGAAAATATTCAGGATCCGGGGAATTTGGGAACAATTCTGCGCACAGGAGAAGGAGCGGGAATTGACGGAGTCATTATGAGCAGAGATACGGTAGATATTTATAACCCGAAGGTAATTCGATCCACCATGGGGTCGATTTTTCGAGTCCCATTTGCATATACAGATGATTTGACCGGGACGGTGAAGTCTTTGGAAAAAAATCAGATCATGACGTATGCCGCACATCTTGACGGAACAAACTATACAGGAGAATCTTACCGAGCAGGAACAGCATTTCTTATTGGAAATGAAGGAAATGGATTGAGTGCGGAATTATCAGAAATTGCACAAAAAAAAATCCGGATTCCCATGTGTGGAAAAGTTGAATCATTAAATGCAGCGATGGCGTCCGGACTCTTAATCTATGAAGCCAGGCGCCAGAGGCAGGAAGGAGGAGAATAATATGTATGCAGTGTATTGGCTGATCGCAGCAGGAGTGTTTCTTCTTATTGAGATACTGACCTTGGGATTAACGAGCATTTGGTTTGCAGGAGGAGCGGTGCTTGCAGCTGCAGCTGCATTTGTGGGAGGTCCGTTCTGGGTGCAGGTACTTATTTTTATTGTCATAAGCTGTCTGTTGTTTGTGCTGACACGTCCCATTGCGAAGCGGTATTTAAACGGCAGGGTCCAGAAAACCAATACGGATGCTTTGATTGGCAAAAAGGGGCTGGTTAAAGAATCTATTCATAATATAGAAGGAAAAGGCGTTGTGTGTATCAACGGATTGGACTGGACTGCCAGGTCTGCAGACGGAAGTGAAATTCCTGAGGGGACAGAGGTAATCATTCGGGAGATTCAGGGAGTTAAGCTGATTGTAGAATCTGAAAGAGAGGTGTAGATTGATGAGTTTTCTTGTTTTTCTAATTTTAATTATTTTTCTAATTTTAATTATTTTATCCATTGTCCGGATTGTGCCGCAGGCGCATGCTTATGTGGTAGAACGTCTGGGCGCCTATCGGGATACATGGTCCGTGGGGATGCATTTTAAAGTACCGTTTATTGACCGGGTAGCCAGAAAGGTGAACTTGAAAGAACAGGTTGTAGATTTTCCGCCGCAGCCAGTGATTACAAAAGATAATGTAACAATGCAGATTGATACAGTGGTATATTTTCAGATTACAGACCCTAAGCTTTACAGCTACGGTGTGGAGAATCCGATTATGGCGATTGAAAATTTAACAGCGACAACGCTGCGAAATGTGATTGGTGATCTGGAGCTGGATGAGACGTTAACTTCCAGAGAAACGATCAATGTACAGATGAGGTCCACGCTGGATGTTGCGACGGACCCATGGGGAATCAAAGTAAACCGGGTGGAGCTAAAAAACATTATTCCTCCGGCTGCGATTCAGGATGCCATGGAAAAACAGATGAAAGCGGAACGTGAGCGAAGAGAAGCAATCTTGATTGCAGAGGGAGAAAAGAAATCTGCGGTGCTGCGTGCAGAAGGGCAGAAAGAATCATTGGTTCTTCAGGCAGAAGGTGATAAGGAAGCGGCAATCTTGCGTGCAGAAGCCAAAAAAGAGGCGACCATTCGCGAAGCGGAAGGGCAGGCAGAAGCAATTCGTTCCATTCAGAAAGCAAATGCGCAGGGAATTGAATTTATTAAAAAAGCAGGAGCAGATGATGCGGTCATTCAGCTTAAGAGTCTGGAGGCATTTGGGAAGGCTGCAGATGGCAAGGCTACGAAGATTATTATTCCATCTGAAATTCAAAGTTTGGCGGGAATGGTAAAATCTGTGACAGAAATTGGACAAAATGACGAAAATCATGTATAATATATTACAGTGTGTTAACTGTACGTTAACGCAGATATAAAAAATAGGAGGAATACAACATGAGATTGAAAAAAGTATTAGCATTATCTCTGGCGGTAGTTATGGGGCTTGGCCTTGCAGCATGTGGTAAGAAAGATGACGGCAAAGAAAAAACATATAAGATCGCTTCTGACACAACGTTCGCACCATTTGAATTTGAAAATGAAGATGGAGATCGCGTAGGTATCGACATGGAATTGCTTGAGGCAATTGCAAAAGAAGAAGGTTTTAAATATGAAGTCGATGCAGTCGGATTTGAAGCAGCGATGACATCTGTGGAGAGCGGACAGAGCGATGGAATGATTGCGGGTATGTCTGTAAACAAAGAAAGAGAGAAAAAATATGATTTCTCTGATTCTTATTACACATCAAAGGTATGTTTCGCAGTGGAAAAAGGATCTAAAATTAAGACATTAAAAGATCTGAAAGGAAAACATGTCATTGCCAAGGTCGGTACTGTGGGAGCAACCTACGCAGAGGAAATGGCAAAGAAATATGATTTTGATGTAAAGCAGGTAAAGAGCTCTGCAATGATGTATCAGGAAGTAACTTCTGGAAACGCAGTTGCTTGTTTTGAAGATTATCCTGTTATGAATTATGAAATTACACAAAAAGGTCAGAAATTACAGGTACCGTTTATCTCAGATGCAGGAAGCGAATATGCATTTGCAGTGAAAAAGGGCGAAAACAGCGAATTGTTAGAGAAATTTAACAGCGGATTAAAGAAAATTAAAGAAAACGGTGAATATCAGAAGATCATCGACAAATATGCAAAAGAAAAATAGAACTGAGGTTAGGACATGAGTTTTTTCGATTTATTTGTAAAATATGCACCGACCTTTAACGAGGCTTTAGTCCTCACATTACAGTTAACTGTAGTTTCGCTGATTTGTGCCAGCATTCTGGGAATTATTTTCGGAATGTTCAGTATCGCGCACAATAAAATTTTAAATGTAATTTCGACAATTTATATTGACATTATTCGAGGTACACCGCTGATTGTACAGGTGTTCATTGTATATTATGGATTTGGAGCCAGTGTTTTAAGGCCGGTCTTTGATATTAGCTGGAATGAGCTGGGAGGTGTTTTCACCGCCGGAGCCATTGCGCTTAGTTTGAACGCCGGAGCCTATATGGCAGAGATTGTCCGCGGAGGTATTGAATCTGTGGACCGGGGACAGATGGAGGCGGCAAGAAGTCTTGGTCTGACCTACGGAAAGGCTATGAGCAAGGTCATTCTTCCTCAGGCAATCCGCACCATGCTTCCGTCCATCATTAATCAGTTTATTATTTCATTAAAAGATACTTCATTGATTTCTGTCATTGGTATCCGAGAACTGACAATGAATGCGAATATGATTTCAGCAAATGAGTCCACGGAAGTATTGACGGTCTATGTGATTGCGGCGATCTACTATCTTGTCATTTGCACGCTTCTTTCTAAAGTGGCAAAAGTTTTAGAAAGGAGAATGTCTTATGGAAAATAAAGTAGAAGTCAAAGGTTTGGTAAAAAGTTTTGGCAGCCTGGAAGTTCTGAAAGGAATGGATGTAAAAGTCAAGGACGGTGAAGTGGTTTGTCTGATCGGACCATCCGGCTCCGGAAAGAGTACGTTTCTTCGATGCTTAAATCGGTTGGAGTCTATCACTGGCGGACAGGTCATTGTAGACGGATATGATATTACCGATAAAAATACAGATATCAATAAAGTTCGCGAGAACATTGGTATGGTCTTTCAGCATTTTAATCTGTTTCCGCACAAAACTGTAATGGAAAATATTACAATGGCGCCGATAGAACTGAAGAAGATGACAAAAGAACAGGCAGAAGGCGTTGGAATCAGCCTGTTAAAAGAAGTCGGATTGTCTGAGAAAGCAGATGTCTATCCTGCGCAGCTGTCAGGAGGGCAGAAGCAGCGAGTTGCCATCGCGAGGGCATTGGCAATGCATCCAGATATTATGTTATTTGACGAACCAACGTCTGCCTTAGACCCGGAGATGGTCGGAGAAGTATTAAATGTTATGAAAACTCTGGCAAAACAAGGTATGACAATGGTCGTAGTAACACATGAAATGGGATTTGCCCGTGAAGTGGCAGACCGTATTATTTTCATGGACGGCGGATACATTGTGGAACAGGGAACACCGGAAGAGGTTCTTGGGAATCCAAAAGAAGAGAGAACCATTAATTTCTTGAATCAGGTATTATAAAAGTTAAAAGAAGTCCGCTTGCGGGCTTCTTTTTATAATATAGGAAAGTCAGAACTTTCCTATATTATAAAACGCTTTGCGGGATTCAGGGAGTTCGAGGCGGACTTGTCCGTTTTATTCTAAGGAGGGAAGCGAAAATGAAAACAATTTTATGCTATGGAGATTCCAATACATATGGATACAATCCGGAGACCGGATATCGGTATCCTTACGAGCAAAGGTGGACCAGTATTTTACAGAACAATTTGAAAAATAGTGCGATTGTAATTCCTGAAGGGCTAAATGGGAGAACCACCTGTTTTGAAGATCAGATTCGTCCCGGACGCAATGGCGCCGTTTATCTGGATCCGTGTCTTCATACACATGGACCTTTGGATCTTGTGATTTTAATGCTGGGAACCAATGATATGAAAATTCGGTTTCAGGCGACACCGACAGACATCGGAAAAGGAATTGATCGCCTGCTTCAAATGATTCTCTCAATTACGCCGCAAAAAAGAGAGGATCGACGCCCGGCAGAAATTTTACTAATGTCACCGCCATATTTGGGAGAAAATTTATGTGACCTTCCAAGCGGAGAGGAAATGGGGTTCCAGAGAGGCGTGGATTTCTCCAGAAGACTTGCCCCGATTTATAAGGAGTGGGCAAAGGTACATAAGATTCATTTTCTGGATGCCGCAAAGTATGCGAAAGTTTCTGCGTTGGACGCCTGCCATCTGACCGTGGAAAGTCATAAAACATTGGCGGAAATGGTTACGAAAAAGTGCAGAGAAATCCTAGAAATATAGAGGGTTCAGGGTTGTTTTCAAAGATACATTTCGATATAATAACAACATATGAAGAAAGCGGAGGAAAAAAGCATGGAGTTAAAAGGTAGAAATTTTCTGACATTAAAAGACTTTACGCCAGAAGAAATTGGTTATTTTTTAGATTTAGCTGCAAAATTAAAAGCAGACAAAAAACAGGGGATTACCGGAAATCGTCTAAAAGGAAAGAATATTGCGTTAATATTTGAAAAGCCCAGTACAAGGACGAGGTGTTCTTTCACCATTGGATGTATTGATGAGGGCGGACATCCGGAATATTTGGGCAAGGATGATATTCAGCTGGGACATAAAGAATCGGTAGAAGATACGGCAAGAGTTCTGGGCAGAATGTTTGATGGAATTGAATTTCGTGGCTTTTCGCATGAAAATGTGGAGAAGCTGGCAAAATACAGCGGTGTTCCGGTTTGGAATGGTCTTACAGACGATTACCACCCAACGCAGATTCTGGCTGATTTTTTGACCTTAAGAGAACAGTTTGGGGAATTGAAAGGGCTGCGTTTTGTGTTTGCGGGAGACGGAAGAAATAATATGGGAAATTCCCTGATGATCGGATGTTCCAAAATGGGAGTTCACTTTACCTGTCTCGCGCCAAAGAGTCTTTGGCCGAAAGAAGAGTTGATGGAACAATGCAGAGAGTATGCCAAAGAATCCGGAGCAGAAATGAATTTCACAGAAAATGTAGAAGAGGCTGTGAAAGATGCCGATTGTATTTATACAGATGTTTGGGTTTCTATGGGAGAAGAGGAAAAATCAGCAGAGCGCATGGAACTTTTAAGACCATATCAGGTAAATCAGCAAATGCTTGATATGACAGGAAAAGAAAAAACGGTTGTCATGCATTGTCTGCCGGCGGTGAAAGGAAATGAAATTACAGAGGAGGTCTTTGAGAAGTATGCAGATGTGATTTTTGATGAAGCAGAAAATCGCATGCATACCATCAAAGCAGTTATGGTAGCAACGTTGGGAGAATAGGGCAGGCAATGAAAACACGAATTCTGAAAGAATTAAAAATGTCGGAAGGATATATCTCCGGCCAGCGTTTATGTGAGCAGCTTGGCGTTTCCAGAACTGCCGTCTGGAAACATATCAGGTCACTGCGGGAAGACGGATATCAGATTGATTCGGTGACCAATAAAGGATATAAGCTGGTGGCGGAACCGGATCTTTTAAAGGAAGGAGAGATTGCCCTTTATTTGCGCACAAAATGGCTCGGAAAGGAGTTGATTTGTATGGATTCCCTGGACTCCACAAATCTTGAAGTCCGAAGACTTGCAGAGAACGGAGCATGTCATGGGACGACTGTGATTACCGAGGAACAAACCATGGGCAGAGGAAGAAGAGGGAGAGGCTGGCTTGGCGAAGCGGGAAGCGGAATATGGATGAGTTTTTTACTAAGACCTTCCATTGGAGCAGAGAACAGTTCTATGCTGACTTTAGTAACTGCGCTGGCGGTGGAAGAAGCCATTCGGGAAATTACAGGCATCAGATCGGGGATTAAATGGCCCAATGACATCATTATCCATGGCAGGAAGGTCTGTGGAATTCTTACGGAAATGAGTCTTCAGATGGATGAGATCAATTATATCGTCGTAGGGCTTGGAATCAATGTAAATATTGAACAATTTCCAAAAGAGCTGGAAGAGAAAGCTACATCTTTGCAGATGGAAGGAGGAGCTCGGGTAAGAAGAGCGCCTCTTGCGGCGAAAGTACTGGAATGCTTTGAAAAGTATTATGATATTTTCCTGAAAACGGAGGATTTATCTGCATTGATGGAATTGTACAACAACCTTCTGGTGCATCGGGATCAGGATATACGGTTGATTCACGGCGATTCAGAGGAACTTTGCAGATCCAGGGGAATCAATGAAGAAGGAGAGTTGATAGTGGAAGATCAGCAGGGAAATCTTTCAAAGGTAGTATCCGGGGAAGTTTCTGTCAGAGGAATATTAGGTTATGTATAGGATGAGGAAATACAATGTATCAGGATAAGATTATACTGTGTGGTTCTAACGCATATGAGAAAAAATATTATTTAAATCAAGATTTCATAGGGCTGCCGGAACAGATTAAAAAAGAACTGCAAATTACATGCGTATTGTTTACAGAGGAAGTCGGGGGAATTTTAACTTTAGAATTTGATGAGGGAGGAAAGCTTTCTTTTGTAACGCGGGCAGAAGAAAATGATTTCTTCTATGATGAGATCGGAAGTGAATTGCTGATAAAAAAACTCCGTCAGGAAAAACAAGATTTCTGGGAATCTCTGGAAATGTATTATAAAATATTCTTTTTAGGGGAAGAAGAGGTATGAGCACATGTTATTAGCGCTGGATGTTGGAAATACCAATGTTACCATCGGTGTTTTCAAGCGAAAAGAAATTATTGAAGTATTTAGGATTACAACAAAATTACCAAGAACCTCCGATGAATTCGGAATCTTAATATCGAGTCTTCTCCATGAAAAGGGTTTGGATGCAAAAGAAGTAAAAGCGGCAATTATCGGTTCGGTTGTTCCGAATATTATGCATTCATTGACAAGCGGAGTGATTAAATATTTTGATGTAAAACCGATTATCGTGGGTCCCGGCATTAAAACAGGCATAAATCTGGGAAGACTCAATCCCAGAGAGGTCGGCGCAGACCGAATTATAGATTTGGTTGCAGGATATGAGATCTACGGGGGACCGGCTCTGGTCATCGACTACGGAACGGCAACAACGTACGATCTTGTTTCAGAGAACGGTGTTTTCCTGGCAGGGGCGATAGCGCCGGGAATTCGTACGTCAGCAAATGTTTTATATCAGGGAGCAGCACGACTTCCGGAAATTGAGATTGTGACGCCCAAAACAATTCTTGCCAACAATACAATCAACAGTATGCAGGCAGGATTATTTTATGGTGTCGTAGGAGAAACCAAGCATATTATTCAGACAATGAAGAAAGAATCCGGTTATGAGAATTTGAAGGTTGTTGCTACCGGAGGATTGGGCAAGATGGTAGCAGAAGCGGTGGAGGAAATTGACTACTACGATGCCACATTAACGTTGAAAGGGTTACAGATCATATATGAAAAACAGTAAATTACCGGCGCTTATCATCGGAAATATCAGAATTGAAGATCCTTTTGCCCTTGCGCCGATGGCCGGTGTAACAGATTTGCCGTATCGTCTTCTTTGTAAGGAACAGGGTGCCGGTTTAATGTGCACAGAGATGGTCAGTGCAAAAGGTCTTTACTACGGGAATCGAAAGTCGGAGCCACTGATGGCAACGGATCCGAAAGAAGCGCCTGCGGCGATTCAGATTTTTGGTTCGGATCCGGAAATCATGGGACAAATGGCAGCGAAGGTCGATGATGGGAAATTCCAGATGATTGATATTAACATGGGATGCCCGGTTCCAAAAATTGTAAATAACGGAGATGGATCTGCTCTGATGAAAAATCCCCGGCTGGCAGGAGAAGTTATCAAGGCAGTATCGGACGCAGCCGGTGTTCCGGTGACAGTAAAGATTCGGAAGGGATTTGATGACGATCATATCAATGCTCCGGAAATTGCACAAATTGCGGAAGAAAACGGCGCGGCGGCAATTACGGTTCATGGAAGAACAAGAGAACAGTATTATTCAGGCAGTGCAGATTGGAACATCATTCGGGAAGTAAAAGAATCTGTAAAAATTCCGGTCATCGGAAATGGGGATATCACATGTCCGGAGGATGCAGTGCGTATGAGGGAGGAAACCGGTTGTGATGGATTTATGATTGGACGCAGGGCCAAAGGGAATCCATGGATTTTTCAGGAGATGGTTCATTATTTCAGAACCGGTGAAAAGCTTCCAAGACCGTCACTGGAGGAAGTTGTGAAGATGATGCTGCGCCACGGGAAGATGATGCTTGATTTTAAAGGAGAGTATATTGGTGTTCGGGAAATGCGAAAGCATGTGGCATGGTATACCTTTGGATTCGACGGAGCCGCGAAGCTTCGTGACCGGGTAAACCATACCAGAACATATCAGGAATTAGAGGCACTGCTGCTTCAATATTTAAAAGACAGCAAAGACTACGGGATTCGGCAGCACTGCTGAAGCCGCAGTTGACAAAGGAAACTCAGGTAAGCTATAATTAATCAGTTAACATTTAGAACGAAAGGAAGAGTGTTATGGCAGAAGCAAAGAAGAATATTTTAACACCAGATGGTTTAAAAGCATTAGAAGATGAATTGCAGGAATTAAAGGTTGTAAGACGTAAAGAGATTGCACAGAAAATTAAAGAAGCAAGAGAGCAGGGTGACTTGTCAGAGAACGCAGAGTATGATGCGGCAAAAGATGAACAGCGTGACATGGAAGCGCGAATTGAAGAGATTGAAAAGATCTTAAAAAATGCAGTTGTCATTGATGAAAAGTTCAAAAAAGGTGTCATTAGTCTTGGATGTCATGTGCTTCTGGAAGACATTTCTCTCGGTAAAGAAGTAGAATATCATATTGTAGGCTCCACAGAAGCGGATATTCTGCAAAACAAGATTTCCAATGAAGCTCCGATCGGAAGAGCGCTGCTTGGAAAGAAAATCGGCGACATTGTTGGCGTTGAGGGAATCAATCAGGTCAACGAATTCAGAGTGATAGATGTACAAAGAAAGTAAGAGGAAACAAAGAAAGTGGCAGAACAGAAAAAAGATACCAATGAATTGATTAAAGTAAGAAGGCAGAAGCTTGCTGACCTGCAGGAAGCAGGAAAAAACCCTTTTGAGGTCATGAAGTATGATGTAACACATCATTCCATGGAAATTAAGGACCATTTTGAAGAACTGGAAGGAAAGGAAGTAGCCGTTGCGGGACGTTTGATGTTCAAACGTGTCATGGGGAAAGCATCTTTTTGTAATGTTCAGGATCTTCAGGGAGGGATTCAGGCTTATGTGGCAAGAGATGAAATTGGCGCAGAAGCGTATAAAGACTTTAAAAAGATGGATATCGGAGATATTGTCGGAATCAGAGGAAAGGTATTTGCGACGAAGACCGGAGAGAAGTCCATCCATGCGGAGGAAGTCCTGCTACTCTCCAAGAGCCTGCATCCTCTTCCGGAAAAATTTCACGGTCTGACAGACACTGACACAAGATATCGTCAGCGCTATGTAGATTTAATTATGAATGAGGAGTCCAAGGAAGTATTTATCAAGCGCTCCAAAATTATCAGCAAAATCCGTTCTTATTTAGATGGTCAAGGATTTATGGAGGTTGAGACTCCAATGCTGGTATCCAACGCAGGAGGTGCGGCTGCAAGACCTTTTGAAACACATTACAATGCGTTAAACGAGGATGTGAAACTCCGTATTTCTCTGGAATTATATTTAAAGAGACTGATTGTAGGCGGATTGGAAAAGGTTTATGAAATAGGACGGGTTTTCCGAAATGAGGGAGTGGACACCCGGCATAATCCGGAATTTACATTGATGGAATTGTATCAGGCATATACAGATTACAATGGAATGATGGATCTGACAGAAAATCTTTACCGGTATCTTGCGCAGGAGGTTGTGGGAAGTACAAAGATTGTTTATAGCGGGATTGAGATGGATCTTGGGAAGCCGTTTGAGAGAATTACGATGGTGGACGCCGTGAAGAAATATGCCAAGGTGGATTTTGACCAGATTCAGACATTAGAGGAAGCCCGGGCAGCAGCAGAGGAACATCATGTGGAATATGAAGAACGTCATAAAAAGGGCGATATTCTGAATTTATTCTTTGAAGAATTTGTAGAAGATCAACTGGTTCAGCCAACGTTTGTTATGGACCATCCGGTGGAAATCTCTCCTCTTACAAAGAGAAAACCAGAAAATCCGGATTATGTGGAGCGGTTTGAGTTCTTTATGAATGGATGGGAACTTGCCAATGCTTATTCAGAGTTAAACGATCCAATTGATCAGAGAGAGCGTTTTAAAGCGCAGGAAGCACTGCTTGCACAGGGAGATGAAGAAGCGAATACAACCGATGAAGATTTCTTAAATGCGCTGGAAATCGGTATGCCGCCAACGGGAGGAATTGGATTCGGAATTGACAGAATGGTTATGTTATTGACAGATTCCTCTGCAATCAGAGATGTATTACTGTTCCCGACAATGAAGAGCATGGGAGCTGCAAAGAATGAAGCAAACAACGCTGCACAGTCCGCTCCGGCTGAAAAAACAGTGGAAAAAGCGATTGCTGAAGTGAAAGAAACATACGATTTCTCCAACGTAGAAGTAGAACCATTATTCAAAGACATGGTTGATTTCGAGACATTCAGCAAGTCAGATTTCCGAGCTGTAAAGGTAAAAGAATGTGAGGCAGTTCCGAAATCTAAGAAGCTTCTGAAGTTCGTATTAAACGACGGAAGTGGCGTAGATCGCGTGATTTTAAGCGGTATTCACGATTATTATGAGCCGGAAGAACTGGTTGGAAAGACATTACTTGCAATCACAAACCTTCCACCACGTAAGATGATGGGAATTGATTCATGTGGTATGATTATCTCTGCTACACATCTTGTAGAGGGAAGAGAAGGACTCAATGTTCTGATTCTGGATGATAAGATTCCGGCAGGAGCGAAATTGTACTAAGAAAGTAAGAAATCTTCACAATTTGACAACAAAAATTCTTTTTGACAACAATTTGACAACAAATTTGTATTCAAACATGAATCATCATGAAGAATGGTGATTAGTTGTCAGTAATACTACTCCAACAATATGAATTGTTGAGGGCACTTTTTGAAAGAAAAATCTTTCAGAGAGTGTCCTTTTTTTATTCATTAACAATGTTCGTTGTGGTCGAATAAAAGGTGAAAGGGGAAACAGATTTGAAAACAGAAAATATGTATTATAACCAGCAGAAGCGTTCAGAGGTAAAAGAAGAAGCACGCAGACTTAGAAGAAAATTTCTTCGTTATCAACAAGCTGAAATTGTATATAGTTTGTCACATAAAAAATTGATGGAACTAGCAAATGATGCAGGAGCGATTTACAGAATGGATGGAATTGTTTTGATAAACAGAGAAATCTTTGATGAGTATCTTGAGCAATTTCATGAAAAATAAGGGAACGTTAGTTTGAAGAAAAGGGGATTCGAGATGCATGGAAAAGTTTGGATGTTTTCTCATCTTATTGATGATGAAGATATAGAATTTATGCAACATGAATTTATAAGTTATAGACAAGCTATGGATTATTACAATCTTGGATATAAGCCAATCGTAAGATTATCTCATAAGGCAGGAGCAGTTTATAAGATTGGAAAAAAAGTTTTAATTAAACGAAGTACATTTGAAAAATATCTGCGAGAGAATATCAGAAGGGAGAAAGAAGAATGGGAAAAGTTATATCAGTAGCAAACCAGAAAGGCGGAGTCGCAAAAAGTACAACGACTTTAAATCTTGGAGTGGGATTGGCAAGACAGGGAAAGAAAGTATTGTTGATTGATGCGGATCCACAGGGAAGCCTAACTGCAAGTCTTGGATATGTAGAACCGGATGATATTGGAACTACTCTTGCAACTATTATGATGAATATTATCAATGACGAGGAAATTGGAGAAGAAGAAGGAATTTTACATCATAAGGAACAAATCGATCTCCTACCAGCCAATATTGAGTTATCTGCTTTAGAAGTAACCATGAGTAATGTAATGAGCAGAGAGCTGATCATGAAGGAATATATTGATACGATGCGATCACGATACGATTATATTTTAATTGATTGTATGCCGAGTTTAGGCATGATGACCATCAATGCTTTAGTAGCTTCTGATACGGTTCTGATACCTGTACAAGCTGCATATCTGCCGGTTAAAGGACTTCAACAGTTGATCAGAACTATTTCTATGGTAAAGAAGAGATTGAACCGGAAGCTGACGATACAGGGAATTCTTTTGACAATGGTGGATTTTCGTACTAATTATGCCAAAGATATTGCATCCAGAGTGAGAGAAACTTATGGATCTAAGATTTCTATCTTTGAAAATGTCATTCCGCTGTCAGTTAAGGTGGCTGAAGCAAGTGCGGAAGGGAAAAGTATTTATAGTCATTGTCCAAATGGAAAAGTATCTATGGCTTATGAAAATCTGACGCAGGAGGTTTTGGAAAATGAAAAGTAGAAGCGGAGAAAAAATCAAATTGACAAGTATTGATGAATTGTTGGGAGTAGTTAACGAAGAGTCTGCAATGGAAATAGAAATCAACAAAATACATGCATTTAAAGATCATCCTTTCAAAGTATTGGACGATGAAAAAATGGCAGATTTGGTAGAGAGTGTAAAGATTTACGGGGTATTGACACCAGTTTTATTAAGATCTGATGGTGAAAATGGATATGAGATGATCTCAGGTCATCGAAGAATGCACGCGGCAGTTATAGCTGGCTTGGCAACAATTCCTGCAATTGTGAGAGAATTATCCGATGATGATGCGGTAATCGCTATGGTAGATGCGAATATTCAAAGAGAAGAGTTACTTCCCAGTGAAAAAGCATTTGCTTATAGAATGAAACTGGATGCAATGAAGAGACAAGGAGAAAGAGCTGATTTAACTTGTGGTCATAATGGCCACAAGTTGGGTAAAAAATCAAGAGAAGAGTTAGGGGAACAAGTAGGAGAAAGTCCTCGTAATGTTCAGCGTTACATTCGCCTTACAGAATTGATTCCAGAATTATTAGATATGGTAGATGCAAAAAAATTGAATTTTACCATTGCCGTTGATATTTCCTACATTGAAAAGGAAATACAGAAATGGATCTACGAGTATATCCGTGATACAGGATTTGTTAAACCAAAGCAGATTACAGCTTTGAGAAAACAGTTGGAAGAAGGACCAGTGAACCAGGGATTTATGATCTCGATTTTCAATAGCTGCATAGCAGTAAAAGCACCGGAACGAAAAGTGGTGTTATCAGGAAAGAAGCTCACAAAATATTTTCCGGAAGATTATTCGGAAACGGATATGGAAAAAGTGATTGAGGCATTACTGGAACAATGGAAAAGAGAACAGAAATAAGGGTTGTCAAAATAAGACAATCCGAAGAAAAAAGATATACAGAAGTTTAAAAAAAGGACTTCTATGAGAGAAAGGAAGGGAGGAAGATACATGGACAAAAAAATGAATTTTAAATATTTTTATGGAACAGAAGCAGATCAGTTTAGTTTTTACAGAATACCCAAAGCTCTATTTACCAATGAGTGCTTCAAGGATCTTTCCAGTGATGCGAAGATTTTATACGGTTTGATGCTGGACAGAATGTCTTTATCCATTAAGAATCAGTGGTTTGATGAAGAAAATCGGGCATATATCTATTTTTCCATTGAAGATATCATGGAATTATTGAATTGTGGCAGAAATAAAGCGGTGAAATCTCTTCAGGAGCTGGATGATGAAAAAGGGATAGGTTTGATTGAAAAGCGCAGACAGGGCTTTGGAAAGGTTACGATCATCTATGTAAAATCATTTGTTCAGGAGGAATGTGAGGAACAGAAAAAAGAAAAATCAAAGATGGTGAAGTTTATAAATCAAACTTCTGTAGAGGAAGAAGAGACAGAAGAAGTTTACATTTCAAACTTCAAGAAGTCCCAAAAACAAACTTCAAGAAGTCCCGAAAATAAACTTCAAGAAGTTTACATTTCAAACTCTAATAATACTAATATTAACAATACTAATCTTAGTGAGAATAAATCTAATCATATCGTATCTGCAGATGGGATAGGATCCGAAGAGGATGAGATGGAAACGTTACATGCGTATCAATCTCTGATCAAAGACAATCTGGATTATGATTCTTTGTTAGTGAGTCATCCTCATGACAAAAATCAGATTGATGAAATTGTGGATCTGATTGTAGAGACTGTTATGTGTAAGAGTGATAAAGTACTGATTGCAAGCAACTGGTATTCAGGAGCTTTGGTAAGAGGAAAATTCATGAAGCTGGATTATTCCCATGTGGAGTATGTGCTGCATTGTCTGGAAGGAAATACGAGTAAAATCAAGAATATCAAGAAATATTTACTTGCGGCATTGTTCAATGCTCCTTCAACGATAAGTGGATATTACCGGGCAGAAGTAAATCATGATATGCCGTGGCTGGCAAGATAGGAGGACAGATATGGGTATTTTAAAAGTGGCAGGAAAAGTGTTATTGATTCCATTGTGGTTTATCATTTCGATCATAGGTGCCGGAGTGAAGCTATTAGTACATATGGTGGCAGTCGCAAAAAAAATATTGGGATTGGGAATCCTGGCTTTGCTTATTGGAACAGTAATCTGTTATCATGACTGGATCCAGGCTGCTTTTCTGGCTTGTATGGGAGGTGTTCTGATCTTTATCTTATTTGCCGGAGAATTTATAGATACTGTAATCGACTTACTTAGAGAAAAAATATGTACATTGATTTTAGGCTGACAAAGATGATGATGATGATGATAGTTGAAATAGTCTTAGCGATTTCAGATAAAATTAGAGCCTCTCCTTCATGGAAAGGCTCTATAAGAAAAACCCAAACTATAATTTAGGTAAGAAAAAAGCAGTCAATCCTAAGACTAACTGCTTTGTGTATATGGATATGAAATTGTGAAAGTAGAATTTATCGTTCTTAGTCGTGCGAATTTTTTTTAATATCGCTAACCCCTAATAATGCAAATATTAGTGATATAACAAAAATAGATATATCTTCTGCTGAAATAGTTTGCATACAATAATCTGTAATTCTCAATCCAAAAAAAGTTGCAAATGTATCTAAGATTAAATAGAGTGCTATTGCTGTATGAATAGATACTTTGTCTAAAGACAGTAAAGCCTTTGGAAATGCACCTGCAATCAATCCTAATGGATAAGAAATAATAGTTGCAATAATAAAAAACAAAATAATACTTCCAATAGAATGATATTCAAACCCAAACACTTTCATTATTGCACCACTTATTAAAGCTAAAACAGATAGTACGATAATAAGTAAAACTCCACATAATAAAAGTGTTATTATCTTTTCTTTATGTTTTTCAAAAAATTCTTTCAATATTTCACACTCCACAACTTCAAATTTGTCGTTTTTTTCAGTATATCATAATTATAATCTTTCCGGTAGATAAAAGGCTTTTGTTTCTACGGAATTGTCTTCAAACTCCATTTCCACATAATAATCCCGGATGAAAATTGATCGGTAATAATCTTGTAAGGAATAGATATCAAGAGTTTTAAAATCGACCAAACACAGCAGGATTGGTTCTTTCTTTTCATTTTTATATTTCCAATATTCTAAGGAAGCAGCAACTTTATCAAGGCAACTTTGGCAGAGATGATCCGTTAGATTTCTTTTGTTCAATTTATAGTTTTCCGGTAACGTGATATCTATTTCAGCCATTCCTCTGGAAACATCTCCATGAGAGGAATAGGTGATTTTGCCTGTGTTTCCAAAAAGTATATTTGAACCGGTTTTATTTGGTATTTCATTTCCGTTTTCATCATATGCTTTCAGTTGGAAATCTAAGACATACCAGTCAGTGAGGGAAATCAGTCCAACCGTATCAAATTTTCGATAATAGTCCATCATACTATAATCAGAACTTCCACATAAATAGCATGTAGAGATATCTTTCAGATTTGATTGCAGATCGTCAAAGGTTATTTCTGTCCGTTCTTTTGGGGCATCTGCTTTCAGGGAATGTGTTAGAAAAATGCGGTGATGTATAGCATAACCGATGAGAAAGGATATAGCTAATAGGATGGTGCACCAGAATAAATCTTTCCTGATATGATAATATTTTTTTCTTTTTTCATGCATGATCGAATTCCTCCGTGGAAAAATATAGTGTACTTAAAATAAGTCCATTTAAAACATTCTACCACTATTTGTACTTAAAATGAACTTGAAATATGAACTTAATATGTACTTATGGAGATGGAGAGAATAATCATGGAGAAAGAGAAGCATTTAGGATTACGGATTGATGCTGAAACGCATAAAAAACTGAAAAGTCTGGCAGAATTTGAAGGGCGTTCGATCAATGGAGAAGTGTTATATTTAATACGTCAGGCAATCATGGAATTTGAAAATAAGCATGGAGAACTGAAATAAAAGAATCTTCAAATATGGATACAAGAAAAGCCCGTTCAGTTGTATGGAACGGGCAAATTTTATTTGGCCAGAAAGTTGCTCTGTATTTCCAGCGGCATATTGTAGTTCTGACCGCGTTTGATCAGACTATATAACTTGAAGCTCATGAGTTCTGGACTGGAGTTTAAGCAGCTACAGAGCCCGAAATAGTTCAGATCTTCGTTCTTTGACAGGTCTGCGATTTCTTTATCATCCAGGATAAGATCTGCAGCAAAAAGGTTCGCTTCGTATTCCGTATTATCCCTCATGTTATATAAGACATCATCTTTCATCGGCGCCATTTTGAGCTGAGAGCGATGCAGAATGATGTGACCGAGTTCGTGGGCGGCAACGATCTTTTTCTCTTCCTCAGATAGAAAACTGCTTACCATAACATAAATGGTCTGGCAGCTCATGAAACAGTATCCTTTTAATTTTTCGTAGCGGTCTGTTTCTCCAACGATCACATTCATTTCCTCCAGTATTTCAAAAGGATCCCTGGTCTTGAACTTTTTTACAAGTTTTTCTACTTTGTTGTAAATATATGAATTCCCCAAATATATCACCTCGTGTATGAATCAAACAGAAGCGGGTAATGTTACTTCTGACAATAAAACTATATCCTATAGGCTGTCCAATAATCACCCCATCTATTTGGCATCTAAATATTTCTTTGGTGTAAATTTCTTTGCACGTCTCTTGGAATCCAGATATAAAGACTGGATCTCATCCATAAAGGCTGTTTTGTCTTCATCAGAAAGTTCCCCGCCGGCGAACATTGCAGCGGCCTGTTCTAAGATCTGCTGAGCCTGTTTTGCTCCACGGTTTCCAAATCGTTCAGATGCTTCTGTGATAAAAGCCTCTTCTTCTGTCATGAGATAGGAGATATCGCAGCTTAAAATGTCTGCAAGTTTCTGGTAAAGGTCATGTTTCTTTGGATAACGGCCTTCAATTTCCCATCCCCGAACAGTCCGAAGGGAGACACCGACAGCATCGGCTAATTGGGTTTGGTTGAGTCCTTTGTTCTTTCTTAAATTTTTCACTTTTTCACCGAATGTCATAAAAATACCTACTTTCTAATTGGCGTTTCAGGATCTTTATGTATGATGCTGAAACGGGATGGGAAATAAATTTCCCACAATCAACAAGTTGCCTCTTGACAAGAGGCGAATGATTGCCTATAATGTGAATCACAACAGAACGGCAATTACTTGCCTATAATATAAATGATATTTCCTTTCTTGTCAATGGATTTACTGAAAATTGCCTGTTTTGACACGATTTCTATCGTGTGAAAACGAGTTGGGATGAGATCGGATTGCTTATGGGAAAGAGAAAGATAGGCAACTTATGGGAGGTGATTGATTTGAAACAGAAGGAAACATTCCTCTGTATTGATCTGAAATCTTTTTATGCTTCTGTTGAGTGTGTGGAAAGAGGACTGGATCCGTTTACTACCAATCTGGTTGTTGCAGATCCGGACCGATCGGTATCCACCATTTGCCTTGCTATCACGCCGGCTATGAAAAAGCTGGGGATCCGTAACCGTTGCAGGATCCATGAGATACCGGATCATATCGAATATATTGTGGCAAAACCGAGGATGCAGCTCTATATGGAGTATTCGGCAAGGATCTATGGGATTTATTTAAACTATGTGGCAAAAGAAGATATCCATGTTTACAGTGTGGATGAGTGCTTTATGGATGTCACAAGATACCTTCCCCTGTATCACCTTACTGCGAAAGAAATGGCACAAAAACTGATGGATGCGGTCATGGAAGAAACCGGAATTACAGCAACAGCAGGAATCGGAACTAATCTGTATCTTGCAAAGATCGCAATGGATATTGTGGCAAAACATATAGAGGATCATATCGGAATGCTGGATGAGATCTCTTACCGGGAACAGTTATGGGGACATAAACCATTGAGTGATTTCTGGCGCATTGGTTCCAGAACAGAGAGAAAATTAGCCGGATATGGAATCCAAACGATGGGGGATATCGCACTTACCTCTATCCAGTCGGAAGACTGGCTGTATAAAATGTTTGGGATCGATGCAGAACTATTGATCGATCATGCCTGGGGCTGTGAGTCCTGTAAAATGAGTGATATCAAAAATTATCATACAGAAGAGCATAGTCTTTCCAATGGACAGGTATTGATGAGAAATTACACATTTGAAGAAGCTGCTGTTGTTGTAAGAGAAATGACAGATGTACTGGTTTTGGATCTGGTGGAAAAGGGACTGGTAACGAATTCTGTAACCTTATGGATCGCTTACGATCATCGTTTTGAGAGGGAGTCATCGAAAGGAACCGCAAGGTTTCCGGATCGTACCAATCGTTCCAAGGAAATAATCGATACAGTAGAAGCGCTTTATCGAAAGATCGCAGATCCACATACCGGGATCAGACGGATAGAGATCATTGCAAATAAGATAACACCGGAAGGCTATCAGCAATATACTCTTTTCCAGGATTCCATAAAAGCAGAAAAGGAAAGACATCTGCAGGAAGCAGTATTACAGGTGAAAAAGCGTTATGGAAAAAATGCGATCATGCGGGGATCCAATCTGTTGGAATGTTCTACCTATCGGGAAAGAAATAATCAGGTTGGGGGACATCGTGCGTAGGAGGTGAAAGTATGCTGGCAAAGGCTTATCAGAAATATTTATATATTCCGAGACCGGTTTCCAAAAGATATCCTATGGATGTGCAGCACAGGGCGAAGCAATTTGCCCCTTTTGCAGCACTTCGGGGATTTGAAGAGATCATACGGAAACAGGAAATACTTTATGAACAAAGGAAGATGTTATCCGAAGAACAAAAATGTGGATTGGATAGGAAGCTACAGATGGTTTCTGTTGGAATGAAGATACAGGCAACCTATTTTAAAGAAAGCCGGGAAATGAAACCGGCAGGCCAGTATCATACGATTTGCGGAACCGTTGAATTTTTTGATCCATCGATTCATTTACGGATTGATGATACGATCATTTTGATCCAGGATCTTTGTGAGTTATCCGGAGATATATTTGAAGAATTGGAATTACCTTGTTAAATACAATCGGCAGAAATTTTTAGTATCCTGGGTGAGTGGGAATCCGGAGAGAATAAGGATGGATGCACCAGATCAACAAAGCAGGTCTGGGATTTGATGATCATGCTGTTCGTGCAGCTTTGGCACTTACGGAATGGACAACATGATGCTCATAAGGCGGATTTGATTTCCCTTTGATCCGTTGAGTAATAAAATGGACTTTTTTATTATTGCTTAAAGGAGGAAGCCTATGGGATCAGATGCTATCAGATGGCATGTACATTGCTCTGTATGCGGAGCATTTATTGAAAAAAGCGCACATTGCGATTCAGAAGTAGAATGTAAGAAATGTAGAAGCACTTTGGAGATTTTAGTAAAAGATGATATTGTTTCAGTACGGCCTTTGCACATCAAAGACGAAAAACTGAAAGAAAGAATGCGGGTATATTCTCAAAAAGTGATGAATTCCCGAAAGGAAACTAAATAAAATGAGCTATTAGGATAAGCGGTGGATTTGGCTGGAACCATTAAGGCTGTACCTGATAGCAAGAGTTTGTCAAGGAGCTGAACCTGACTGGAATCATGAAGAGCCCGGCAAAACATTTGCAGATACAATGCAGGATGATATTTCATTCTGTGTCTGTGGAAGCATTTGTTTTGCCGGCTTTTTTGTTTTCTCAAAAATTTAAAAAAAAGTTGAGTTTTTAACCTGTAAAACAGGGCTTTTTCCTTTCTATATATAGAGGGCAAAGTTTCGTGTGCAAAAATCAGAGATCATACGGGATTTTGTATGATATAGCCGAAGGAGGTAATTACATAGGAGCTGCGGGCTCCCGTTCAAAAAAAACGGGTGAGTTCGTGGCTAATTGTGATGAGATTTTTATAGAGTTCATGGATCACCCGTAGCCGTAAGGCAGAAAGGTGGTTCATATGTTGACATTAAAAGAATTAAAGAAAGTAGTAAAAGTGGCAGGTATGACAAAGAGAGTCCCTTCTGAAAAGGCGTTAGAAACAGAAGAGATTGTAGTAAAGGAAATTCTGAGTGGGGAATGTGATATTACCGTTTACGCAAATGGGTATGTGTTATACAGGGAAAACGGAAAGAAAACCATCTTTCCACTCCATTCCTGTAAAGATTATCAATACATGGATGTGAAGGAAGATCGAAGCATTATGAACGAAGAATTTTTTGACAACGAAAACTGGTACATTCGTTTGTTAATGGAAGCAACGGATCGTATGGAAATAAATCAGACTAAGGTGGCATCAAACCATAGACTCGTTTCGTATAGCGATTATGCGGATGACAGGATCTTACTGCTAGATCCAGCTTCAGATTTTCTCGACCAGTATATTGAAAAGGAGATGGTCCGCGATTTCTTAGGTTGTCTGACTGCCAGACAGAAAGAAATCATCCAGTTATTTTACTTTGAAGAAATGAATCAAGAGAAGATTGCGGACTATCTTGGGATCAGACAGCAGAGTGTTTGTGAAATGATGCAAAGAGCACTTTCTGTCATGAAAAAACATGCAGATGCAGAAGAAAATTAAAAAAAATCAAAAAAATTTAAAAAGCACCCTGTAAAACAGGCCATTTTCCTTTCGTTATATGAAGACGTTTGTAAGAAACACTTCATGTACCTTGAAAAGAGAATAGCCTGCCCGGAGTGATACCTGCCTTGAATGTGCATTGTGCGTGTCCTGACAGAGAAAACGTTTTGGAGATATGGACTCTAAAACAGGAACGGATCCGGGGAAGAGAACAGGAAAACGCTTAAATCTTAAATAAAAAATAATTGTCTGAATCAAAATGAGGATGACAGTAGAAATCATATGGCGGTGTTTGTTTGAAAAGGCAGATACCGCCATATATTTGTGCTGTTATCTCGGCAAAAGTGCTGACTGTCCCAAATAGCACAAGACCAGGAAAGGAGGGGATTATTTTCAGGAAAGAATGATGGAAAACGATGAACAAGTATAACGGATAAATAAGATTCAGAAGAAAGGAAGGATTTAAGAACATGAAAGTGAAACAAAAAGCAAAGCGGGTTGTATCCGGATTGCTGACAGCGGTCACTCTTTTATCTACGGTGTTATCACCAATCAGCAGTTATGCTGCGGAGCTTCCCAAAGAAAGAAAACTGCCTCTTTTGGAAGAGGTACAAAGCCAGTTAGATGAAGATGAGATTGTTCTGGCAAAGGATCATCAGGTGGAAGTGGGAACAAATTTTGATGTAAAAACAGATTTTACAGGGTTAGAGATCAAGGATGCGGCAAAAGTAAAGATTACTTTTGAAGAAGCAAAGAATGAGCAGGGAGAGGATTTTACAACATCCCATGCAGATACCTATAAAACTGTTTATCAGGTAGAAACGGTCAATCAGGAACATCCGAATTATCAGATCAGCAGAAATGTGGTCGTAAAGGAAATAGAAAAAGAGAGTGAAAGTCCTTCAGCAGATGCAGAGCAATCCGAAACAAAAGAGACGGAAGAAGATGAGGAGGATTCAGAGAAGCCGTCAGAAATCCCAACAGAGACACCGGATGTATCAGAAGGAAATGCTGCTTTTGATGCTTTGGTAGAACAGATGACAGAACAGGATACCTTTGATGAAGGATCGGGATTAGCATTACATGATGTAATGGAACAGGCTGCAAATCAGGGAGTGGATTTTGAGGCTATGGAAACCGGAGAAGTTGCGACTTTTTCAGCAATAGCAGCCAGAGATGCAAGTGTAGGATCTCAGCAGGTAACTATTGAAAAAGGTCCAATATATCGATATGCAGACTATGGGCTTGGAACATATCTTACAGAGCCGTATTATATTTCTTATGGAAGTGTAAGAGCAACGGCTTATTGTATCCAGCCGGCAAAGCCAGGTCCGGGTTCCGGTACCTATACCATCACAAAGCTGGCTGATAATCAGGCTCTTGCAAAGGTCTGTTATTACGGTACCGATGCGGCAGGTGAAGAAAGTTATTTTGCGAACAAGCACAGTGATTTTTCAGCAGGAAAGAGATTTATCCTTGTCCATATGGCGGCTGCTTATGCTTATGGCAGTAGTGATGCGTTCTATGGAACCAATGCAACAGGACAGGAACTAGCAATGGATATTTACAATTATTGTGTAAAGAAGCCTGAGATACCGGATGTGTCCATGTCATTTTCCGATGCCAATGTAAAGGCTTATGTAGAAGGAAATACACAGCGTACAAAGGAAATCACATTCCATGCGGCAGGACAGCAGAGTGTGACGATCAGCCTTCCATCCGGAGTGCGTTTTCACAACGTGAGTACAGGAAGTACAAGTACACCGGGAGCAAAGGTAACGGTCAAGGGAGGTACAAAGTTTTATCTTTCTGCACCTCTGACACAGGCAGAAGATACCGCAGAAGTATTTGCTACAACCATGGCAGGTGGATTAAAGAAAGATTATTCTGCGTATAAACTGACAACGAATTCCAGTACTCAAGATCTTGCCTTTCTTTTCGGGGAAGGTGTGGAAACAACAAATAAAGTAAGTCTGAATGTTACATGGACAAAACAGGCGGAAATTGCGATTGTAAAAAATGATAAAGACACCGGAAACCATCTGGCAGGAGCAATCTATGGTGTTTACCGTGATAAGGAATGCTCAGATTTAATCACACAGATGCCAGCAACAGACAGCAAAGGTGCTTCTAAAGTAACAGTCGAAAAAACACAGGATGTTGTGTATGTAAAAGAGATCCAGCCACCGGCAAATTATCAGGCAGATCCAACTGTTTATACGGTAGATGTCAATATCGGTAAAACAAGTACAAAGAATGTTCGGAATGAACGTACTTATGCAAAGATCCATCTGATCAAAGAAGATGCAGAAACAGGAGCAAATCCACAAGGAGATGCGACTTTAGAAGGTGCGGTGTATGGCCTCTATGCGAGAGAAAACATTGTACATCCAGATGGAACAACAGGAATTGTACATAAAGCCGGTGATCTTGTATCTACCTTAAAAGTAGATCAGAAGGGAGATGCTGTGGTAAAAGACCTGTATCTTGGAAAATATTTTGTAAGAGAGATCCAGGCGCCGGAAGGATATCTGTTAGACGAGACAGAGCATGATGTGGAATGTTCTTATGAAGGTGGCACAGTTCCAACGATAGAACGTACTGTGAAATCAACAGAACTTGTTATGAAACAGCCGTTCCAGATCATAAAAGCTGCGAACAATGGACAAACGGATGCAGATCTGTTAAAAGGGGCAGGTTTCAGCGCTTACTTAAAGAGCAGTCTGGAGAAAAAAGAAGATGGAAGTTATGATTTCTCCCATGCAGAGCCAGTCATCCTTACAGCAGATGGTAAAACGGAAATGTTCACAGATGAGAAAGGGTATGCGTGCAGTATTCCACTTCCATATGGAACGTATATTGTACGAGAAACAACCACGCCTCATAATTATAAACCGGTAGAGGATTTTGAGATTACCATCCGTGAAAACAATCCAAACAAACCACAGGTTTGGAAGGTACTGTTGGACAAAGAATTTTCCGCAAAGTTAAAGATCATCAAAAAAGATGATGAAACAAAGAAACCGGTATTAGTAGCCGGCACAGAATTCAAAATTTATGATCTGGATCATAAGAAATATGTGGAACAGGTAACAACCTATCCTACGGTCACAGTCCATAAATCTTTCTTTACGGACAGCCAGGGATACCTGATCTTGCCAAAAAACTTAGAGATCGGACACTATCGTATTGAAGAAGTGACAGCGCCGGAAGGATATGTTGTGAACAAAAACTATGTAGAGATCACCGTGGATTCGGATACTGCCTATGAAGTAGATGGAGTAAGTGGAGATGTGATCATTGAAGTTTCCTATGAAGATCAGCCGGTAAAGGGAAATCTTGTTGTGTATAAGAAAGGTGAGATGCTTTCCGGTTTTGAGAACGACTTTATCTATAAAGAACAGTACCTTTCCGGGGCGGAATTTGAAGTGCGTGCTGCAGAGGATATCTGCACTCCGGATCATCAGAAAGATGCAGATGGAAACCGTATCGTACTTTATGCAAAGGATACGCTTGTGGCAATGATCACAACGGGAGAGAGTGGAAAAGCTGTAGCAAAGGATCTGCCGCTTGGAAGATACTATGTAGTGGAAACAAAGGCGCCGGAAGGATTTGTATTAAATCCGGAGCCGGTAAAGGTTGCATTAACTTATCAGGATCAGGATACACCGATCGTGGAAGCAGAAGCAATCGTAGGAAATGACAGACAGAAAGTCTCTATTTCCGTAGAAAAACAGGATGCAGAAAATGGACAGGTATTATCCGGGGCTGTATTTGGCATCTATAACAAGAAAGATATCCAGGCAAATGGAAAAGTTCTTGTGAAAGCAGATACCTTATTACAGGAAATGACATCCGATGAGAACGGTATGGCAACATGCACCCTGGATCTTCCATTTGGAGAATACTATGTAAAAGAATTAAAAGCGCCGGAAGGTTTTGTTTCTTCGGATGAGGTGTTGGAATTTGTTGCAGAGTATCAGGGACAGGAGACAAAGATTGTTTCCTTACAGGCCGTAAAGAAGAATGAACCGACTACAGCAGAGTTCACAAAGTCTGATCTGACCACAGGCGTAGAGCTGGAGGGCGCAAGCCTGAAAGTGATTGATAAAGATGGAACAGTAATTGATGAATGGACTTCCGTAAAAGGGAAGCCACATGTGATCAAACGTCTTGCAGTAGGGGAAACTTATATTCTTCATGAAGAATTTGCTCCATACGGTTATCTGAAAGCAACGGATGTGACATTTACGCTCAAAGATACTGCCGAAGTACAGAAAGTGGAAATGAAGGATGAGGTTCCAAAAGGGCTTCTGATCATCAACAAAAAGGGAGTATTTTTAGAGAAGATCACTCTTCTGGATAATGTGAAAGGAACGGTAGAACATTTCTTTGAATATATCACAGGAAACTTAAGTGAAGTCACCTTTGAAGTCTATGCTGCAGAAGATATCAAGGCTGCGGATGGCGTAAGTGCAGATCATTATAAGAAAGATGAGCTGGTAGGCACGATCACAACCGACGAGAAGGGGATCGCAAAAATGGAAGACCTTCCGGTAGGAAAATATTATGTGAAGGAAGTGAAAACGGCACATGGTTTTGTACTGGATGGAGAGCCTAGATTTGTGGATTTGACCTATCGAGATCAGGATACACCGGTGGTTACTTTTGATGAAGAATGGCAGAACAACCGCCAGAAGATAAAAGTAACAGTCCTTAAAAAAGAAAAGGATACAGAACGTATGCTGGAAGGTGCGATCTTCGGGTTATTTACAAAAGAAGATATCAAAGGCAGAGATGGAAAAGTCCTGATGGAAGCCGGAACGCTGATCGAGCAGAAAACAACGGATGAAAATGGACAGATCCTTTTCAAAGCAGATCTTCCAGTGGATGGGAGTTATATCGTAAAAGAAATCTATGCACCGGATGGTTTTGTGACATCGAATGAAGAAAAGGAATTCACTTTTGAGTATGGAAAACCAGAAGAAGCTGAGGTTTCCTATGAGTTTGTTTTTGAAAATGAGCCGATAACGGTAGAACTTACGAAAACAGACCTTACCACAGGAAAAGAACTTCCGGGAGCTTATCTGAAGGTAACAGATGAAGACGGAAATGTAATCGATGAGTGGGTATCTACAGAGAAAGCCCATGTGATCAAGGAGCTGACAGTTGGAAAATCCTATACGATGACTGAGACAAAACCGGCAGATGGATATGTAACTGCCGAGAGCATTACCTTTACAGTAGAAAATACTGCAGAAATCCAGAAACAGGAGATGAAAGATGATGTGACAAAAGTGTTGATCTCGAAACAGGATATCGCAGGAAAAGAACTTCCAGGTGCAAAACTTACGATCTTAGATGAAGATGGAAAAGTGGTAGAAAGCTGGACATCTACAGAAGAGGCACATTATATAGAGAGGCTTCCGATTGGAAAGTACACGCTCAGGGAAGAAACGGCACCGGAAGGTTATCTGGTTGCAAAGGATGTGGAATTTGAAGTAAAAGATACCGCCGAAGTGCAGAAGGTTGTTATGGTTGATGAGGAAAAACCAAAAGAAAGCACTCCGGAAGGTGGAAAACCTTCTAAAGATGCACCGAAGACTGGGGATAACACCAACTTGCTGTTATGGCTGATCGTGCTTGGAATGAGCTTTAGTGGAGTGGTAGTCCTTGGAAGAAAAATAAAGAAGAAATAATGTAAGAGAAAGCGTTCATGGAAACCGGAGGGAATCTGTGAACGCTTTTTTGTTAGGAGGAACATGAGGATGGACAGGAGAAGAGATAAGAATCTGATCATAGAACCAAATGCAGCAATGCCGGGGAGAAAATACAGTGAAGAAAAGCCCTGGTCCTGTAAATATTGCTATTGGTGGGGAGGGAGAAAAAAGGGCTGCATTGAGAAGCAGTGCTATTATTTGCTTCCCCAAAAGGATCAAAGGAAGAAAGGAAGTGGTTAATTGCAGGATGAAGTGAATGAAAAAATCATAGCTTTGTGTGTCCAGACAACCCGGATGAGTACCGGCGTGCTAAAGGCATCTATGAGAAAATTTCTGGATGGAATGAGCAGACAGAAACAGAAGCGGGTACAGGTGAAACAGGCTGTCAAAACGGGAAAAGCACAGGAAAAGGGCAGAGAAAAAGAAAGAAAACGACAGGAGATGAAAAAGCCTCATGGAAAGCAGACGATAAAACAACTGATCGCACAGGGAGCACAGCTTACAAATATTCAGATTACGGATCAAAATATCAAGTCTTTTGACCGGGTAGCCCGGAAATACGGGATTGATTATAGTCTGAAAAAGGATTCTCATGTGGAACCGCCGTTGTATCTGGTATTTTTCAAATCGAAAGATGTAGATGTAATGACGGCTGCATTTAAAGAATATGCAGGCATAGAGCTGGATCAGTCTAAAAAGAAAAAGCCTTCTGTCCGAAAGAAACTGCAGAAGACACAGGAGAGGAAAGCAAAACATCGTCAGAGAGTCAAGACGAAGCAGAAAGTCAGAGGGCAGGAACGATGATCCGGGAAAAGATGCAGAATATCCCGATGAAGAGAGTGGTGATATTAAGTATTCCGTATCTGATCATCTTCTATCTTGCAGATAAAAGCTTTTGGCTATACCGTCATTGCATTGGTGACAGTATGATTGAAAAAATCGGTGTGATGCTGATGAATTTCCAACTGGCATTTACCAACTGGCTGCCAAGCTTCCATATGCAGGATCTGTTAGGAGGAGTGGTGACCGCGCTTATCTTTCGGTTGATCTTGTATTATAAAGCGAAGAATGCGAAGAAGTTCCGGCATGGAGAAGAGTATGGATCGGCCAGATGGGGAAACCGGAAGGATATCGAGCCATTTGAAGATCCAGTGTTTGAAAATAACATTATTCTGACCGAAACAGAACGGCTTACGATGAACAGCAGGCCAAAGGCTCCCAAATATGCCAGAAACAAGAATGTGATCGTGATCGGGGGCTCAGGATCCGGTAAAACCAGATTTTACGTCAAACCCAATCTGATGCAGATGACAGATCGCGTATCCTATGTGGTGACAGATCCAAAGGGAACAATTATTGTAGAATGTGGAAAGATGCTGGTAAATGGCGGCTATCGGATCAAGGTGCTGAATACGATCAATTTTAAAAAGTCCATGCACTATAATCCATTTCATTACATTCGTAGTGAAAAAGATATCTTAAAACTGGTGAATACCATCATAGCAAATACGAAGGGGGAAGGAGAAAAATCTACGGAGGATTTCTGGATTAAAGCGGAACGTCTTCTGTATTCTGCCCTGATCGGTTATATCTGGTATGAAGCGCCGGAAGAGGAACAGAACTTTTCTACGCTTTTGGAATTTATCAATGCCAGTGAAACGAGAGAAGATGATGAAGAATTTAAGAATGCGGTAGATGAACTGTTTGAAGAATTGGAAGCAGAGAATCCGGAACACTTTGCAGTCAGACAATACCGAAAATATAAGCTGGCTGCAGGAAAAACAGCGAAGTCGATCCTTATTTCCTGCGGTGCCAGACTTGCTCCATTTGATATCCAGGAACTTCGGGAGATCATGTCCTATGATGAGATGGAGCTGGATATGATCGGGGATCAGAAGACAGCAATGTTTGTCATTATCAGTGATACTGATGATACTTTCAACTTTGTGGTGGCGATCATGTACACACAGCTTTTTAATCTGCTCTGTGATAAAGCAGATGATGAGCATGGTGGAAGACTTCCGTACCATGTGCGATTACTGCTGGATGAGTTCAGTAATATCGGTCAGATTCCCAAATTTGATAAACTGATCGCAACGATCCGAAGCCGTGAGATCTCCGCCTCTATTATCTTACAGTCGCAAAGCCAGTTAAAAACCATTTATAAGGATGCTGCGGAAACCATCACGGGGAATTGTGATACCGTATTATTTCTTGGGGGAAAGGAAAGCTCCACTTTAAAGGAAATTTCTGAAACGCTTGGGAAAGAGACGATTGATCTATATAATACTTCTGATACCAGAGGAACGAGTCAGTCTTATGGTTTAAATTACCAAAAGACAGGAAAAGAACTGATGAGCCGGGATGAGCTGGCTGTTATGGATGGAAATAAATGTATTCTTCAGTTGAGAGGTGTAAGACCATTTTTCAGCAATAAATACGATATCACAAAACATAAACGATACAAGGAATTGGCAGATGCGGATACAAGGAATGCGTTTGATGTGGAAAAATATCTGGAGCATAAGTTGACATTTTCAAAGGATACTGAGTTTGACACCTTTCGGATTGATGTGACAGAGGATGAAATAAGACAAGTGGAAATCAATAATTAAGAAAATTTATATGTTACCAAAGTGGAAACATAGGAAAACCATGCTGGTTCTTTCATTTTTAATGGTATCGTTATATGATATGAATGAAAGAGAGGTAAGAAGTATGGCATTAAATGATAACATTAAAAAATTTAGAGAAGAAAAAAAATATACACAGCAACAACTTGCCGATAAACTGTACGTATCACGACAAACTATTTGCCGATGGGAGAATGGTTCAAGATGTCCAGATCTAATTACAGCAAAAAAATTAGCAATGGAGCTTGGAGTCACATTGGATGAACTTATATCAGATGAAGATATCACTGATATTCAATCAAAATATGGGATATGGAAATTTGATAAGATAAAAGAAAGGGAAAAAATTCAGGTGATTCAAAAAAGAGTCTTGGATTTTATAGAGATTGTAGGAGGTATATTTTTAGCAATTTCTTTGTTATTAAGAGTTCAATTTGATATGAAAGTACCAGCATGGATTACGATAATATGTGCTTTAATAGTGACAGTAGCATTTATGTTTAATTTTATGTTGGCTAAAAAATTGGAAAGAAAGTAAAAAATCTTCAAGTATTTGTAAACAGAATAAAAAGCGTTAGAGCATGTAGATATCCGTCTATGTGCTCTTTTTTTGCGTTTTTTTAAGAAAAGGTCCTGATGATCAGGCAGAAAGGAGAAAAAAGTGAAGATAAAAATAAGATCACCTTGCAAATAAAACAGGTAAAAAAAGAGGTCTGAATAATAGGGAAAGGAGAGAGAAAACGCTGACAGACCATAGAAACAGCGTTTATTCAGAAAAGAATATGGGATTTTTCGGAAGTGCAATTACAATCTTACAGACATTAGTCGTAGCGATTGGTGCAGGTCTTGGTGTCTGGGGAGTCATCAACCTGATGGAAGGTTACGGAAATGATAATCCGGGTGCTAAATCACAGGGAATTAAGCAGCTTATGAGTGGCGGTGGTGTGATCCTGATTGGTACACAGTTGATTCCGCTTTTGAGTGGATTATTTGGTTAAAAGAAAGGAGTAGAGATCCATGTTCAATCAAATTTTTGATGCGATTGAGGAATGGATGAGGGAACTTCTAACAGGTATGATCAGTTCTAACCTGGACCGTATGTTTACGGATGTCAATCAGAAGACAAGTGAGATTGCGGGCCAGGTTGGACAGACGCCACAAGGATGGAATGGCAGTATCTTTAGCATGATCGAAGGACTGTCAAATTCAGTCATCATGCCGATTGCAGGTATCATTATAACATTTGTACTGTGTTATGAACTGATCTCCATGCTGACAGAGCGAAATAATATGCATGATATTGATACATGGATGTTCTTTAAGTATTTTGTAAAAATGTGGATCGCCGTTTATCTGGTAAGTAATACGTTTACCATTACGATGGCGGTCTTTGATGTAGGACAAAACGTCGTAAACTCGGCGGCAGGGCTGGTTTCCGGAGATACATCCATTGATATCAGCTCTGCGATCACAGATTTATCTACTACATTGGAAAGCATGGAGATCGGAGAACTTGTGATATTGGCATTGGAAACTTTGATCGTAAGTTTCTGTATGAAGATCATGTCTGTACTCATTACGGTTATCTTGTATGTCCGTATGATAGAAATTTACCTTTATACCTCAGTTGCACCGATCCCATTCGCAACGATGAGCAACAGAGAGTGGGGACAGATCGGAACGAATTATTTCAGAGGACTCTTTGCCCTGGCATTCCAGGCATTTCTGATGATGGTATGTGTTGCTATTTATGCAGTATTAGTGGCAGGCATCCAGTTTTCAGATAATCTGAGTTCCTCATTATTTGGTGTAATGGCATATACGGTGATCTTATGTTTCAGTCTGTTCAAGACAGGATCACTCAGTAAGTCAATCTTTAATGCACATTAATAAAGAAAGGAAGTGAAACACATGGCGTATGTGAGTGTGCCGAAAGATTTAACGAAAGTAAAGAATAAAGTGGCATTTAATCTTACGAAAAGGCAATTGATCTGTATTGGCATTGGAGCAGCTATGGGGATTCCCTGTTATTTTCTCTTTAGAAATGCTCTTGGAATCAATAATGCTGCAGTCCTTATGGTCCTTATGATGCTGCCGGCCTTTTTGTTTGCCATGTATGAGAAAGATGGAATGCATCTGGAAGACGTGTTGATGCATGTGATCCGGATGAAATTTATCCGGCCATCTGTCAGAAAATATGAAACTGAAAACTATTATGAATCGGATCCGGATGGAGAAGATCAGAAAACGATGAGAAAGGAAGAGAGGAAAGGGGGAAAAAGCGGTGGTAAGAAAAAGGAAAAAGACCGCAAATAAAAAGAAGAATGGAAAAAAAGATGTAAAGAAACTTACCGTTCAACAGACCATTGCCTACAAAGAAATGGGAAGGGATGGTATTTGCAGGGTGCAGGGAAACGTCTATTCCAAATGTATCCGGTTTTACGATATCAACTATCAGTTGGCGCAGAATGAAGATAAGAATGCGATCTTTGAAAACTGGTGTGATTTCCTGAATTATTTTGACAGCAGCATCCATTTTCAGCTCAGTTTTATCAATCATAAGAGCAGCATGAAGGAATTTGAGCAGGTGATCAAGATCAGCCCACAGGGAGATGCTTATGATGATATCCGTATGGAATATGCCAATATGCTGAAAAAGCAGCTTGCAAAAGGAAACAATGGTTTGGTGAAAACGAAATACATCACCTTTTCCATTGAAGCAGAAAATATCCGGGAAGCAAAACCGAAGCTGGAACGTATCGAGTCTGATATCCTGAATAACTTTAAAATACTTGGTGTAATGGCGTATCCTCTGAACGGGGAAGAACGATTGCGAATTCTGTACGAAACCTTTAATCCGGATTCTACGGTAGAATTCCAGTTTGATTATGGCTCTATGATTAAAACCGGCTTAAATACAAAAGATTATGTAGCGCCTACCAGTTTTGTCTTTAAGGATGGGAAGACTTTCCAGATGGGAAATACGATGGGGGCGGTTTCTTATTTACAGATCCTTGCTCCGGAACTGACGGACAAGATGCTGGCAGAGTTTTTGGATATTGATAAGGATTTGATCGTAAATCTGCACATTCAGTCCGTGGATCAGATGAAAGCGATCAAACTGGTAAAAAGTAAAGTAACGGATATCAACAGAATGAAAATTGAAGAGCAGAAAAAAGCAGTAAGAGCAGGGTACGATATGGATATCATTCCGTCGGATCTGAATACCTATGGAGGGGAAGCAAAACGGCTTTTGGAAGATCTGCAGTCACGAAATGAGCGTATGTTCCTTGTAACAGCGCTCTTTTTAAATACAGCAAAAAGCAAGCAGGAATTGGAAAATGCGATCTTTCAGACAGCCGGTATTGCACAGAAATATAATTGTATGTTAAAGCGTCTGGACTATCAGCAGGAAGAAGGTTTGATGAGCAGCCTTCCCCTTGGAGTCAGCCATATTCCGATAAAAAGAGCGCTGACAACGACCAGTACAGCGATTTTTGTACCGTTTACCACACAGGAATTATTTATGGGCGGCGATTCTTTATATTATGGACTGAACGCTACCAGCAATAACCTGATCATGGTAGATAGAAAGAAGTCGAAAAACCCTAATGGTCTGATCCTCGGTACGCCCGGATCAGGAAAATCCTTTGCGGCAAAAAGGGAAATGACAAACGTATTTTTTACGACCAAAGATGACATTATCATTGGAGATCCGGAAGGCGAGTATTATCCATTGGTTAACGCTTTGGGAGGACAAGTTATCCATATTTCCCCAAACAGTAAGGATTACATCAATCCGATGGATATCAATATGAATTATTCTGAGGATGATAATCCGCTGGGAGTAAAATCTGACTTTATTTTATCCCTTTGTGAATTGATCATGGGAAGCCGGGATGGGATTGAAGCAGAAGAAAAGTCGGTCATTGACCGATGCCTTCCGCTTGTATATCAGAACTATTTTTCTGATCCGAAACCGGAAAATATGCCGATCCTTGGAGATCTATATGATTGTCTCCGCAAACAGAAAGAACCCCAGGCACAGAGGATTGCCACAGCTCTGGAAATCTACGTCAACGGATCTTTGAAGGTGTTCAATCACCAGACCAACGTAGAACTGAATAACAGGATTGTCTGCTTTGATATCAAGGAGCTTGGAAAGCAGTTGAAAAAGCTTGGAATGCTCATCATACAGGATCAGGTATGGAACAGGGTGACGGTTAACCGTGGCGTAAAATCTACCTGGTACTATATCGATGAATTCCATCTTCTTCTGAAAGAAGAGCAGACCGCATCTTATTCGGTGGAGATCTTCAAGAGATTTAGGAAGTGGCAAGGCATCCCGACAGGAATCACGCAGAATATAAAGGACCTCCTTGCCAGCCGTGAGATTGAAAATATTTTGGATAATAGTGATTTTATTCTGATGTTAAATCAGGCTGCAGGTGACCGGCAGATCCTGGCAAAACAATTAAATATCTCACCGTATCAGTTGTCTTATGTTACGAATTCCGGGGAAGGAGAAGGACTTCTCTTCTATGGGACAACAATCATTCCGTTTAAGGATAAATTTGATAAGTCGCTGAAGTTATATTCGCTCATGACAACAAAGCCGGAAGAAGTGGAACAAAGAGAAAAGGAAGGAGGCGGAAGTCTTGGCAGGGAAAGAACTGAAAGGAAGAGAGAAAGTTGTAAGTAAAATGACAAGAGACGGTCTGACGGAAGAAAATCTGGCAGATGGTTCTGTAAAAGATATCAGCCATAAAAGCCGAGGCAGACCGCCGGAAATGAAACAGGACTTTGTTTTTGACCGGGAAAAGAAGAAAGACAAGCTGTCAGATGGACAAAGCGAGGAACGGAATCTGCAAAAAAAGCAGATCCGAAACTCCTCTTTGCGAAAAGAAGCAATATCTGAGGAACCTATTTTAGAAGAATCTGTGTTAGACGGAGAGGGAGCTGGGGAGAAAAACGTATCTGAAAAATCTCCCCAATACAAGAAAAAGTTTCGGGAACATGCGCAGATACCGGAAGATGACTCCTTGACCGGACAGAAGAAAAAGATCCGGAAAAAGCAGATCCAGAAACAGATGAGAAAAGAGCAGGCAAAATCCGGAAGGTTATCCTTTGATGATGAGGAAAATCAGATGGTAAAAGGACCGGGGATGAAACCGGGCAGAACCATTGGAAGGTATGCGGTAAGGGATGCAATTTCAAAAGGGGTATCGGATCCAGAAGAAGAGGAACAGGATGTTGCAACGGAAACGGTTCAGTTTGCAGAAAGAGGAACCGAAACAGCAATAAGAGGTCTGCGCTATGCACAGCTTCGGAGCCAGCGTGCAGATGTAAAGGCAAACCGGAGAGGATATCATCTGGATGAAACCGGAGAAAAGTTAAAATTTGGTATGAGTGACAGCATGGGGAAAGCAGGGGCGGAGGAAATGGCCAAAAAGTCGGAAGAGAAGAAAAGGGTTCTGAACCGCTTTTTCCAGAGAAAACGATATAAGGATGTCTATCGGGCTGCCAGAACAGGAAAAACTGCAGGCAGTGCAGGCGGGGCGGCAACTGTTGCCGGCGTTGAGAATATAACCGTGAAAGCGAAGATCGCATTAAAAGAGATTGTGAAGCGGAATCGGGCTGTATTTTTCGGCGCCGGTATTTTTGTGCTCTTATTTCTGATCGTGGCAGTATCTTTGGGAAGCTGCAGCGCTTCCATACAAGGGGGCGGCTCTGTGATCGAGATCACCACATATCCGGGAACGGATGAAGATATCTATGCGGCTGAGAACTACTATGTTTCTTTGGAAACGGCTTTGAACCAGCAGATCAATGAGATGGAAGCCACTCATCCGGACTATGATGAATACCAGTACAACGTAGGCGAGATCGCTCATAATCCGTATCATCTGATCTCCTATCTGACAGCAAAATATGGGGATTGGAAATTTGAAGATATCAAGGATGAATTACAGGCTTTATTTGAAGCACAGTACAGCTTGGATACAGAAAGCAAAACAGAAACCGTGACAGAAACGAAGACAGTACGGGTAGGGGAATCCTTAGGGAACGTAGTTACCAGCGGTTACTGTAATTGTTCGATCTGTTGCGGACAATGGTCAGGCGGTCCTACAGCGAGTGGCGTTTATCCAACTGCAAACCATACGATCGCGGTAGATGCTTCTGATCCATTTGTTCCGATGGGAACAAAGATTGTGATGAATGGCGTGGAATATACCGTAGAGGATACGGGAGCCTTTGCAAGATATGGGGTGCAGTTCGATGTTTACTATGATAATCATAGCGCAGCATCCGCACATGGTCATAAGACCTGGGAAGCGTTTATTGCGGATAGTAACGGAAGCAATGAAGTGACGGTAACGAATACAACAACGAAAAAGATCTTGTATGTAACCTTAGGGAATACAGGATTTGATGCAGTCGCAAGAGCCAATCTGAATGAGGAACAGATGATCCTATACAATGCTTTGAATACCACCTATGGAAACAGAAATTACTTGTGGGATATAGGAAATATCTCCACAGGCTCCGGTTCGGACGGAATGAGTTATGAGATACCGCCGGAAGCATTACAGGATGAAGAATTTGCCCGGATGATCCGGGAAGCTGAGAAATATCTGGGAGTCCCGTATGTATGGGGAGGATATTCTCCTTCTGGATTTGACTGTTCCGGATTTGTATCCTATGTAATCAATCATTGTGGAAACGGATGGAATCTGGGAAGGCAGACCGCAGAGGGATTGCGAAACAGTTGTACGTTTGTTTCTCCGGGAGATGCAAAGCCGGGGGATCTGATCTTTTTCCAGGGAACGTACAGTACGCCAGGAGCAAGCCATGTGGGTATCTATGTGGGAAATAACATGATGATCCATTGTGGGGATCCGATCCATTATTCCAATATCGGTACAGCATACTGGCAGCAACATTTTATGTGTTTTGGCAGATTGCCATAAGAAAAGGAGAGTGAAAGATTTGAATAAAAAAATCAAGAAATATATGGAGGAGATCCATAAGACAGAACAGAAGATCGCTGATCTTCAGCAGTATCTCAAAGGACTTCATGCTGCTTTAAAACAGGAAGAAGATAATGAGATGATCAAAAGCATCCGTGGAATGAAATTAGACAGTCATGCCCTGCATGATCTTCTGAATGGAATCCAGGAAGGAACCGTAAAATTTCAGGTCAGCCAGGAGTCTGAGGAAGAAGGAGCAGGCTCCTTTGTATTTACAGAAAAGAAAGAGGAGGGACATCCGTATGGTGAAATGGAAAAAACTGAATAAGAAAGTGGCAGGAGTATTGTTAGGCGTTATGGTGCTTTTTTCCGCATCCACAACAGCCTTTGCATATGTGGATCCGTCGGCAGAGACGGCAAATACAGAAGCGGCACAGACGGAGACGGTACAGAATGAAGAAACAGAAAAGCCGGCAGATAAGGAGATTCTGCCGGAAAATAATACAACAGAGAAGAAAGAAGATGCTTTTACAGAACCGGGAAATGGGGAAGTCCAGGATGATATCCAGAATGAATCCAGTAAAGAATTCCTTACGATCACAACAAAGAATAACAATACCTTTTATCTTGTGATTGACCGTAGTTCTACCTCCCAGAATGTATATCTGTTATCTCAGGTAGATGAAAATGAGCTGAAGGAATTTGTGGATCAGGAAAAAGGGCCGGCAACTGTCACACCCACTCCGCAGGTAGTCATCGATGAAAATAAAACCGAAGAAACCGATAAAAAAGAAGAGATAGCAAAGCCAGAAAAAGAGAAGATGCCACAAGCTAATATGGGAGCAATGGCAGCGATCCTTATTCTTGCGTTAGGTGGAGTTGCAGCTTATTACTACTTCAAGATCTATAAGCCAAAGAAAGAGGAAGAAGAGGATTTTGAAGAGGAAGGACTGGAAACAAGTGACGGATTGGAAATCATCAATGAGGATGAATTTGAAGACCGGGAAGAAGAAAATGAATAAAAAATAAAAAAAATGAGTGGAACGCCCTGTATTTTTGGGGCGTTTCCTTTCGTTATATGAAGGAGGTAATAAGTTATGTATTTAGTAATTGCAGAAAAACCAAGCGTGTCCAAAGCGATTGCGGAAGTGATCGGGGCATCAAAAAAAGAAGAAGGGTATCTGGAAGGAAAGGGATGCATTGTCAGTTGGTGTTTTGGCCATCTTGCAGAATATGTTCCACCGGATTCTTATGATGAAAGGTTTACCAGATGGCTGTATGAGGATCTTCCGATCATCCCAGAGGAATGGAAACTGGCAGTATCCAAAGATAAGAAAGAACAGTTCTATATTTTGAAAAAGCTGCTGAACCGCCCGGATATCGAGTTTGTGGTAAATGCCTGTGACGCCGGACGGGAAGGAGAACTTATCTTTAAGCATGTATATGATCTGTCCGGAAGTAAAAAACCGGTCAAGAGATTATGGATCAGTTCGCTGGAAAGTTCTTCGATCTTAGAAGGGATGGAACATCTGAAAGCTGGAGAAACCTACCATAATCTGGCAGAAGCAGCGGTTTGCCGGGCACAGGCAGACTGGCTTGTCGGTATGAATGCGACCAGAGCTTACACGACAAAATATTTTAAAAAGCTGGCAGTTGGACGCGTGCAGACACCGACACTTGCCATGCTTGTCGAAAGGCAGAAGCAGATTTCCGGTTTCAAAAAAGAAAAATATTTTAATGTAGTTTTGGATTGTGATGGACTGATCGCAGAGAAGAAGAAAATCTTCGATGTGGAAGAAGCAGAAAGAGTGTGGAAAACCTGTCAGGGTAGTGAGGCGATTGTGGAAAAGGTGGAGTCAAAGGAAAAGACGGTAAAACCACCGAAACTGTATGACCTGACAACCCTACAGAGAGAGGCGAACCGTATCTATGGAATGACTGCTCAGCAGACATTAAATGCGGCGCAGAGCCTGTATGAGCAGAAGGTGATCACTTATCCGCGTACAGACAGCCAGTATTTGACAAGTGATATGGAAGAAACAGCGAAACAAGTGATCCGTAAGATCCATGAGAAATACCAATTGATGGGACCGTTTGACCAGCCTAAAACACCGGAGGTAAAGAAGGTGCTGAATGACAAGAAAGTATCGGATCATCATGCAATCATTCCTACGGTAGAACTTGCAGAATTTGATTTCTCTAAGTTAAGAGAATGGGAACAGAAGATTTTATTCCTGATCGCAGTACATACCGTAGAAGCAATGGAAGAAGATCATGTATTCATGGAGACAGAGGTGGAAGTACGATGTCAGGATGAGATTTTTAAAGCAAAAGGAAAAGTGGTCAAACAGATCGGTTGGAAACTGTATGAGGAATGCTTTAAGAATGATGATGGACTTGCCATAGAAAACCCGGCGGATGCAGGGAAGGACCGCATTCCCAAAGTAGAAGCAGATCATAAGTTTTACAACGTATCCGCAGCGAAGACGGAACATTTTACAGCACCACCGAAACCGTATAGTGAAGATACTCTGCTTGCAGCTATGGAGACCGCTGGAAATAAAGAATTTGAGGAAGATACCGAGAAGAAAGGGCTGGGCACTCCGGCAACAAGAGCAGGGATCATAGAAAAACTGATCGCTTCCCAATATGCGGTACGAAAAGGCAAACAGATCCTTCCAACAGAGGACGGAATAATATTGATTGATATCTTACCGGATTTCTTGAAGTCTGCCACCATGACAGCCGAATGGGAAAACCAACTGTTAGAGATGGAGCAGGGAAAGATGGCTCCTGGGCAGTTTATGACAGGCATCGAAAAGCTTATTTCCATGATGCTGAATCATTGTGACTCCATTCCGGAAGAAGAGACACGAAGGTTCCAGAAAAAAGAGAGCGTGGGAACCTGTCCGGTCTGTGGCGGCCTGGTCTATGAAGGAAAGAAAAATTTCTATTGCGGTAACCGTGCATGTGATTTTTGTCTCTGGAAAGAAAACAAGTATTTACAGAGTATGGAAAAGGATATGGATGCCAGGATGGCTGCTGAGCTTTTGAAGAATGGAAGTGTTCATGTGAAGGATCTGTATTCCAGAAAAAAAGATCTGTATTTTGAAGCAGATCTGCATATGGAAGCCGATGAAAACGGGAGAGTGACATTTTCATTATCTTTCCCGAAAAAGAAAACAACGAAGAAAAATAAGAGAAAATAGAAGGAGGAATAAGATATGGATTTTAATCAATTTGTTGACGAAGTAAAGGGAGGAATTAAACAGTTTCTTCCGATTGAATATGAAGATGCACAGGTAAGAATCGAAGAAATCAAGAAATTAAATGAGAATTATCTCGGAATCACGGTCTTAAAAGAAAATCAGGTAATCGCGCCGACCTTTAACCTGAATCAGTTATACGAAATGTTCCAGTCAGATCCACAGAATTCTATGGAAAACATTTTGAGAAATATTACGGAGCTGGTGCTTGATGCACCGGAACAGTTTGATCCGAAGAGCATCACAGAATTATCTTCAGCAGAAAAAAATGAAGAAATGCTGCAGAACGTACCTCACCAGATGAGAGAAGATCTGGCAATTACCTATCATCTTGCAATCAGCATTGATGATATTGGGGTGGGTTCTACGACGATCACGAATGATATTTTAAAGCGTTATGGGATCAGTGAGGAACAGCTTCATGCAGATGCTATGGAAAACAGTCCGAATGTCAGACCCATCCATGTGATGGTAATGGGAAGTATGATCGAGCAGCTTATGGGAATGGGATCAGAAACAATTCTGAAAGATGAATCTGTTCAGAGTATTGCAGAAGTTATCTCAAATGGAATGGGAAGTGAGAATCCGATGTTTATTGTAACGAACTCACAGACAGTGGATGGAGCAGGTGTGATTTTTTATCCGGAAGTAATGGATCAGATTGGGGAAGGTTTTCAGGGAGACTTCTTTATTCTGCCTTCTTCCACTCATGAAACATTAGTCATTCCAGATAATGGAGCATTTGATTACCGGGTTCTGGAGGATATGGTCCAGACGATCAATGAAAATGAAGTCGCTCCGGAAGAACGACTTTCCGATCATGTCTATCATTATGATGTGAAAGACCGGGTATTTGAAAGGGCAGATAAATTTGAAGAGCGTCAGAAAGAAAAGGCAGCTCAGCTCGATAAAAATGAACATACCAGAAAAGAGCAGAAGATGGAGCATCCAAAACCAAAGAAACATGCTATGGAATTATAGAAGTGTAGAGTCCGTATAACAATAAGATGGGAATCCCTCATACACACGGCTGTATGGGGGATTTTTTGAAAGAGAAAGAGAGGAAATGAATGAGCGAAGAATTGACAAAAACCAAATTACTTCCCATACAGGGAAAAGATATGGACAGTATCATGCAAAATCTGGAAACAGGAGTCGCAGAACTATTTACCAGTGAACGGTATCAGGAATATTTGAAAACCATGTCAAAATTCCATAATTATTCTTTTAATAATACGCTGTTGATTGCAATGCAAAGGCCAGATGCCACCTTAGTAACGGGATATCGGAACTGGCAGTCTATGGGCAGACAGGTAAAAAAAGGGGAGAAGGGAATCACCATTATCGCACCGGCACCAATCAAAAGAAAAAAGGAGCAGGCAGTATTGGATCAGGATCAGAAACCAGTCATCGGTCCGAATGGAAAACCAAAGACAGAAGAGGTAGAGATCACACTTCCGTGTTTCAAGGCGATTACAGTATTTGATATTGAACAGACCACGGGAGAACCGATCCAGACACTTGCTCCGGAAATCCTGACAGCGGCAGTAGAAGATTTTGACTTATTCCTGCAAGCAATCCAGGAAATTTCACCGGTACCGATACGATTCGATACGATTGATGGAACTGCAAACGGTTATTATCACAATCTGGATAAAGAGATTGTGATCAAAAAGGATATGAGCCAGAGTCAGACATTAAAAACGGCAATCCATGAAACAGCACATGCAAGGCTGCATGACAGAGAAATCATGGAAAGCCAGGGCATTGAGAAGGACCGGCTGACAAAAGAAGTGGAAGCAGAGTCTGTCGCTTATTGTGTATGTTCTGCGTTTGAATTAGATACATCAGAATATAGTTTTCCTTATATTGCTGGTTGGAGTAGTGGAAAAGAAATGAGAGAATTGAAAGCATCTATGGATGTGATCCGTAAGACAGCCGGAGAAATGATCGATGAACTGACAGAAAAAATAGAAATGATGCTGGAACAGAAACAAGAGAAATTACTTGCTGCAGTAGAAGCTGCCGGATACCGTTATGTAAAAGAAGAAAGCAATTCCCAACATCTGCAGTTTATTCCGGACGGCACTCATAGGATGCAGGGACATTTATTTGCAAAATCCTGGAATGAAGTGGAACGATGGGTAGATGCAATCATAGAAAAAGGAGATCCAATCCAGAAAGAACGTGTAGAGCGAGTAATCTATCCGGAACGGTTTGAACAGAGTTTTGAAGAAATGATGTTTACAAGAAAAGAATGCAGACTCTCAATTTATCATTTAGATGAAAATGGCTCTGGAAAAGATCAATTATTTGTAGGAATGGAAGACTTGCAGAAAAAAGGGATCACGGTAACTGCTGATCAGTATCGATGTGTTTATTCCAGCCTGTATCTGCCAAATGAAGATATGAATGCGATTTACAGTATTTTTAATGATGATCCACCGGCAGATTATAAGGCACACTCCCTGTCTGTCAGTGATGTTGTGATTATGAACCAGAATGGGGATATGAAAGCATATTTTGTGGATCGCTTTGGCTTCCAGGAACTTCCGGGTTTTGTGGAAGAGAGAAAAAAGATACTTGGAATGGAAAGTGACATTCAGAAAAAGGATATCTTAGAGCAAACGAGCTGTATCAGCTTCTATGCGGCAGAATGTTCAGAGTTTCCGGTATTAGGAGAAGTTCATCATGATCTTACTTTGCCGGAAGCTTTAGAAGCGTATGAGAAGATACCTGCAGAACGAATGAATGGAATAAAATCAGTTGGATTTAACCTGCAGGAAGGCAGTGATTATGACGGAATGATGGATCTGATGGTTGCCGGAAGATCACAAAGAGAAATCTTAGATTCCATACCGTTTTACAGGGAGAACAGGTTGGTGCAGGAAGCCCTGAAACATGTAGAACAATATATCGAAGAAAAGCCTCTGAATGTAGAGAAAACCAGACCAAAAGAAGAAAAAGGAGAGATACAGAAAACCAAATCTCAAAAAAGAAGGGAGGATATGAGCTTATGAGCAAAGTAACATTTGAAGAAGATGAATTAGCAGTTGTGGCTCTTTTCCAGGAAAACACTAGAAAAGATACGATAGATATTTTGAAAGACACTTTAGAGGCATTGGAAGAAACGAAAGAAAATCCGTTGGAAGACGATCTGCTGGAAACCATTGCATCTGCGATCAGTAAGTTACAGATGATCGAAGATAAATATTATTATTCCCTGGATCTGAATCGTTATCTGAATAATCTGGAGGATGATGCTTATGAAGAATGATCAATTTGCAGTTTACCGAGTAGACCGTAATTCGGAAGGGAGAGACCTCTGGCACCTTTCCTATCAGGAAGCGGTAAGTAGGAAACTTGCGATACGGATTGAATATTACCGGCAGATGGATATCAGACCATTATTGCCGGGAGAAACAGCGATTGCTTTATGGAAACGCATGAAAGAGTCTTGTGAAGTCAGTGATGTGCTTGTACTGAATCAGAATGGGGAAATCCATTGTTATTATGTCAATGAAGACTATCCACAGCTTTTATCAGGGTTCATCCGATTAAACCCGTCAGGTACATTGGTCACGTTGGATACGGAAAATTATCGCATTAGTGGCAAGCCGGGAAACTGGATGGCTACGGATGATATCATTATTGATGGAAAACAGTTTTATCTCATGGAGCATCAGGAATATCACAGACAGGTTGCCTATATCATCCTAGACAGTTATGGAAAGATGATCATGGAGGAATGTCAGAATGGATTTGATGAAAAAACCAAACAGAAACTCCATGAGCTTATGAAAGAACCGGAACAAAAAGAACAGGAACATCAAAAATATAAAGACAGGCTGGAACATTATCAGAAATTTTTTGAGAATGGTACTTATGAGAGAAGCTGGGAATCCGGAACAGAAGAAAACTATAATATGGTGGATGGTCAGGTAAATAATCTAAAAAGTGCAGAAGGGAAAAGAGTGGAAAGAAAGCCGGCACAAAGCCCAGAACAATCCTCAAAAAAGAAACCAAAGAAAAGAGAGTCGGTGATCAAGAGATTACGAGAAAAACAGATTGCAATCGCTGTGAAATCTGGAAAACCGGTACCGAGATATTTGGAGCAGGATATGGAAAGGAGGAGAGGATAGATGCTATGAAACTGTCAAAGTATGAAAAAGAAACGATTATCCTGACAAATGAAGAAGATCGATATTATAGTGTCTATACATTTAATCAGGGATTACAGAAACGACTAAAGAATTTTGCAGAGAGATATCCTGAATGCTGCTATCTAAGCAACTCAACAAAAGAAGGAAGTGAAACCTATATAATCCAAAAGGGACGGTTATCATTGAATTTAAGACCTCCTTATGCAAAGGAACGAATTCAGAAAGCATTAGAAACAATTCAAATAGCACGTGAAGAGAAGTTGGATGATTCATAAGACACAATTTAAGCGAAAAATGTCTCATGACCATGAGGAAAAATGAAAGCAAAAAGTATTCTGTGATAAAGTAATAAGGCTTAGAAGAGAAAATGTCTCTTCTAGGCTTTTTTTAGTAAAAAAGTAGTTGGGGCATATGTTTTTGAAACGACAATAAATATAGTAAAATTTGCACCGGAGGGCTATACTTTAACAGGACGATAAACATCGTCCTTTTTAAATTACAAGATTACATAACGAAAGGAGGTTAAGAGAATGTCAAGGACTTCAAAGATTACCGCACTTTATGAGCGATTATCAAGGGACGATGACCTTACCGGCGAGTCAAATTCAATCATCAATCAGAAGAAATACTTGGAAGATTATGCTCGTAGAAATGGGTTCGGTAACATTCGACATTTTACGGATGATGGTTTTTCGGGTGTGAATTTCAATCGCCCAGGCTTTCAAGCGTTGATTAAAGAAGTGGAAGCAGGCAATGTCGCAACAATCATTGTTAAAGATATGAGCCGATTAGGGCGAAACTATCTGCAAGTTGGCTTTTATACAGAAACATTATAGACAAGGACACAAAAGGCAGACCATGAAATGGGGCTGCTGACAACAAATAAAGGTTGAATATCCGGCACAGGGAAAGTGCGGGATATTCAGCCTTTTTGTTGTTTGTTGGGGTTTCCAAAGGGGCTTGCCCCTTGGCACACGACTTTGCTTGCAAAGTGTAGTGTGTTATACGCTCTGTCAGCGTTGCTGCGAAAATGGGATTGCCACCGGGAAAGGCAATAGCATTTGGAGCGGCAGGAAAACAGGGCTGTGATTGCGTGACGTGGAGCCGCAAGCGCAAGACTGGTCTTATCAGCAGACAGGGCGTATATGGAACTTCCGTTCCACGCCGGACTATGAGACAAAGTGTCCCAAACGGATAGCCACACTCACAAAAAAGAAGACGGATTTTTCTCTCAAAATTGAAATGGGCAGGAAAGCCATTTTAGGGCTTTCCCGCCTTGACTACCCATCAGCAAAGACAGGCGGGACTGTCAGCGGCGGCGCATTTATGCGCCGTTCATCTTGACCGTTGACTGGCTCGCCTGGCTTTGCTATTTCCCCGATAGATTAGGAAATTATTTGAGTGGCTTTTCACGTTCTTGAACATAATCATTTTCAAAGCTAATAGAAATTATTGTATTTTTTATTCCTGTCCCTGTAAAACATACAGCATATTCGTCATCCTTTTTTAGATTGTCCAGTGAAATGGAAAAAGTAGTTAATTCAACTGCTCCGTCCCATGTATTACTCCATAAAATCTCATTTGTTTTATTGTTCTTGATTTCTAAAATTCCTTTTTCTCCATCCATTTCCAATTCACATTTTGCTGTCACATTCTCTAAATCATTTGATACACAAAATAGCTTTTCATTGATAAATGGTTCTGTATCATCATAATTTTCATTTAATTGCATTTCGATTTTTACACCATCTGCGGTATTGGCATTGGCTATGGAACTTATGCATGATGTTAAGGCCGCCATACTAATAAGTGCAATACATAAAACAAGAATTTTCTTCATAAATACCTCCGCATACTTTGGTTTTCTGCTCTTTTATTTTCTCCCCCGCTGTGGGGTTGGATTTTTCAGCAAGTCCGATTTCTCCGCAATCTTTTTCAGCCACTTCTTTTCTTCTTCTGACAGCTTCTTCAAATTCAATTTGAGCTGTTTGCAGATAAAAGCCATAGACGCTTGCTCCATGTCATCGTCCTCGCTGGCGGCTTCGTCTGCGGCCTGCAACAATCCTTTCAGCGGGTTATCCTCCGGGACGCTGAAAAAATCGTCCTTGTGGGTTTCCCGCAGGTCAAATGCTATATTGTTTATGTCCTGCTGTATCACATAGCGGCAAAAGCTGTCATCGTCAATATGGGCGGCGATAAGCTGTCTTAACTGCGGGTCGGTCAAGCCGGAATTATGTTGCTTCATAATGGTTGCGCTCATAGCGTCCACAATGGCGTTTGCGCCCTGCACCTGCTTCCCGGCAATTCCATTCACATAAATTTCAAGGTCAGCCATCAGCCGGGGAAAATCCGGGTGCGCCGCCAGTTCACACAAGAGGGAATTGTCTACCAACCCACTTTTCAATAGTTCAATCATATCATCACTCAAACACAGGTCTGCAAGATCGGCGTTTGGGTAATTTTTTGTTTCGGACAGCCCCAGCAGATAGTCGGCAGTCACGCGGTAAAATTTCGCCAGTTTGATAAGAGCATAGTGGCTGATATCCTTGAAGTCATCCGCTTCATAACTGCCCAGCGCAGACTTGGAGAGGTGCGTTTGCTCCGCAAGCTGTTCCAGTGTCAAGCCACGCTCCACACGCAGGTCTTTTAAGCGTTCTTGTGTGGATAGTTCCATGCTCTCCCTCCTTGTCCACTCTATAAAATAGGAAGTTGTTACATTGTGGGGTATGTTTATTATACATGTTTTGTTGTTTTTACTCTTGATTGTGTAATTTCTTCAAATAGTTGTTTTTCGTTTAGGTCTTTAAAAACTCTTTTTGGAATTAACGTATATATTCGTGGTGCTTGAATTAATACTTTAATATTTCTTCTGGTTTCATATTTTTACCTTTCAAATTCTAATTCATCATGCTCTATACGAACTGGAATTTATAGCTATTCAAGCCGTTAGTATTACTGGAACAGCTATCCTTGCTCCCGTACTTGTATCTGCACCGAAGTTAAAACTTGGGGCTATATCATATGCGAATTTATAACCATATACCGCAGGATTGTATTTTCCTATCGCTGCATATGTGATTTCAATCGCCTTACAGAAGTCCTCTTCATTCTCGTATGGTTCACTTTGAAAATAAAGCATGATACATTCTGGAAGTTCCACTGTTTTATATGTTTCTGGAAGTTCTTTATCATAATCTAATGGCACTTCAACGCCTGCTGCTATCTTTGAAAAACCATTTTCGACTAATTTGTCTGGTAATTCAATCAAAGCAGCAGGTTCAAATTTTTCTGGAATACTATTTAGCAGACCTTCCCATTCACAGCCAACTTCTTCGCAATACGAAAAATAATCTTGTGCATGGTGTGACGGGAGATAAATCAACTTCCTTCTTTCACGTTCTTTAACAGTAATCATACAAAAACTTAAATCATTACCCATAAATAATTCCTCCTTATTTTTAAACAAAGCATAATAGTGACTAATCGGATATTGTATGAATAATGGAATAGCAATCTTTTTTTCACGATATACAGAGGGATTGATATGAAATTTTTTATAAAAGGAACGCGAAAATCCCTCGTGCGTTTCATAATGGCTGTTCAATGCGACTTCCAAAATTGTTTTTTTTGTATTCAATAATTCATTTGCGCTATCCGTTAAACAAACTGCACTAACATATTCTTGTAATGTTTTGTTCAGATACTTCTTGAAAATTCTGTCAACTTGTCGCCTTGAATACCCAATCTTAGAACAGATATCATTTATATTGAAATTAGCATCTTTATGATGTATGCGTATATAGTCCTGTATTTTCTGTACCGTTTCTATTTCTCTCATTCAATTATACCCACCTCTAATATACATAATTAACAACGTGCTTATCTTGATTTATTTAGACAAATTGTCATTTGTCGCTTTGCTGTTTCCATTCTACCACAATTCCGAGAGCGTGGAAATAGAAAGTTTTCCGGGCTGATTTCCGACATTATGGATATACGGGACGGGCGGTCATTTAGGTGTAGACTTATCTTAGTTCATCGATGAGCCGCACCTTGAAAACAGAATGACCGTCCGAAAGGCGTTTCCCGGCAGGGGAAGCAACGCAAGGAGCCAGTTTCGGGACAACTTGTCCCGAAGTCCGGGGAGCGTGCCAACGTCGGAAAACCTTTCGGAGAGAACGGCAGCGAAAAAGCAAATGGAGGAAACGCATGAGAGATAATCCATATAAACGACTGCCACCCATAGAGCGCAGGCCGGACGGTTCCCTCTACCGCATGAACCCGGCGCAGAGGAAACAGGCAAACGCCCTTATCCGGCGGGAGTGCTGTAATTGTGAAAACGGGGCTTGTATCGCCCTTGGCGACTGGGACAGCCACACCTGCCCGCAGCTGATTTCTTTCTCGGTCTGCTGCAAGTGGTTCCGTTGGGCGGTCTTACCACTTATGGGGACGCTGGAAGCGGCGATTTACCGGAATAAGGATCTGAAACGCTGTGAGGTCTGCGGCGGTGTGTTCGTCCCAAAATCCAACCGAGGGAAATACTGCCCGGACTGTGCCGCCAGAGTTCACAGGCGGCAGAAAACAGAAAGTGAACGGAAAAGGAGGTCGAGCGTGGACAGTTAGGGGCTGAAAAGTCCTTGATTTATAAAGCGTTCAGAGGGCAGAACCGGAAGAAGTGGTATAAAGTATCGCCCTCCCCTGAAAATGCCTTTCTAACCGTCCACAAAGCATACTATGACAAGCATGATTTATATTCATCAGCCAGGAAAGGCGTCCAGCTTCACCCGGCTCCCCAATTTTCTCTTTGAAGCGCCCACATTCCAGCCCTTATCCAACGAAGCAAAGCTGCTGTATGCCTTTATCCTGCGGCGGGCGGAGTTATCCCGGAAAAACGGGTGGGCGGACGAGTACGGTCGCATTTACCTGTATTATCCCATTTGCGAGGTGGTTGCCCTGCTCCATTGTGGGCGGCAAAAAGCAGTCAACACCTTGCGAGAGTTGCAGTATGCGGAGTTGATTGACATTAAGAAACAGGGCTGCGGAAAACCCAATCGCATTTATCCAAAATCTTATGAAGCGGTTTCAAACACCGACTTTAAGAAATCCGATTATGGTACGCGGTCGAATTGAAAACCGTACTCGACAAGTACGATAATCAATCCTCTTGAAGTACGGAAACTGGACGGTATATAGAAATACAAAGATTAAAACGATTGATTTATATCTATTTCATTCCTATCCTATCAGAGATAATTTTGGCGGGGAAACCCGCTGGAAAGGAAGGGAACGGGGAAAGGAGTTTCATGGCACAGCACGCAATTTTGCGGTTTGAAAAGCACAAGGGCAACCCGGCAAGACCGCTGGAAGCCCATCACGAACGGCAAAAGGAACAGTACGCCAGCAATCCCGACATTGACACCAGCCGGAGCAAGTACAACTTCCATATCATTAAGCCAGAGGGTAGATACTACCACTTTATCCAGAACCGCATTGAACAGGCAGGGTGTCGCACCCGCAAGGACAGCACCCGGTTTGTAGATACGCTGATTACCGCCAGCCCGGAGTTTTTTAAGAAGAAGTCCCCAAAGGAAATACAAGCGTTTTTCCAGCGAGCGGCGGACTTCCTCATTGATAGAGTGGGCAAAGAAAATATCGTGTCGGCGGTGGTTCACATGGACGAGAAAACGCCACACCTGCATTTGACCTTTGTTCCGCTGACACAGGACAACCGCCTGTGCGCCAAAGAGATTTTAGGCAACCGGGCGAATTTGACAAAATGGCAGGACGATTTTCACGCCTACATGGTGGAGAAATACACGGATTTGGAGCGTGGGGAAAGCGCCAGCAAGACGGGCAGGAAGCATATCCCCACCCGGCTGTTCAAACAGGCGGTTTCCCTCTCCAAACAGGCAAGAGCCATTGAAGTCACCCTTGACAGCATTAACCCACTGAACGCCGGAAAGAAGAAAGAGGAAGCCCTCGCTATGCTGAAAAAATGGTTCCCGCAGATGGACAACTTCTCCGGGCAACTGAAAAAGTACAAGGTCACAATCAATGACCTTTTGGAAGAAAATCAGCAGTTGGAAGCCAGAGCCAAAGCCAGCGAAAGCGGCAAAATGCAAGACCGTATGGAACGGGCGAAGTTAGAAAGCGAACTGCACAATATCCAAAGACTGGTTGAGCGTATCCCGCCGGAGGTGCTGGCAGAACTGAAACGGCAGCAGCATTGCAGAAAGGAAAGGTGATTTTATAAGTAACAGTATCAGATACAAGAAAGAAACCGAAATCGTGACTTTTCAGGGAAAGGAAATCACGCTGGAAAATCTCTCCCCAATATTCACGCCGGAGCAGGAAGCGGAGAAACGCCGGGAGCTGGAACAGCAGCTTTATGAGGTGTTCCGCAAGTACGCCGACAAGCGGCAGAACGAGGAAGCCGGGGCGTAAGGTTTTCCGAAGCCATCGTTGATTTGCGGGGCTGCTGGCGGTATAATGAAACTGTCAGTAGCTCCGTTTCTTTTTTAGAAAAGGAGCGACAATATGGATAATCGAATAGACGCGATCTATGCAAGACAATCGGTGGACAAAAAGGACAGCATTTCCATTGAAAGCCAGATTGAGTTTTGCAAATATGAACTAAAAGGCAGTAACTGTAAAGAGTACAAAGACAAAGGGTATTCCGGGAAAAATACGGAGCGTCCAGAGTTCCAGCAGCTTATGAGGGACATCGAAAGCGGACTTGTGCGGAAAGTAGTGGTCTACAAACTGGACCGTATCAGCCGTTCCATTCTCGACTTTGCGAAGATGATGGACTACTTCCAAAAGTATGAAGTGGAGTTTGTGTCCTCTACGGAAAAGTTTGATACCTCCACCCCGATGGGGCGGGCTATGCTGAATATCTGTATCGTGTTCGCCCAGCTTGAGAGGGAAACCATACAGAAGCGGGTGCAGGACGCATGGCACTCCCGCTGTCAGCGGGGTTTCAAGATGGGAGGGAAAACACCCTACGGGTTTCGGACAGAGCCGTATGTGATGGACGGGGTGCGGACAAAGAAGCTGGTCATTGAGCCGGCAGAAGCGGCGTTTGTGCGGCAGATGTATGAAATGTACGCAGACCCGCAGGTGTCCCTGCATGACATTACAAAGAAACTGACAGCGGACGGTATGCGTACCTATCATGGCAGGCCGCTGTCGAGGGCAACTTTGAGCGTTATCCTACGCAACCCGATTTATGTCATGGCTGACCTCGACATATACGAGTTCTACAAAAGCCAGGGAACGGATATTTACAATAACGCCGCCGACTTTGCGGGGACAAACGGCTGTTATTACTATCAGGGCAAGGGGAACACCGAGGACAAACATAAACACCTGCAAGGGCAGACGCTGGTGCTTGCTCCCCACGAGGGCTTTATCCCCTCCGAACTGTGGCTGAAATGCCGCAAGAAGCTGCTTGCCAGCCATACTTACCAGCCAGCAAGGAAAGCCCGGAACACTTGGACAGCGGGAAAAATCAAGTGCGGAAAATGCGGCTATGCGCTCATGTCGGCGCACTCCAACGGTATTCTTTATATGCGCTGTACCGTCCATGCAGACAGCGGGGCCTGTCCCGGCTGCGGGTGCGTGAAGCTGCACGAACTGGAAGCGGTTGTGTATAAGGCGATGGTGAAGAAGCTGAAAGATTTTAAGACGCTGACGGGACGGAAAAAGGCGGCAAAAATCTCCCCGAAGCTGACAGCGAAGCGGCTGGAACTGGCGCAGGTGGAAAGCGAGATTGAAAAGCTGCTTGATACGCTGACAGGCGCAAGCCCGGTGCTGCTCTCCTACGCAAACAGCAGGATTGAGGAACTGGACGCAAGGCGGCAGGACATTTCCAGCGAGATTGCGAAACTGTCTGCGGACGCTGTGCCAGCCGAAAAGATAGAAAGCATTTCCGGCTATCTGGACGATTGGGAAAATGTCAGCTTTGAGGACAAGCGGCAGGTAGTGGACGCACTGATAACCGTTATCCGGGCGACCAATGAGAAAGTAGAAATCGAGTGGAAAATCTGACGGGCTAACCTCCGTCGTACATTACCCTTTTGTGCTCTTGTCTATATTAGTGAAGTTTTATTTCCACAGAAAGATGTTCGTTTTCTTGCAATAAACAACAGTATTGATAGTGATAATGCTTTGGATAATGACTTTGCCCCGTTCTTGAATATTATGAATGAATGGTATGCAAAAGACACAAGCAACAAAATCAAGGCTGTATTTGATGCCCGTATGAAAGATGGAAAGCGTTGTAGTGGTTCCTTTCCTGATTGGATAGAGGGACAAAAAGAATGTAAAATAATATTTTACCAAATGCAAGAAATATGTTACACTGATGGCGATGTAGTAAAAGAAAAAGGCGGTGGGATGGTGGCAAATAAAAATAAGTACCAATTTGAAAGTAAAATACACATATATCGTGCCACAAAGCGCATGACGCAACAGGAGCTTGCCGATCTGGTGGGAGTGTCCAGGCAGACTATTATGCAGCTTGAAAGAAACCGCTATAATCCGTCTATGATGCTGGCATACGGTATTGCAAAAGTTTTCGATGTAACAATAGAGGACTTATTCGATTTTTCAGAGGTGCAATGATGATTGATTTTGTTGGAGAATTGCTAAATAGTATTGGGTTTACATGGTTTGTCTGGATAGTAACAATCTTACTTACTATTCTCTTTTTCGCTTATGCGCTCTCAAAAGAGGGACGCGACGAACACGGCAAAGCGATTATCGGAACAGCCTGCTTTTATGGCATAATTGGCATAATCGTCTTTATGAATATCCTGACATATTATATGTATCATGTGATACAAAGCATTGCTGTTTTTGCAAACGCTATTCGCCTTGTATATGACGGTTTTATGCTGGTGACAATTATTTCTATTGCCATATTAAGAAAAATTCGTTAAGCCCTTTTATTCATCCTTTAGATGGGTTGTTGCTACATCCGAGGGATGAATATTTTTTTTTTATCAAGTATGAAATACTTTACATTCTGGCAAAAATGATTTATACTAATGCCGAGGTTTTCATGCCTCTATGGAAGTTTTAGAGAGGAGCCACGGTATGTTTGAAAGTATGCTGCTGATTTTGATTGTAGGAGTTTCTGCTATTTTGCAAATTTTGGTTCACGAAGCGGGTCATCTTGTGTTTGGCCTTGCCACTGGGTATCGTTTTATCTCTTTTACCGTACTCAATTTCAGGATTTATAAACATGGTAAAAAAATATCTGTTGGAAAATCCAGTGTTGCGGGAGCAGGCGGGCAATGCCTTATGGAACCGGCTTTTGAAGAAAGCAATAGTATTCCTTATTTTTGGTATAACGCAGGTGGAGCAATATTTAATTTGCTCTCTGGAATCTTTTGTATTGGAATTGCGTTTATTTTTAGTGACGGAACAATGGCAAGAACTTCGTTTCTTCTTGCCGGCATTATAGGTTTATTCTTTGTTGTGTCTAATGGAATCCCGATGCGAACAAGAGTAGCGGCTAACGATGCTTATAATATCTTATCAATGATAAGCAATTCGAGCGCAAAACGGGCATTTTGGAGAGTGATGAAGATAAATGCGTTTGGGGCAACAGAAAAAAAGAATCTTTTGGATTTCCCCCAGCAATGGTTCTCTGATCTACCCGATCATAATTATAGCAATCCTTTGATTTGTGTCTTTGCTATTGATCGGATTTACTTCCTTTTGGAGCAGCAGGAATATCAAAAGGCCCTTGATATATGCAATGAAATTCTTAAAGCAAAAGCTGTTTTGGGTACTTATAAGAATGAAGCACTTTGCGAGAAACAGTTCTGCGAAATGATGTTGGCAGTAAAAACAGGTTCAGGGAATATTGCATACTCATTAAAAGGCAACATATTAAAAGAACGTCTTGACCCCTTATCTTCGTACCACACTATATACGCCCATGCTATATTTGTGCTGCGTGATAAAGAAAAAGCAATGCAAGCGGCAAAGGATTTTAATGTTAAGTGTCGGATAGATTGCAACAAAGGAATTGTAGAACACGAAAAGTTTATGATGGGGCTATTACAGAGCTATTCTGCTTAGTATTCTGATAAATTCGTCATGGGATTGTATGTGTGATCTGGATATTAAACAGACAAAAAGAAAAGACGCCGGACGCAAGCGGCCACATGGCCGCCGCGCCCGGCGTCTGCTTTACTTATTCGTCAGTGAAATGGAACTTCTGGCCGTCATAGTCGGCATCCGTCATGCGTTCCAGCTTGGAAAGGGTCTGCTGGGCCAGCGCCCGCATATCCCCGTCCATATCCGGCAGGGCGGCGGTGATCTTGCCTATCGTCCTGCGCCGGTCGGCGTTGTGATACATACAGATCAGGTTTTCTTCCTCCACGGTAAAGTGCATCATTCTCATACCTCCAATTCGTTTTTCCTGGTTCTGGCCGCCGCCTTTTTCGGGCTGGCGGCCTGTTTGGTGTCGGCAAGCTGCTTTCGGATAGAGGGCCGGGGCCTGCGAATACTCACATCCCGGCGCTCGTCTTTGTCAATCATGGCATATACCCCGTGTCGGTCTTTTATGCCGGTAAAGCACAGGGACTTATAAGTTATTTTGAGTGTGCGAGGTGTCGAATCATAAATTATTCGGCACCTCTGGTTTTATAGGGAGGCTTATTCTCCGCTGCTTCCGAAAGCACCGGTATTTCTTGCTTCTCCGAGATCCAGAACAAAGTCAGCGATTAGAACAGGAGTGATAACCAGTTGCCCTACGCGGGTATTTTTGCGGAGTGTTTGGGATTCTGAACTAACATTGCTGATGATGGCATGAATTTCTCCACGATATCCGGAATCAATAGGCGGAAGCTCGCAGACCAATCCTTTTGCAGCCATACTGCTTCGTGGAAAGACATACCCGGCATATCCATCCGGAATCATGAGACCAAATCCTAAGGGGATTCTTGCAATCTCTCCTGGCTTTAATGTGCAGTCATAAGGCATATATACATCAGCACCGGCATCGTTTTCATGAGGTCGGAAGGGATAATGATCTTTCTCTAATCCAAAATCGATCAATTTAATTTTCATAAACAGCTTCCCTCCCTTCTACGAGCAGAGGATAATCTGCTCTCATTATTTCTAATGGAGACCAATCTTTTGGGATGGGGATTCCGCAAGACATAGCACCTTCTTCACAACAGCCCCTCTGACAAAAAGGACCGGTCAGCTTCGGTGAAAATAACACCGGATCGAATTCATATAGTTTCTGCCAGATATCCAACATTACAATTCTTGTTTCATCGGTATTTCTCCTGCAGATACGCTGACTAATCATATGTTTCCACTCATAAGGTGTAGCACAGATGATCAGAATATTTCTTAAAGCATGGGGGAGGGCATATCCGGCAGAATCATGATGAAATCCCACAGAACACAATTCCTGATAACATCTGAGATCCGATAAGCAGCTTTGCAGATAGAGATCAATGTATCTCTGTTCGGAAAAAAGGATTTCATATGGGATCACAAATGCAGCTTTTTCTGAATAGTTGCTATATTGCAGAGATGCACTCGTGAATTTTACTTCATTTTGATGACGGGTGATCTGTGCAAGAAAACGTCTGCTTGCACCTACAATCGCAACGGTGATCACCGTAAATTTCTGTACGGTTGGATGGGGAAGACTGACAATCCGGTCTACAGTTTTATCCGTAAAAGATTTCTGATAAAGAGCCATAAGATCATCCATGTTTTGAATGGAATGCCCCTGTTGGGTAAGCCTTGCTGCGAATACCATGTTCTGATCTGCTTCTTGAATGGTATAACTATTTAAAATCTTTGTCTCAATGTGATCCATAGGCTTGTTCCTCCTTTATCAATGCTTTCAGCAGAACGAGATAGTTGATGCAGTCTGTAATCTTCTCATCCCATTGTTCTAAGTCAAATTGGAGCAGAGAAGAGTAACACATGTCATAGAGAGATACGACATGCTTCGACATCATTCCGGCTAGAGCAGCCTTAGGTGTGCATCCCTGTAATGAGGCAGCGATTTTAAATGCACTCAGGCGGTCAATGCGGTCTCCTGTGTATTCTTTCTTCTTATGTGCCAGGACATCGGCACATTTTCGATATTGTTGTTCAAGGACAACATTAAATTCATTTTGTGTCATATTGTAATTCCTCCTTCGTAAAATGATTTATAATTCGGGTTCCCGTGTCTTTTGTTTTTTGGGAACCTGGTTGTGGAGAATTGCTTCCACATTTTTGTCTACGGTTCTTAAATCTTGTGTCAGATACTTTAGAGATCGGATGGATGATTTTTGCTGGTCGATCTGTTCCTGCAAGCTGGCTTTTTGTTCCTTCAATGTTTTGATAGGAAGCATCTTTCCATCTGGATAAAAAGATTTCAGCCAGTCACGGGCTTCTTCATATGCTTGAATTTCAGCGGTGTGTTCCTTTCGGAATCTGCCTTTGTTTTTCGCTTTTAAAAATTCGGTATAGATTGCTTTCTGTGCAAAATATTGTCCGGTGTAATGGATCTGACGGTTGATGTTTTTCAAATCTGCATTCATTTCCATAAGCTGCTCTGTTGCCTGATCTAACTGTTTTTGAGATTCGGAAAAGGCATCTTTTAATTCAGTTTGGGTATTGTATCCATGTTCTTGCACATAGATAATGGTATTTGCCATTTCCTGAAGATTGGATATTTTTACCCGATGAGCATATCCGGGACTTTGCATTGCTTTCACATTTTTCTGGAGATCCACCACCAGCCGTAAATGAGATCTGACATAAAGAATGGTTATCGGATCTTTTCGTAAGAAGAACTGTTCTAAATGTTCTTTGCCGTATTGAGTTCCCAAAGCCTTCTCTGTAATCCGTTTGTCCCGATCCGGATGGAGATAACGATATCTTCCTCTTTCTTCAATGACGGAAATCTGATATTTTTCAAAAAGCAGAGATTGAAATTCCTGAAAGCTTTTAGAATGCGAGCTGCATTCTTTGATGGCATTTCGGAGTTCTTGCTTCTGTGTCTGAAATGTAGTGGCAGTTGGTTTCAACCCATCTGCAATGATTTTTTTGTTTGTCTCTTCTAATTTTTTCTGTCCGGATTTTTGCGCCATATATTCAGCCTGTGTGATTTTTGTTTCAGCCGGAGAGAGAAGATCAATCTGATGAAGTCCCTCCTGGATGCACATATCCATAATTTCCTTTTTGAAATAATTCAGGAATTTATTTGTGGATCGGTGTTTGTATCCGGCAATTTCTTCATGGGGCTTATCCATGTAACTCTGCCTTCTGACAGCTTCTTTACGGACGCTGTTGATCACAATGTGCGTATGGATATTGCCGGAACCATTGTGACCATCGGTATGTGTCACGATAAGAGCCTGATATCCGGGAAATATTTTCTTTGCAAGTTCTAAAGATAGAGCCTGTGCTTTTTCTCCGGTCAGCCCACATCCTGATTTATCATCTGGATCAAAACTGATGATATAGTGATGACTTTTGATTTCAGATCTGCTTCGGTTCTTTTTAAAATGTTCATTACATTCATAGCATTCAACATCAAAAGTATCGGGATCACAGTTGAGACCATCCATGTAGAATTCATCTCTTCGCAGTGGCCGATTAAATTTATCGAGAATCATTTTTCCGGTTGATTCATCATGCTGGAAGATGAGATAATTCAGAGCATCTGAATAGTTTGCATTCCGACTTTTAATATGTTTCACTATTGCCACGATAATCACCTATCATTTTTAGCAACTCCTTTTTTAACCTATAGAGGTCGTAAAGGCATTGCTGGATTTCGTTTGTTATAGATTTAGAGTACGCTCCTCCTGTATTGAAATATTTTGCGATCTGATTAAGATTAGAGCCGATTTTTCCATACTCTGCTAAGAGCATTTTTATTGTTTGGCTATCAATGACAACTTCATAGTGTATAGCCATTTTGTGATCTAAAATCAGGTTTCTCAGATAATCAGAACGGGATAATTTCGCCTGAGAAGCGGCATGATTGACTAACTCTAATTCAATGTCACTTAATCTTAAACAAATGATATTAGAGTGTTTCATTTCATTTCTTTTTTTCTTTGGTGCCATGTTCCTCCTCCCTTAATTGAGTGCTTCCAACTTTATGGTACTCCACTAGAAATATCAGCTGTCCCTTCTGATACTTCTGGTGCTGCGCACACATTTTATGTGGAAGCCAATCTGACATTTTGTGAATGTCAGTAACGAGGGTATGGGGAGCGTAATCCACATCAAGATAAAACTCAGAGTAATAGGAAAGCCAAAATGGCGATACCGTATTACTGGGTGGATCTTGCTCTTGAAAGATTAACCCTCTCATATAACGAAAGGCTCAGAGGGCAAAATACAGGGCGAGATAGAAAAAAAGTAAAAAAACTGCTATACTACCATTCAGGAACAATAAAAAAAAGCGACTTTTAGAATAGTAGGGGTATGAAGAAAATGGTAAAACAAATCATGAAAGATATATTTTTCCTGGGACAAAAATCTGAGCTGGCAACAAAAGCGGATCTTCAAATAGGAAGGGATTTAATGGACACGTTAGCTGCGAACCGTGAGGGATGTGTTGGAATGGCAGCGAATATGATCGGTGTGAAAAAACGTGTTATTATTGTAAATATGGGATTTGTAGATGTGGTAATGTTTAATCCTGTATTGGTAAAAAAAGAATTGCCTTATGAAACCGAAGAAGGATGCTTATCTCTTCCGGGAGTGCGTAAGACAACGAGATATCAGACGATAGAAGTTGAATATTTGGATATGAATTGGAAGAAACAGAATTTGAAACTTGACGGTTGGACCGCACAGATTTGTCAGCATGAGCTGGATCATTTGGAAGGCATACTGATTTAAGCAGAGAGAAATTTACAGGAGTGATACTTTATGGGAACGGAAAGAACAGATGAATTATATAAGTTTTTACTTACCAAAGGATATCCGAAAGAACTTTGTGCAGAAATAGCCTATAAGAATCTGAATACAGATTATACAGCGACCAGGATGTTGGGATACTTGTATCGTTACACAGAGCCTAGACTGGAAGATGTGATAGATGAAATGATTGCAATCCTAAGTGACCGGGAAGAAATCATAAAGAAAAAAGAAATGGAGCAGGCGCAGGCTGTTATAAATGAGATTTATAGAAATGGATTATGATGTAAAACGTGAAAAATGAAATAATGCGATACGAATAGAGGTAATTTGACATGATAGTTGCTGAAGAAGATACTTCGGCAACTATTTTTTTAACTTTTTTCATAATCACCCTGTAAAATCCATTGATTTCCTTTCGTTATATGAGAAGACAAATTTGTTTTCTTTCTTATTTTTAAATGGAAAGGAGTTTTGTGATATGGGTTTTGCAAGAAAAGATGTGGAAGCTACAAAGAAAATGGAAAAGAAATTCGTGAGATATCCAGAAGGTGCGGAGAAATATAGTTTAGGATTGACAAAATTTCAGGCATTAGCAAAAGAGGCAAAAGCAGTCTATAAAATTGATAAAGTAGCTTTAGTAAATTGTGAGATATTTGAAAAATATTTGGAAACATTCCGAGAATATTAAAATTTTAAGAGAGAAAAGAAGAGAGAAGAACTTCTATATTTTTCTGCATTTTTAATTGACTTTACGTCATACAGAAAGTATAATGTTGGTATAGGAGGTATAAGAGCTGAAATGAAAAAGATGGGAAGACCAAAATCAGACAATGCAAAGAAAAAAGTATTAAGCATTCGTGTTCCTGATCAGCTATATTCCCAGATGCTTGCATACGCCGAACAACATAAAATGACTACAACGGACATTGTCCTAAAAGGGGTAGAGATACTTTTATCCGAGCAGAAAAAATAGTGAGTGCTTCTCTTTAAGAGGAGGAAACTATTATGGCGAAAGTCAGAAAAGATTTGCGAGGAAGATCTTTACGCAAAGGAGAAGTACAAAGATCATCAGATAAAAGATACATGTACACCTATACAGATCCGATGGGCAGACGTAAATTTATATATGCTAACGATCTAACAGAACTAAGAGAGAAAGAAGCTAAACTGATGAAGGATCAGTTGGACGGATTGGATCTCTATGTTGCGGGAAAGGCAAGTGTGAATGATACGTTTGATCGGTATATGTCCACGAAGTATAATTTGCGTGAATCTACGAGAAGTTCATATTTCTATACGTACGATCATTATGTACGTGATACCTTTGGAAATAAGCGGATTGCAGAAATAAAGTATTCTGATGTATTGCAGTTTTATTATTATCTTCTTAATGAAGTGAAAATTTCATTGGGAACTTTAGATACTGTTCATTGTTTGCTTCATCCAACATTTCAGTTGGCAGTACGGGATGAGATTATACGAAATAATCCTACGGATGGAGTAATGAAAGAAATCAGCAGAGAATCCGGAAAGAACAGAGGAATCAGACATGCATTGACCGTAGAGCAGCAAAGAGCATTCATGGAATACATTGCGAACCATCCGATATATTATCATTGGTGGCCTATGTTTACGGTGTTGCTTGGAACAGGGTGCAGAATTGGAGAAGCATTAGGGCTTCGATGGCAAGATTTAGATTATGACAGAAGAACAATCAGTATAAATCATAGTTTGAGCTATTATCAAAAACCAGAGAACAACAAAAGTGTGTTGAGAATATCCAAACCAAAAACAGAAGCTGGAATACGTACAATTCCAATGCTGGACGTTGTAAAAGATGCTTTTGAAATGCTTTATGAAGAACAACTGGAAAATGGTTTTAATGAAACAGAAATTGATGGAATGTCAGGATTTATTTTTTGTAATCGTTTTGGAACAGTTCCAAATCCACAAACAGTCAATCATACGATTAAGCGTATAGCAAACAGTTATAATGCAGACGAAGTGGTGCGAGCTAAGAAAGAACGGAGAGATCCTATTATATTACCCAATTTTTCTTGTCATCATCTGAGACATACTTTTTGTACACGACTTTGTGAAAATGAAACAAATTTAAAAGTTATTCAATCCATTATGGGACATAGAAACATTGAAACAACAATGGATATTTATGCGGAAGCAACAGAGGAAAAGAAACAAGAGTCATTCGAGAATTTAGCAACAAAATTAGATATTTTTTGAGAAGTGCTTAGTAGAACGGATGACAACAATTTGTTTGATTTACAACAAATTGACAACAAAAAGAACTTAATAATGAAGAATAGTGAAGAATATATAAGGTTTATAAATTTGGACAATATAGTATAATAACGCATCCCGAAGAATCGTGAAGAAAACCTGAAATCTTTCCCGACGATGAAGACCCTCGGTGGTGTAAAATCCGAAAATGGTGTAAGTTCTAAAGAGGTTTCTACACCAAATTCAGAGCCTGAGAAAATTGATTTTTCTAAGGTAAAGATTGAGCCAATCTTTGAAGAGATGGTAGATTTCGATACATTTGCAAAATCTGATTTCCGTGCAGTTAAGATTTTAGCTTGCGAAGCAGTACCGAAGTCAAAGAAACTTCTGAAGTTTACATTAGATGACGGAGAACGCAAAGACCGTGTGATTTTAAGCGGTATTCACGACTATTACGAGCCGGAAGAACTGGTTGGTAAGACCGCAATCGCTATCGTGAACCTGCCACCGAGAAAGATGATGGGAATCCCTTCTGAGGGTATGCTGATCTCAGCAGTACACGAGGAAGACGGTCACGAAGGACTGAACCTTCTGATGGTAAATGACAGAATCCCGGCAGGTGCTAAGCTGTACTAATCCAGAAAAAAGAGTTCGGTTTGGTAGTCATAGACGTCCAATCAGGAAAAGTGGTTCCACGGATTGACATGGAGCTACATGAATCGGCTTGGAGCTGTATAGATTGAAATAATGATGTATGGATTATAAGGAAACAGAATAAGGAGCTCTATGGATTCTTAACTGTTTGACTTATTTGTTTACAAGTAAAATATGGATTATTTTTGAGGAGCATTTTTCAAAAATAAGGTGTATAAAGGGACACTTCTCTTTTGGTAGAAATACCAATGGAAGGTGTCCTTTAAGAAAATAATAGGTGATTAATTGTCTGTATCAGCGTAAGTGATTCGGGAAAGGAAGAGAAACTTATGCAACAGGAAACAGACAAAATGCAATTATTTTATGAGTACTATAAACAGTGGATTGAAGTATACAAAAAAGGTGCAATCAGGGATGCCACGATGGCTAAGTATCTGATGACGCAGAAATGGGTAGAAAAACTTGCTCCGGAGTTGAAGGTTTGTGAACTCACCAGGACTGCTTATCAGAAATTGCTGAATGATTATGCGAAAGATCATGAACGTCAGACAACGCTCGATTTTCATCATCAGTTGAAAGGAGCAATTCTGGATGCAGTAGATGAAGGAATGATAGATAGAGATCCTACCAGAAAGGCAATCATCAAGGGAAAATCGCCAAGAACAAAAAAGATAAAGTATTTGAATCAGTTTGAATTACATACGTTAATTGCACACCTTGATATTCGAGAAGAGGTAAACTGGGACTGGTTTATTCTATTGGTTGCAAAAACCGGTATGAGATTTTCAGAAGCACTTGCGATTACTCCTTCGGACTTTGACTTTGCAAGACAGACATTGTCTATTAGTAAAACATGGGATTATAAGGGTAATGGTGGCTTCCTTCCAACAAAGAATAACTCATCAGTGAGAAAAATTCAGATTGACTGGCAGATCGTTGTGAAATTTTCAGAGCTTACGAAGAATCTGCCAGAAGATAAACCGATTTTTGTTGGAGAAACAAAGATCTATAATTCTACAGTGAATGATGTACTTACCAGACATTGCAAAGCGTGTGGAATTTCAGAGATATCAATTCATGGACTCAGACATACACATGCCTCGCTTCTTCTGTTTGCAGGTGTATCAATCGCCAGTGTAGCCAGACGCCTGGGGCATGCCAGTATGACAACAACGCAGAAAACATATCTGCATATCATTCAGGAACTCGAAAATAAAGATGTTGACTTGGTAATGAGAACATTATCAGGATTATAAACGCAAATAATTAAACAGGATTACTTACGCTGATCTATAGCTATAAATATAACAAATTGACTGAATAATAAAGTCGGAAAGGGATGGTATGAATATGAGCGATGCTATAACACTAAATTATTATAATAGCAATGCTGCTGTTTTTTCTGAAACTACAAAGAATGTAGATTTTTCGGAAGTACAGCAAATATTCACAAAGCATCTCTCCCCTAATGCTTCTATTCTGGATTTTGGTTGTGGATCTGGACGTGATACAAAGTATTTTTTAAATCATGGTTATCATGTAACAGCAATAGATGGATCAGAGATGATTTGTAAAATGGCAACTGATTACACAGGCATCCAAGTAAAACAGATGCTGTTTGAAGAATTTGATGATCGAAACCAATATGATGGAATCTGGGCATGTGCCTCTATTCTTCATCTGTCCAGAGAAAAATTACCGGATATATTTCATAAAATGTATCAAGCATTAAAAACAAATGGCATAATTTATACATCGTTCAAATACGGTACATTTGAAGGTGAACGAAATGGTCGATATTTTACGGATTTTACAGAAGTGATGTTTGAAGAGTTTGCAAGACAGATTTCTGGATTACAGATAGATAAAATGTGGATTACCGGAGATGTGAGAGAAGGAAGAGGTGATGAACGATGGTTGAATATATTGCTTCGCAAGACGGACATTTGTTGAATATTGAAGCAAAATATTATAATAAACTGGATATCGAAGCTTTTTCTCAGATGATGAAAGATCCTTCTTATTGCTACAAGTTTTATTGGCTGGAGGCCGTGGTACATATTATTTCAGAAGGAAAGAATGAGACAACATTTGATGAGATTATTGATGAAATGATAGCGAATGCTTGGTATTCAGTACGAGAATTCCATATTCACCTTAGTGGAATGCAGGTAGATGGATTGGTCAGAGATGGTCTGGAAAGGGCAATTTTACAGCTGACAGAACTCAGTGATCTTCCAGCAAATGCATCTAAGATTGAAATAAAGAATGCTATTCGGGAACATCAGACAGATTTAAAGAAAGCCAAAGAACAGTTGACTAATATGGTGCCATATAGAGCACTGGCAGGCTTTTTTACAAGGAGTAATGAAGTACCAGACTGGGGAAGTGTCAAACGCATTACAGCGTATATTGAAAAAATAAATGAACTGGTAACTCCTTTGCCATATATATTGGGTGATAGCAGCAAATTAAAAAAAGAGGTGCATTTTCATCCAGACTGGATAGCAATGATTCAGGATAATACAGTCAATATCCTTGGCTGGATTCAATATGAAAAAGTGAAATGGCTTCAAAACAATAATCCTGAAGTGCCTGGTCTGATATATAAACTTGCTCCAATGGATGAAAAAATGCGAAAACTGTCAAATGTGCGGAAGTTGTGGCAGGGAATCATGGAAATACAGGAAGTAAGGGATGTGTTTACAGGACAACCAGTAAAAGAAAAGCAGTATGATGTAGATCATTTTATTCCGTGGTCATTTGTGATGAATGATGAATTATGGAATCTGATGCCGATGGACTCTTCCTTAAATTCGTCAAAAAGCAACCGATTACCCAAATGGAATCCGTTTTTTGAGGTTTTCGCTAGAAACCAGTATCTGATGTATGAAATGATAAATAAAAGACCAGAACTTCATAAACGATTTGAAGCATGTTATCGGGATAATCTACATTCTATCTGGGCAGGTCAGGAATTGTATCGTAAAGGTAATTCAAAAGAAGTTTTTTATAACATTTTGGAAAAGAACATGATGCCGGTATATGATTCAGCTAGAAGACAGGGATATGAAATCTGGAACTATGGATAGAAGGAGATCATGATACGATGGGATTATTTGGTTTATCTCGGAGAGAAAAAGAAACTTGGGCATCTATTGTAATCCATGGAATTAAGCCAGGTATGCAGATTAATGATGGTCTTTTAAAGAATGCTACAGAAATCTATATCAATCAGCATATTAGAATTTTAGAAGAAAGTGTTTGTCGTGTGATGGAGTCTAAAAATAGCAAGACAAGGGAAGAAAGATATGGGTTGGCATTACAGCATTTTGATGCATTGTCAAAAATTCAGAAGTATGCTGATAAAAATCAGAAAAAAAAGATTGCTGATGCACAAGATAGTTTTATGATTATGAATGAACACTATAAACACCCAGAACGTATCAGAAAACAAGAAAAGCAGAAATTGAAAAGACAGAAACGAGATTCGTTTTGGGAAGCTTATGGAACAATGGAAATCTTAGATGATATTTTTGATAATCATAAAAAATGATTAAAAGGGAGGTAGCGGAAATCCGTTGCCTCCCTTCAACATCATAACAATCAACCCAACTCTGCCCCGAGTTCATACCTCCAATACTCCGCTGCCTCATACTCTCTGGGTTCTGAGAGCACCGGAACGGTAAAGAGTTCAATCGGAACACCGAGAGTTGATGCGAAGAGTTTCATAAGATCCTCTTTCGGTGTTCGGACATCGCTTTCATACTGAGCAATCCGGACATCAGCACAGCTGTCGGGAAATCCAACAGCCATGCCAAGTTCTTTCTGGGTGAGATGATTTTTCTGTCTTAAGTGTTTTAATTTTCTTCCAAATGTAATCATAGTATTATTCTCCTGTGCTTCCGAATGCCCCGGTTCCTCGTTCTTCGCCAAGGTCCAGGACAAAGTCTGCGATCACGACCGGTGTGATCACCAGCTGACCGACGCGTGTGTCTTTATGAATGGTCTGAGAAGATGTACTCACGTTGCTGATAATGGCAAACATCTGCTTTGCAAGTTTCAAACTGATTGCTTGTGCGTTCTCTCCGGTAAGTCCGTTTTCTGTAACATCGGCTGGATCGTAGCTGATAATGTAGTGGTGACTTTTGATATCTTCACGTTTCTTATTCTTATGAAAATGAGCATTTGTCAGTTCACATTCCTTGTCAAAAGACATCGGATCACAGTTCAGCCCATCCATATAAAATTCTTTTCGCAGGATGCTTCGTCCGGATTCATCTACAATCTTTTTTCCGGTTTTTTCATCATGTTCAAACAGAAGATAATTGATAGCCGCCGAGTAATTTGCATTTCTGCTTTTAATGTGTTTTACGATTGCCATTCATACCACCTGCCAGTTTCAGTACCTCTTTTCTCAATAGGAATAAGTCCGTGATGCACTGATGGATTTCGTTTTCTATAGCACGTGACTGACTGCCTCCACTGTTAAAATGCTTGGCAATCTGATTGAGATTCGATCCGATTTTTCCATACTCACTGACCAGTTTTCTGAGATCATTCATGTCTGCAACAACTTCAATCTGATGATTGATTTGCTTCTCAAGCAGAAGTTTTCTCAGATATTCAGATCGGGAAAATCCTGTAATGTCAGCAGCTTCATTTAACACTGCCAGTTCAATATCCGTTAATTTCAACGTGATGATGTTACTCCTCTTGAGATTCTTTTCTTTCTTCTTTGGTGCCATAGTCCTCCTTCCTTTTTGATAAGACATCTTGGATGTGCGATTACACTTTTTAACCGGCTGTCCCTTCCGGTTATATAAAGTGCTGCGACTATCTTTGATAGAGAGCCAACAGATATCTTTGATGTCTGTACGAGGGTATGGGGAATCGGAATCCCCATCAAGAGACTTACCCGGAGGTATGCCGTAGCCATAAAATGGCGATACGGTAATACCTGGGTGGATCTTGCTCTAATCTACGAACCCTCTTACATATACAAAAGATGGAGGGGAAAAATACAGGGTGTGAGAGAAAAATTTTCAAATTAAAAAAATAAAAACGGGTTATCCGTTGATAAAATATAGAAATGTGGATGTAATTGAAGAAAAAGAAAAATAACCACGTATAATCAGTTTTTAAATTGGAGGCGTTATATAAAATTATTGAGAGTTACCGCACAAGGCTTACCATTGTTTAAAGAGAAGCTGGATTTATCTTTTTATGCGCAGCAAAGAGTTGCGGAAGAAGATAAAATGAATTTGTATTCCTTGTTTTCAAATATATATTTAAATCCGGCTAACGCGTTTATAGGAATCAATGCTTCAGGAAAGACCTCTGTATTAAAGGTGCTTCTTCTTGCGTTGGGAATTATAAATAACGAACCAATCAATCATATGAATACGAAAAATATATTAGGAAATACAAAAAATGCTATTTTGAATGTATATTTTTATTCGGAGACTACAAAAGAAATTTGCAGACTGGAAACGGTCATAACATCTAAGAATACGAAAGTAGAAGGAGTTGTGTACAGTATTGAATCAGAATCATTATGGTCAAAAAAAGCTGAAGAAGTAACAACTCGTAAAGCTATGCTGGATTTTGAGGAGAGAGAACCATTCATTGTTCGAGATGAACAGGAAAGCTTTTTGTCAGATGATGTTAGTATTATGATCGCATATAATAAAAAAACTGGTGAACATATAAAAGTAGTCAGCATGTTACTTTTCACCAATGTGAATGTGTTACCATTTTCAGAAGGAATTCCGGCTGAGGTTATTTCCTATCTGGATCCAACAATTGAAAAATTATATTTTGAAGAAAAAAATGAGAAGCCAATTATACATTTAAAATTTAAAGGAAAAGAAGAGATTGTATTGAACAATCCAATCGAATTAAATAATTATCTCTCGTCAGGAACTGTAAAAGGAATGATTACTTTCACTCTGGCGCAAGAAGTTCTGAAAGATGGAGGCTGCCTGATTGTTGATGAGGTAGAGAATCATTTCAATAAAGAAATAGTAAGTACTTTAATACGTTTCTTTATGGACGGAAAAATAAATAAAAATGGTGGTATGCTAATCTTTTCCACTCATTATCCGGAGCTTTTGGATGAATACGACCGTAATGACAGTATTTTTATTACTAGAAACAGAGATGGGATTACAGCAGAGAATCTTTCCAACATTCTAAAAAGAAACGATATTAAGAAAAGCGATGCTTATCAGAGTGGATTTCTGGAAGGAACGACACCTACTTATGAAGCTTATATGCAGTTGAAGAAAAGTATAGCTGCATCTCTGAAATAGGAGGTGTGCTATGGAACTGGCAAAATATAAGACCAGAGATTGATGATTCCATGAATTATCGTTTCATCATCCGTTTCTTCAATGCTGAGCAGAAGAAATTGGATGTATATGTTGAAAATTATTTTTAGAACTTGATACAAAAACATATTACTTTTTGTATCAAGTTGATTTTTCTCGACATTTGTGTATAATAGAACTTGGTACAAAAACTATTAAGAAATTGTATGAAGTTGTTTAAGGAGATGTGCATGAATACGGTTATGAATTATGAATCAATATTTAAACGATATGGAGGAATAATGCGTACCTGCGAACTTACAAGGGAAGGTATATCTTATCAGGTACTTCAAAATCTAATAGAACAAGGAAGAGTAGAAAAGATCAAGTATGGTTATTATCAGTGGCAGGATGAAAAGGCTTTTACAGAAGTGTCAGTAATAACGGCACTCTTTCCCAAAGCTATTATCTGTGACATGTCAGCTGCGATGTATTATGGTTATACGGATCGTGTGCCAGGAGTCTGGCATATAGCTGTAGATAATAAGTCTGCAAGAAACAAATTCAAGCTAGATTTTCCTATCATAAAACCACATTTTATTGAAACATCCAGATTGAATATTGGTGTGAGTGAAGGAAACATAGATGGAATTACGGTAAAGATTTATGACAGAGAGCGTGTTGTATGTGATTGTTTGCGTCATGTTAATACGATGGATGGAGAGGTCTTTAATACTGTAATCCAAAGGTATATTGGTGATAAAAAGAAAGATGCTGCGAAACTAATGATGTATGCCTCAAAGCTTGGTGTGGAGAAGAAAGCAAGAAGGGTGGTTGGAATATGGCTGTAAAAGAGATAAAAGATATGGGTGCATCTGTGCTCACAAGATTAAAGAAACAGGCGAAAGAAACAGGAATCAACTATCAGACTTGTCTACAGCTTTTTGCACAGGAAGAGTTTCTTCGTAAGCTTGAAATGTCAGGATATGCAGAGAATCTTGTTTTGAAAGGTGGAATGTTCTTATACACTATTTCAAATTATGAGGGCAGACCAACTATGGATATTGATTTCATGCTAAGAAGAATGTCAAATGATGTAGCTGGGATGGAAACAATCATGGAGGAAATTTGTCAAACAGATACTCACAATGATTTTATTAGTATGGAAGTGCTAGGAACGAGGAAAATCACTCCAGAGAAAAAGTATCCTGGTATAGGTATAAATTTGATGGCTCATATCAAAAATGTGAGAATTCCATTTTCTGTTGATATTGGTGTAGATGACGTGATAGTACCTGGTGCAGTTAAGCGAACTGTGGCAACTAGGCTGGAAGGCTTTGAGGAACCAAATATTTATACATATTCTTTGGAGAGCACAATGGCAGAGAAATTTGATGCCATCTTAAAGAGAATGACTGCTTCTAGTAGGATGAAAGATTTTTATGATATTTATTACTGGTCGCAGGTATTTGATTTTGAAGGCAGGGTGTTGCAGGAAGCAATTTCTGAAACCTTGCAACATAGAGGAACGCCATACGAGAAAGATAGCATGGAACAAATAAGAGCATTTGATCAGAATGAATTCCTTCAAAAATTGTGGAATAATTACAATCCCGGACCAGGGCTTGAAAAGCCGGATTTTTCTTCTGTATTGGTTCAGATTAACCGGTTTATTTGCCCTGTATATGGAGCACTACTGCGAGAAGATGAATTCTTTGGGATGTGGTCATCGAAAGAAAATGTATGGAAATAACTTGTTTTAAAAAAATTGCATATCAGAGGCTGTATTTTCACCCTCCTTCTTTTGTATATATGAAAGATATTTTTTATGTACGAAGGAAGGAGGTTTTTTCATGCCTAAAGTCAGAAAAGAAATTCCAGAATTGGAAAAGCTGGTGCAGGTCGGAAGAAAGAAATTTGTCCGTTATGAGGAAGGGGCACAATTATATTCTATGGGGTTGCATACATTTCAGGAATTAGCGAAAGATGCGAAAGCAGTCTATCATGTGAAGAGAGTTGTTCTGGTCAATACAGAGATTGTGGATGAATATCTTGAGAATTTCAGAGATGAATTATAAAAAATAAAATGTAATACATGAGGAGCAAAACACGTTGACTTGTTGTCGGACATAAAGTATAATGGTGTTGTAAGGAAGGAGGAAATAGTATGGCAAAGATGGGAAGACCAAAGAGTGATGATCCCATGAATTATCGTTTCACCATCCGTTTCTCCAATGCTGAGCAGAAGCAATTGGAAGCTTATGCTGAAAAGTACGATCTTACAAAAGGGCAGGTGCTTAAGAAAGGATTGGAACTATTATACCGACAGGATAAGCACAGCTAAGATGCTCCTCACGATTAGTGAGGTGAGAGGATGGCAAAATCAAGAAAAGACAGCCGGGGGTATGTGTTGCGAACCGGTGAGAGTCAGAGAAAAGACGGTCGCTATTCCTATTCTTATACAGATTTGAATAGAAAAAGGCGAACTATTTATGCAAAAACATTAGTAGAATTAAGAACAAAAGAAAGAAAAATAATCCGTGACAAGGAAGATGGGCTTGATCCTATGCTTGCGGACAGGATTACGCTGAATCGTTTATATGACAAATATATTGAACAGAAATATGATCTGAAACCATCGACAAAAGTGAATTACATATATATGTATAATCGTTTTGTCAGACCGACATTTGGAAAAAGATTTATTGGAAAAATCAAATATTCTGATATAAAGAGATTTTATTATGGAATGATATTAGATGAGGAAATGAAGCTAAATACATTGGAGACTATTCATACTGAGCTACATCCGGCCTTCCAAATGGCAGTTAGAGATGAAATTCTCAGACAGAATCCTACAGATGGAGTTATGGCAGAGATTAAGAAGAGTCATATTTGGGAAAAAATCCCAGACATGCTCTTACGATTCCGCAGCAGAAAGCATTTATGGATTATTTGAAAGCACATCGAGAATATCATGGCTGGGTACCGATTCTTACAGTGCTTCTTGGAACAGGAATGCGAATCGGAGAATGTTTAGGGTTACGCTGGGATGACCTGAATTTTGAAAATCGTATCATCAGTGTGAATCATACATTTGTTTACAGACCAGACGAGGAAGGGAAATCTGCAAAGCATATTTCGACTCCAAAAACAATTTCCGGTCGAAGAACGATTCCTATGATTGATGAAGTATTCAATGCATTTTTAGATGAATATGAACTTCAAAAGTGTGTGGGTTTTTCTTCAGAAGAAATTGATGGGTATTCTAATTTTGTTTTTGTAACTGCTACTGGATCAATTTATTTACCAAGTGCTGTGTGGTCCTATGTCAAGAAAAAGCACAAATTAAATGTAACCAATTTTCTCTATTTTTAGCAAAGTTTAACTTGCAATTTTTACTGCATTCTTTTCAAGCTTTTCGAGATATTGTTCTTCGTATTCAGTTGGAGACAAATATCCACAATGACTGTGAATGCGTATGGTATTGTAAAATGTTTCGATGTATTCAAAAATCAATTTATATGCATGCGTGTAGTTGAAGATTTTAAACCGATGAATCCATTCTCTTTTCAAGAGTGCATGGAAGGATTCGATGCAAGCATTATCCCATGGATATGCTTTCTTCGAATAACTACGAAT